>CAZQTO010000114.1:0-6755 GCA_964596375.1 uncultured Zetaproteobacteria bacterium | reverse complement strand
GAATAGCGACCATCCACCACGAAGGTGCTGATCTGCATGTGGCGACCGCCTAGGTTAGGCAGCTCGAAAAATTCCTGATACATCAGCTCGCGATTGTCGAACTGCCCGTCGGTGGCCTCGATGACATGCTCGCCACTGCCAACGATGCTGATATTCGAGCCGCAACGGCCAACAATCGGCTTGGCCACATAGCCGTTCTGCCGCAGGTCGGCCGTCAGATTGAATTGTGCGTCGAGCAGGTTTGGATGATCCGGAAAAAGCTCCCACAACACCGGCAGGATGGCTTTGTTGCTCGGGACCAGCGTCCACAGCGGCTCGAATACCTTAACGTCCTTACGCAGCAGGACATCGACAAGGCGAGGCTTTGGATGCAGGAGCACCGCACTTTGATCGGGCAGCGTCGGCAGCTCATCCTCGGAGCATTCGTCGCGCAATTGATCGAGTGCGGTTTCCCAGGCCCAGGTTTTCCACACCCAGCGGATGCGCAGGCCGTCACGGTCCACAACCGATCCATCATCATCCCAGACAAGCTCGCTCAAGCCCCGGATCACCTTGCAGGGGATGCCCGCCTCCTCGATGGCCGCTTTCATGTACAGGGCGTGGTAGGTCTCTTCCAGATCGTTGTCCAGCATGATGTGCAGCACATCGTCGATGGTGCTTTTTTTCCATGCGTGGACCAGCATTTCATGCAGGTGATCACCCGGATTCCAGCCTTCTTTACACCCGTTCATTTCGGCCCAGCGCCCCTGAACCTGTCCGCATTCCATGTAGCAGGAAGCCGAATCGGCATTGTATTCATAGACTTTCACGCCGTGCTCGGACACGGAAAAATCCAAGCGACCGGTAATCATATGGTTGCGCCGGTTGTTCCACGACTGGCGCAGGCGCGGCCAGAGTACGCGCGGGAAGCCGAAACGCTCCAACAGGGCATCGTTTTCCAGTACATGATCGGTGGCCTGCATGAACATGGCATGCATTTCATTGCTGGCGTGACGGAATTCCTTGAATGCCGATTCGGACATACGGCAATAGCTGAGTTGTTCGCCGGGGTCGCGCGTCAGGGTGTAGCCGCCCATGAAGGTGACAAAGGCCTTTTCTTCGGGCTTCAAGGCTTCTTCCTGCACAGGCGTCGGCGATTCGCCCGCATCGACACTTCCGAGCTTTAGGTTGAGCAGCGCCGGATTGATGTCGGAAAAGATGTCGGCATGCGTATCGTCGTCGGTTTGAATCACCCAGCCGAGAACAGCGGCATCATCGTAGGAACATTCGATATGGTAGCCGCCGTCATTGGCGATGTGCGCCTTGAGTTCGCGTGAATAATGCTGCCCTTCAGCCCAGACATGGTGGTCGACATTCTGCTCCACGATGCGGATACGATCCGGGAAGACCTCGGTGACGATGGCGACATGTCCGGTTTCTTCGAATTCGCCTCCCTCCTCCCAGATCAGCATGCAGCCGGGTTCAGGGTGGCGTTTGGTGCCATTCCTGAAGGAGCGCAGCGGCAGCAGTGCATGATCGTGGACCGAGCGCAGGGTGCGCAGATGGAAGATGTCGTAGGCCATCGGGATATTGTCGAAGATGCAGCCCTTGGTGAGATACAGCCAGCGTCGGGCGAATTCCACGCACTGCCATTTGTAGCCCATGAAGATGCCGTCGATATAACTGCGGTAGGCCTTGCGGTTGGGAAATTCCGTATCGTCGGCTGAAGGGTAATGTGAAGAATATACCGGCACATTGCCGGGGGCATAGCCCAGCAGGGTGTTGAATTTGGCGGGTTGCTGCACGTCGCTCTCCGAGGGTGTAGTCATGGAAGGTAAGTATATCCGGTGTGGGCATGAACGCTATGCCATGCACATTGCGGGTTTTACAGCTCGTTCACCCATACCCCCACATCAAGGCTTACCCCAGGAGGGCCGACGAAGGAGCCGGCGACGGGCGGCACCCATTCGGGCGATCTTGCCACCGCAACAGCAATGTGATTGCTGTCGGCAAGGATGCCGCCGGTAGGATCAAAGCCCGTCCAGCCGGCGCCGGGCAGGTAGACCTCGGCCCATGCATGGGTGGACCCGTAATTGAATGCGGAGGGTTCGGCATGCAGGTAGCCGCTTACAAAGCGTGCGGCCATCCCAAGGTTGCGGGTCGCCGCCATGAACAGGTTTGCGAAGTCGCGGCAGGAGCCTGTACCCCGGGATAAGGTTTCCTGCGGGCCTTGCACACCGGGGTCTTCACGCAACTGGTAGCCCAGGTTTTGATGGATGTGGCTGCATAGCCGCTGCAACAGGGCGAAGGTCTCAATCTGCTCACCAGGCTGCCAAAGCTTCGCAAGCCAATCGGCCAGCAAGGGATTCTCCAAGGGTTCGGGGGCATGCATATAGGGTGAGAGGACAAGCCAGTCCTCAGGGGTATAGGCAAAGGGGTAGCTGGTCGCGTAATCCGCGACCAGGAAGTCAAAGGGGTTCTCATTGTATTGCTGAATGATGACCTCGCTTTCAATCAGCAGCTGGCTGGCGGGTGCTTCAAAGGTGGCGATAGCCACCGAATTTCCCTCCACATCACGTAACCAGCGCAGGCTGGCAGTGGGCGTGATCTTCAGGCTGGAGGATTCGATGCGCAGCTCATGGTTCTCGAGCGGACGCAGGCGCAGAGTGTGTGGCTCAAGGTGCACGGGGCCGGAGAAGTTGTAGTAGGTGCGATGCAGGATTTTATAGCGCTGCATGGTTCATCTCAGGAGTTTGCCGCCGGCCATCGCTTTCATATTGACTGTCATGATGGTCGCAAAGTAACACTTAACCCTCGCAAAGGATATTCACTCCTGAGCCATGTGTCTGGTGTGAATTGCTGTTTGAGGCGCAGTGATTAGGCTGGGCTCATGAGTGGTAATATCAGACATGTCTTGATTCTCGGCTGCGGCTATGTGGGCGAAAGGCTGGCGGCGGCATGTCTGGCTGCGGGTATGCAGGTGAGTGGCACGACGCGTTCGAAGGAGCGGGTAGCCGAGCTTGCCGGGCAGGGTATTAAGGCGTTAATGGCTGCCACACCTGCCGATTTGCCGCACGCGTTTCTGGCCGATGTGGATGCCGTAGTCGATTCCATTCCCTTAAGCCGGAGTGGACAGGGAGTGTATGCTTCGCAGCCTGATTGGTTACCCATCATCGTGCCGAGGATGACACTTATAAAATGGGCCGGCTATCTCTCCACGACCGGGGTTTACGGCGATGCGGGCGGGGCATGGGTGGATGAGTCGTGGTCGTGCAATCCAGGCAGTCCACGCGGCCTGGAGCGCTTGAAAGCAGAGCGTTGCTGGTTGGAAACCTTGCCTTGCGCGGAAGTCTTTCGTTTGGCCGGCATCTACGGGCCGGGACGTCATATCCTTGATCGTCTGCGGACAGGCGCTTACAGGGCTGTGCAATGGCAGCCGCCGCATTTCTCCAATCGCATCCATGTGGACGATATCGTCGCGGCCCTGTTGGCCGCGATGCGCTCTCCGCGCTGCGGGCGCATTGTTAACCTTGCCGATGATGAGCCGCTGCCTCATGCTGATTATGTGACAGAGTTGGCGCGCATGATTGGCGCACCACCGCCCGTATTGTTGACTCCCGAGGAGGGTGAGAAGCAGTTGTCGCCAATGGCCCTCGAGTTTTTCCGCGACAACAAGCGGGTGAGCAACCGTCTATTGCACGCCGAATTGTTACCTGAACTGTCTTATCCGGGGTTTCGCGAGGGTCTTCGCAGTTTACTCTGAGCTTTCTTCAGAGGGCCGAGCGACGTGTCCAGTTGCGAGTCTGGATCGCCTGCATACAGCTGCTTTCATCCGGAAAATACTCCAGAGACATGCGCTTCACATGCCCCATGATCCAGCGGCCGATGAAGTAACCGCGACGATTGTGCATGATGCCATATTCCACGTTCATGTCGGCACCTCCATTAAGGCCATCATTTCCTGTCTTTCAATAATAAATATCGCCATGCGGGGCTTGGACTTAAGCCCGATGTTCATGGTGGCAGCCGACGCGTAGCATTGTGCCCATGTATGCGGATGAATTTCAGGCTTTGGCAGAGGCAGCATTTGCCACCATGCCGGCGAATTTTGTTGAGGCTATCGACAATGTGGTGGTGCTGACCGACGACTATCCGGATATCGATGTGCAGCGGGAGATGCAACTGGAGTCACCGCTGGATCTGCTCGGCCTTTATCAGGGCTGGCCACTGCCCGAACGCGGCAGCAGCTACGGTGGGCACCCGCCTGATGTCATTCATTTGTATCGGGAACCGATTCTGGCCTACTGTCGTGAACATAATGAGAACGTGACGCACTGCATCCGGCATGTGCTGATTCATGAAATCGGCCATTACTTCGGGTTTAGCGATGCGGAGATGGATGCCATCGAGCGTTCCTGAATGTTCATCCCGTGACTTTTCTGCAAAGACAATGGGTACAAGCAGGCGTGCGCTTTACTTTGTGTCCTGATAGCTTTTCGCCAATTCATGATTCGGAGGGTTGCTTTGGGTATTCTTGCTGGCAAAAAAGGGCTGATTCTTGGCGTTGCAAACAATAAATCGATTGCATGGGGCGTAGCACAGGCAGCCAAGCGTGAAGGCGCAATTCTGGGCTTTAATTATCTCGGTGAGCAGATGGAGAAGCGGGTTCGACCTCTGGCTGAGAGTCTTGATGCCGAAATCATCGAACCGATGAATGTCTCCGAGGAGGCCAGTATCGATGCTTTCTTTGCCAAGGTGAAAGAGAGCTGGGGAGAGATCGATTTTATTGTTCATTCCATTGCCTATGCCAACAAGGATGCTCTGCAGAACCGGTTTATGACCACCACCCGCGAGGATTTTCATCTGGCACTCGATATCTCTGCCTATTCCTTTATAGCCTGTGCACAGCGTGCCGCGCCTTTGATGAAAGAAGGCGGCAGCATGGTGACCATGACCTACTTGGGTTCTGAGCGTGCAGTTCCCGGGTACAATGTGATGGGTGTCGCCAAGGCGGCGCTGGAGGCTTCGACCCGTTATCTGGCTCAGGACCTTGGCCCGGATGGTATTCGTGTGAACTCAGTTTCAGCAGGCCCGATTCGTACACTGGCGGCATCTGCCGTTGGAGATTTCCGTAAACTGATGGAAAAAAGCGCTCGCGGTGCCATGCTAAAACGCAATGTTTCCCAGGATGAGGTAGGCAATACGACCGTGTATCTGCTTTCAGACCTCTCCTCCGGAGTGACCGGAGAGTTGCATTATGTTGATGCCGGTTTTCATATCGGTGCCGGCGATACCGGAGCCGAGTAAGGCATGTCAGGCTCCAGTTTCGGGCAGATTTTCCGTGTTTCGACGGCAGGGGAGTCGCATGGCCCGGCATTGGTGGCCATTGTTGAAGGTTGCCCGGCGGGCCTGAGTCTTTGCGAGGCCGATATTCAACCCGACCTGGACAGGCGCAAGCCCGGACAGAGCAAATACACCACACAGCGCCGCGAGGATGATGTGGTGGAGATTCTCTCCGGCGTATTTGAGGGTAAGACCACAGGTTGCCCGATCGGCCTGTTGATTCGCAATGCCGATCAGCGCAGCAAGGATTACAGCGAGATCAAGGATAAATTCCGCCCCGGCCATGCTGATATCACCTATTTCGAGAAATATGGCCTGCGCGACTATCGCGGCGGTGGCCGTTCCAGTGCGCGCGAAACTGCGATGCGTGTAGCCGCCGGGGCCGTAGCCAGAAAACTATTGCTCGACAGTGGTGTTTCCATCCTTGGGTGGGTGGATCAGATCGGCCCGGTTTGCGCTGAGCCTGCCCGTTTTGATGCGCAGGAAATCAGCCGCAATCCTTTTTTCTGTCCTGATGCAGACGCCGCCGCTCAAATGGCTGAATTCATGGATGCCCTGCGCAAAGAGGGCGATTCCATTGGGGCCGGCGTGGTGGTCGAGGCGCATGGCATGCCGCCTGGCTTGGGCTAGCCTGTATTCGACAAGCTCGATGCCGATATTGCCAAGGCGATGATGTCTATTCAGGCGGTCAAGGGCGTGGAGATGGGAGATGGTTTTGACTGCATTACTGCCAAGGGGTCCGAATTCGGCGATGCGATGCGCAAAGAGGGCTTTGTGACCAATCATGCCGGCGGCATTCTCGGCGGCATCTCCGATGGCGATACGATTCATGTGCGCATGGCCTTGAAACCCACCTCATCCATCCTCAAGCCCCGCCCGACTGTGGATATCCACGGTAACGAAACCGAGATTGTCACTAAGGGGCGGCACGATCCCTGCGTCGGCATCCGTGCGGTGCCGATTGCCGAGGCCATGCTGGCTTTGGTGCTGGCCGATCATCTGCTGCGCCATCGCGCCAGTCGGCTATAGGTTCATCCATTCACCGTTCAAGCAATATTCCTGTGATTTCATCAGAACTGGAAAGCCGGCTTGGAGTCTTCCTCGCTGAACTGCCGGTGCAGTCGATTGCGCAGCAGGCGGCCGTTATCACACAGCGCAATGCAGGCGAGATTACGCAAACTCTCGAAACATTCCGCAATGAGGCGAGCGCCACGTTTTCCTTGGTGGCACCGCATTTGCGGACTGATGCGCGCATGCTTGAGGTGGGCGCAGGCCTTTGCCTGTTTAGCCTGTTTCTGCGGCGCGAGGGCTACAATATTACGGCTCTGGAGCCGGCCATGGGTGGTTATTCCCTGTTCGATACCCTGCGTCGCCTCATCCTTGAGTTGCATCCCGATGTGGCCTTGCCGATGCTGACCTGTCCGGCGGGGGAG
>CAZQTO010000113.1:0-6818 GCA_964596375.1 uncultured Zetaproteobacteria bacterium | reverse complement strand
AATGGCTGATGTTGCAGCAGGACGAGCCGGAGGATTATGTCATTGCCACCGGCGAACAACATTCGGTGCGCGAGTTTGTCGAGTGTGCTGGAGCCGAACTCGGCATCACGGTGACCTGGCAGGGTGAGGGCGCGGATGAGACGGGTGTAGATCAACACGGCCATGTGATTGTACGAGTGGACCCGCGTTATTTCCGCCCGGCCGAAGTGGAAACCCTGCTTGGTGACCCAAGCAAAGCAAGGCGGCAACTAGGCTGGAAGCCGAAGGTAAGCTTCGCCGAACTGGTCAGTGAAATGGTGCGCTCCGACCTGCGCGAGGCCGAGCGTGACGAGCTGTGCAAGAGCGAGGGCTACACCACGCTTAGCCACAACGAGTAAGACCCATGCAGCAAACCGCACGCATTCATGTGGCCGGACATCGGGGCCTGGTCGGTTCGGCACTGGTGCGCCACCTTAAGGATGAGGGTTTCGACAATCTGCTGCTGCGCACCTCATCTGAACTGGACCTGTGCAACCAGCAGGCGGTGGATACCTTCTATGCGGCAGAGCGCCCGGAGTATGTGATTCTGGCTGCCGCCAAGGTTGGCGGCATCCATGCCAATAATACCTATCCGGCGGATTTCATCCGCGACAACCTGCAGATTCAGGTGAATGTCATTGATGCGGCCTATCGCCATGGTGTGAAAAAGCTATTGTTCCTTGGCTCATCCTGTATCTATCCGAAAATGGCGCCGCAGCCGATCCGTGAGGAATACCTGCTTGAGGGTGGGCTGGAACCAACCAACCAATGGTACGCCCTCGCCAAGATAGCAGGGCTTAAGATGTGTCAGGCCTATCGCAGGCAATATGGCTTTGATGCCATCAGTGTCATGCCGACCAATATGTACGGCCAGAATGACCACTACGACCTGCAAAACTCGCATGTCCTGCCGGCCTTGGTCCGCAAATTTCATCTGGCGAAGCTGGCATCATCTGGCGATATAGAAGGCCTGCAACGCGACGAGCAGGTCTACGGCTCCATTCCCGACGACATCCTGCATATGCTGGCGCTAAAGCGTGTCGACGGTGCTCTGTCCGGAGGTCCCGGAAGAGCTCCCGCCGTGATGTTGTGGGGTAGCGGCTCTCCCTTTCGTGAGTTTATGTATGTCGATGATCTGGCGCGTGCCTGTCTGTTCCTGTTACAGGAATACAGCGGCGAGATGGCACTGAATGTCGGCGTGGGTGAGGATGTAACCATCCGCCAGCTTGCCGGGATGATTCAGGACATCGTCGGTTTTACAGGCAAAGTCGTCTGGGATACTGACAAGCCGGACGGCACGCCGCGCAAGCTGCTGGATGTTGGCCGTATCCATGCTTTGGGCTGGAAGGCGCAAACAGGGCTGGAGGATGGTATCCGCATGAGCTATGCGGATTATGTGAGCCGAGGTCAGAGCTAGCTTCAGCATTTTGGCACGTTATGTGCGTATACTGTTCGTTGAGAATAGTGCTCGCGCATGAGAAGGGGAGGGCCAATGGGTTCAGATAAACGGAGAAACAGTCGGCTGCATCTCGGCTTGGATTGTCTGCATGAGGATTTGAAGGCTCAAATCAAAGATATTTCTGTATCGGGAATACAATTTGTTAGTAAGAAAAAGTTAGAGAAAGGATCCATAACCGAATTGGACATCGTCGCTCCTGAACATCATTCAACGATGGCTGGTGGTGAACAGACAAGGGATTTTAAATTAAACGTAGAGGTCATGTGGTGTAAAAAAGAACCTACTGGCATGTATACAGTTGGCGCAAAGATCATCACAAGTTCAGACAAAACGGAAAAACTTTTTCTGGCTTATTTATTGGATAATTCAGGGGAGCGGTTTGCCGAACTGGATCAGAAATTGCTTGAAATGGAGGCATACAAAACCCTGGTGATGAATGCCACTTATCCTATTTTGGTGGTCCAGGATGAAAAAATTGTATTTATTAATCCAGCCTGTAACAAGCTCATTGGATATGAGGAAGAAGAAACTGTTGGTAAAAAGTTCATTGATTTCTTCCTCCATAAAGAGAATAAAGCCTTCAGAACATTCATAACGAGGAACTTATCTGCAAGGCATCAGCAGCCTTATGCGCTTACCCTGATTCGAAAGGATGCGCAGCATGTCGATGTTGAAATCAGGTCAGAGGAAATCCAATACAGGGATCAACCGGCTGTGATGCATATGTTAAGAGACGTTACAGAAATAAAAAAACTGGAGCAGCAGCTGATCCGGGCCGAGAAGTTGAAGGTTCTGGGAGAGGTTGTAAGCGGCGTTGCGCACAACTTTAATAATATCCTGGGCGTTATCCTGGGAAGAAGCCAGCTGTTACAACGCCATCTGGATAAGCCTGATTTGCTGGAGAATGGGCTGAATATCATTGAGAAGGCGGCGCAGGATGGAGCCGAGATAACACAGCGACTGCAGGACTCTATCAGGGTGAGAAAATCCCCCGCTCGCTTATCAATGGTCGACATCAATGAAGTGATCAGGGACGTGATCGATTTCACCAAGAGCAAATGGAAAGACGAAGCCCAGACCAAAGGCATTACAATCGATGTAAAGGCATCGCTTGCACAATTGCCTCTTATAACCGGCAATGCATCCGAACTGCGCGAGGTCTTTATAAATCTTGTCCATAATTCCATGGATGCCATGCCCAGGGGGGGGCTGATCCATATTAATACAGCAGTTGCCGGAGGTATGGTGTCAGTGACCTTCACCGACAATGGGAAAGGCATGTCTGAAGAGGTCAGGGGCCAGATTTTTGATCCCTTCTTTACAACCAAAGCTCATAAGGGAACGGGGCTTGGCATGAGTCTATCCTACAACATGCTTGCCAAGCATGGCGGCGAAATTAACGTAGAGAGCATCGAGGGAGAAGGCTCGACCTTTACCATCCTGCTGCCCATCCGGTCAGTAGCCGAAACCCCGGAAACAAAAAAGAGTCCGATCCCTGTTCAGGCCAATATTGAAGCAGCAAATATTCTGCTCGTTGATGATGAGGAAACATTTCGCGATATATTTTTCGACCTTCTGACCCATTACAAGCATCACGTAGGCCTGGCTTCTAATGGCAAGGCGGCTCTGGATCTTTTTGAAACGGGGAGTTATGACATGGTCATCACCGATCTGGCAATGCCGGGGATGTCAGGCCTGGAGTTGGCCAGCCATATAAAGAACATCGATCCTGAAATGCCTGTGCTACTTCTGACCGGGTGGAACCCTCAGGCTCAAGAAGGCGAAATGAATGAAGGTGTTGTGGATTTTGAGTTAACGAAACCATGTGACCTTGACCAGGTTCTCGAGATAGTTACCAAAGCCATTCAGTTGAGAAGAGACGGCCTTAAACATTGATGTCCCTGCCCGCCGCGACCCTCCTGACGCCCTGAAACGAACCGGTCCTTTTTAAAGCTTATCCCTTTTTCAGGCTTACCAGCAGCAACAGCACAACGGAAACCGAGATGCAGGCATCGGCGATATTGAAGGCCGGCCAGTGGTACGTGGCTCCATTCCATGTCACATACCAGTCTACGAAATCCACCACATAGCCATATTGAATGCGGTCCCAGATATTACCGGCGGCACCGCTCAGAATCAGAATCAGCAGCCATGAGGTGATGCCGGCACGGCGCCGCTCCTGCCACCACCACAGGGACACGGCTCCTGCGATGCCGATGGTGATGCCCAGCAGCAGTGCGGTTCGCCACTGGCTGGACCAGTCGGCGAACAGCGAAAAAGCCACGCCGAAATTATGCGCCCGCACCAGATCGAAACACCCTGCGATCACCGTCTGATGAAAGAAGGGCAACTGCTGCTCGATCCACCATTTGCTGAGCTGATCGGCCGTCAGCAGCAGGGCAAACAGGGCAAGCTGCAGCCATGTGCGGCTCTTTGTCACAGAACAACCCTCATGCGCCGGTCACAACATCAAAACAGCGCTGGCACAGTTCGTTGTGTACGTCGTGCTCTGCATGGGCGGGCGCGGCAACGTTCCAGCAGCGCGGGCATTTGATGCCGGAGGCGCCACGGACATTCAGCTCATCGCCGGACTCGACTTTGGCGACAATGAACAGTTGTTCGTAACTCTCGCCCACAGCCTTGGAAAATTCGGCATCCAATCCCGGAACGGTAACCGTCGCGGCAATCGATGAACCGACGATTTTATCCTTCTTGGCCTGATCCAGCGCCGTATTCACCTTTTCACGCACAGCAAAAAACCCCTCCCATGCCGCTTCGTCGATCTTCACATCGGCCACCGGGTGGAAGGTTTGCAGATGGATGCTGGCGCTATCGGTCTGCGGCAGATATTCCCATGACTCCTCGGCGGTGAAGGGGAGTATCGGCGCAATCAGCCGGATCAGGGTATCGGCGATATCAAACAGCGTCGCCCGGGCCGAAGCGCGGCGAGCCGAATCCGGCGCATCGCAGTAAAGCCGGTCTTTGATGACATCGAGATAAAAGCCGCCCAGATCGACCGAGCAGAAGTTGTGTATCTCCTGATGGATGCGGTGAAACTGGTAGCCCTCATAAGCCTTATGCACGGCATGCTCCACCTGCGACAGACGATGGCTGGCCCACTGATCCAGCGGCGTTCGGTCCGCCGGTTGCACAACATCCCGCTTGGAATCGAAGGCATGCACATTGCCGAGCAGGAAGCGAATCGTGTTGCGGATACGGCGATAGCTTTCGGCCAGCTGCTTGATGATGTCGTCGGAGATACGGATATCAGCGGAATAATCGGCAGCCGCAACCCACAGGCGCAGGATATCGGCGCCCGATTGCTGGATGATCTTCTGCGGCGCAATCACATTGCCGCGTGATTTGGACATCTTGTTGCCGCCGGCATCGACCACAAAGCCGTGCGTCAGCACACCCTTGAAGGGCGCGACGCCGCGCGTGCCCACGCTCTCCAGCAGCGATGACTGGAACCAACCGCGATGCTGATCGCTTCCTTCCAGATACAAGTCGGCCGGCGAGCCCAGCTCGGCGCGCTGCTCCAGCACGCAGGCGTGGGTGGAACCGGAATCGAACCACACATCGAGGATATCGGTTTCTTTCTCAAATTCGCTGTGGCCGCAATCGGGACAGCTGGCGCCAGCGGGAAGAAATGCCTCCACATCCAGCGCAAACCATACGTCCGCACCGCCCTGCTCAACCTTAGCCGCAATGCCTTCGAGCACAGCAGGCGTGGTGACCTTGTGCGAAGCGCAAGATGTACAGCGGATAGCGGTAATCGGCACGCCCCAGTTGCGCTGGCGGGAAACACACCAATCCGGGCGCTGCTCGACCATGCCACGGATGCGTTTTGCACCCCACTCCGGCACGAAGGTCGTTTTGCCGATCTCGGCCAGCGCCTTGTCGCGCAGACCATTCTTGTCCATCGAAATAAACCACTGCGGCGTTGCACGGAAAATCAGCGGCTTGTGGCAACGCCAGCAATGCGGGTAGGAATGCTTGATCTGACTGGTTTCAAGCAACGCGCCGCAACGTTGCAGGTGCTCAACCATGATGGCATTGGCCTGATAGACGTGGCGCCCCTCGACCACCGGCGTGCCGGCCTCGAATACGCCGGTATCGCCCACCGGATTGAAGGCCGGAAGATTATATTTCATGCCGATTTCGTAATCTTCCTGACCATGTCCCGGAGCCGTATGCACGGAGCCGGTACCTGCTTCGAGCGTGACATGCTCACCGACCAGAATCGGTGCATCCTGATCGAGATAAGGATGGCGAAAACGGCGCTTGTCCAATACGGCGCCATTGAAACGGGCAAGCACTTCACCCTTGCCACCAATAGCGCTCATCGTGGCGGCGCGCAGGTCCTCGGCGAGAATCAGGATTTCCCCGGCCTGCAGATTGCTGTTTGCACCGGCATCGGTAATTTTCACCGCCGCATATTCAATATTCGGCCCGACGGAAACCGCCAGATTGGCCGGAATAGTCCACGGCGTGGTCGTCCAGATGACGATGGAAACCTCACCCGTCAGGGCAGCGTCAACATCTGTCAAATCCTCGCCGGCGGCGAATTTCACATAGATGGAGTGCGAGGTGTGATCCTCGTATTCAACCTCGGCCTCGGCCAGTGCCGTAGCACAGGATACACACCAGTGCACAGGCTTGGCCCCCTTGTACAGGCCACCGTTTGCCAGGAATTTGCCGATCTCGCGCACCGTGTTGGCCTCGAATTGATAGTCCATGGTGATGTACGGATTCTGCCAATCACCGATGACGCCGAGACGCATGAACTCCTCGCGCTGCACATCGATCTGGCCCTTCGCATAGCTGCGGCATTCAGCGCGGAATTCCGAATCGCTGATGTCTTCCTTGCTGCGCTTCTTTTTCTTGAAAGCTTCTTCAACCTTGAGCTCAATCGGCAGGCCATGACAATCCCAACCCGGAACATAGGGCGCATCAAAGCCCATCATGGAGCGCGAACGCACCACGATGTCCTTCAGCACCTTGTTCACCGCATGGCCGATATGGATGCTGCCGTTGGCATAGGGTGGGCCATCGTGCAGCACAAACTTCGGTGCACCCTTGCGCGCGGCACGAATCGCAGCATAAAGACCCTGTTCTTCCCACTTGGCCAAGCGTTGCGGCTCGGCCTGCGGCAGGTTGCCGCGCATAGGGAAATCGGTGGTCGGTAGAAACACCGTTGATTTGTAGTCGAATTTTTTTTCTTCAGACACAGCTAAGCTCCAATATGAACCGACGCAACAGAATTTGGCGGGCAAGGATAGCGGCCATTGCCAAAGGAAGCCATGCACACCGGAACCATTCCGGCCAAGGAATGCCCACC
>CAZQTO010000112.1:0-6960 GCA_964596375.1 uncultured Zetaproteobacteria bacterium | reverse complement strand
ACAATCACCCGACCGCCATTTCGCCATTCCCGGGCGCTGCCACTGGTTCGGGAGGCGAGATTCGCGACGAGGGCGCGACCGGCATCGGCAGCAAGCCGAAGGCGGGGCTATGCGGTTTTGCCGTATCCAACCTGCGTATCCCCGGCTTTGAACAGCCCTGGGAGAAAGATTTCGGCAAGCCCGGACGCATCGCCTCGGCACTGGATATCATGCTGGAAGGACCGATCGGTGCCGCCGCCTTCAACAACGAATTCGGTCGCCCGAACCTGTGCGGCTATTTCCGCAGCTATGAGCAGCAGGTCGGCGAGGCCGATGAGAGCGTGCTCTATGGCTACCACAAGCCGATCATGCTGGCCGGCGGCGTGGGAAATATCGATGCGCGACATATCCACAAGAGCGAGGTTCCCGAGGGCTCGCTGGTTATCCAGCTCGGTGGGCCTGCCATGCTCATCGGCCTCGGCGGCGGAGCAGCATCGAGCATGGATGCAGGTGCCAATGTCGAATCGCTGGACTTCGATTCAGTGCAGCGCGGCAATCCGGAAATGGAGCGCCGTTGTCAGGAGGTGCTGGATCGTTGCTGGCAAATGGGCGATAAGAACCCGATCCTGTTTATCCATGACATCGGTGCCGGCGGACTGTCCAATGCCGTACCGGAATTGATTAACGATGCACATCAGGGCGGCTGGATCGATCTGCGCGCGGTGCACAATATGGAGCCGGGCATGAGCCCGATGCAGATTTGGTGTAACGAGGCGCAGGAGCGCTATGTGCTGGCTATCAGCAAGGACGATCTGCATCATTTCCACGAGATTTGCGAGCGCGAGCGCTGCCCGTTTGCCGTGCTCGGCGAAACGACGGATGAGCGGCGCTTGCTGGTTGAAGATCCCGATTTCAGCAACAAGCCGGTTGACCTGCCCTTGGATGTACTGCTCGGCAAACCGCCAAAAATGCGCCGCGATGTCCAACGGCTGGCCGCCGTTAACACCCCCCTGAATACCGCAAGGATAGATATTGGCGAGGCGGCACTGCGCGTGTTGCGCCTGCCTGCCGTGGCCGGCAAGGAGTTCCTCATTACCATCGGTGACCGCTCAGTGACGGGGCTGGTGGCACGCGATCAGATGGTCGGAAAGTGGCAGGTTCCGGTGGCCGACTGTGCGGTCACCCTGCGCGATTATGCAGGCTTTGCGGGCGAGGCCATGGCCATGGGCGAGCGCACCCCGATTGCCGTGCTCAATGCGCCGGCGGCTGCGCGCATGGCTGTTGGCGAAGCCATCACCAACATCGCGGCTGCCGACATTGAAAGCCTCGGCGATGTAAAATTGTCGGCCAATTGGATGGCGGCATGCGGGCATGCGGGCGAGGATGCACGACTGTTCGACAGCGTGCGTGCCGTGGGGCTTGAGCTTTGCCCGGCACTCGGCATCTCGATTCCGGTCGGCAAGGATTCGCTGTCCATGAAGAGTGTCTGGTCGGTGCTGGAAGGGCAGTCCGATGGTACGAAGGCTAATGAGCGCCGTGAGATGATTTCCCCGGTATCGCTGAATATCTCGGCCTTCGCACCGGTCACCGATGCGCGCCAAACCCTGACACCTGAACTATGCATGGATCAGGGAGATACCGATCTGATTCTGCTTGATCTGGGCAAAGGGCAACATCGCCTCGGCGGCTCGGCCCTGGCACAGGTGTTCGGCGCCACCGGCGAGATCACCCCCGATGTGGATGATGCTGATCTGCTCAAGGCGTTCTTCAGCGGCATTCGCAGCCTGTCCCGTGAGGGCCTGCTGCTGGCCTATCATGACCGTTCCGATGGCGGGCTTTTTGCCACGCTATGCGAAATGGCCTTTGCCGGTCGTTGTGGCCTGACGATTCACCTTGATGCCCTGGGTCACGATGAGGCAGGCATCCTATTCGCCGAGGAACTGGGGGCTGTGATTCAGATCCGGCGCGACCAGCGCGAAAAGGTACTGGCACATCTGGCCGTCTCCGGCCTGGCACATGTGGCGCATATCATCGGACATCCGCGCAAGGATGGTCTGGTGTTCATACATGGGCACAGCGGCGGCCTGATCGACACCCATGTGCAGGACTTGCATCAGACCTGGGCTGAAACCAGCTACCGCATGCAGGAAATCCGCGACAACCCGGAATGTGCCCGTGAAGGTTTCGATGCGATTGCCAATAAGGATGATGTCGGGCTGCATACCGAGCTGAGCTTTGATCCGACCGAAAACATCTGCGCCCCTTATATCGGCGGCGCCCGTCCACGCATGGCGATTCTGCGCGAGCAGGGCGTTAACGGTCAGATCGAGATGGCGGCCGCCTTTGATCGGGCAGGCTTTGACAGCGTCGATGTACATATGTCCGACATCATTGAAGACCGCCTGCAACTGGATGGCTTTCAGGGCTTGGCCGCCTGCGGCGGATTCTCCTTTGGCGATGTGCTTGGTGCCGGCCGTGGCTGGGGCAACTCGGTGTTGTATAACCCGCGCGCCCGCAATGAATTCGAGGCCTTTTTCCAACGCCCCGATTCTTTTGCACTCGGTGTATGCAACGGCTGTCAGATGATGAGCGCGCTGAAATCACTGATTCCGGGGGCCGATCACTGGCCACGTTTTGAGCGCAACCGCTCGGAACAATTTGAAGCAAGACTGTTGCAGGTTGAAATACTGGGTTCGCCATCCCTGTTTATGCGCGATATGCAAGGCTCGAAACTACCGCTGGTGGTGGCACACGGGGAGGGAAGGGCGGTGTTCGACACACCTGAGCAGCACCGGAATGCGGCAGCCTGCCTGCGCTATCTGGGCCCGGATGGCACCCCGGCCTCGACCTATCCGCACAACCCGAACGGCTCGGCGGATGGCCTGACCGGCTTTACCACCGCCGACGGCCGCTTCACCATCATGATGCCGCACCCGGAACGACTGTTCCGCACAGTGCAATACTCCTGGCATCCCGACGATCATGGAGAGAAGGCCTGGGGCGAGGACGGGCCATGGTTGCGCATGTTCCGCAATGCCCGCCGTTGGGTGGATTGATGGGAATGATGCTCATGAAAAAAACCCTCTTCCTGATGTGGCAGATGACACACTGTTCGGTTAGCTTCCCCGCCCGTCATGACTAAACCAAATACACGTTTCGTTTTCGTCACCGGCGGGGTTGTTTCCTCGCTTGGCAAGGGCATTGCCGCCGCATCGCTGGCTGCCCTCTTTGAGGCTCGCGGCCTTACCGTGACCATGCAGAAGCTGGACCCCTATATCAATGTCGATCCCGGCACGATGAGCCCGTTTCAGCATGGCGAAGTGTTTGTCACCGACGACGGGGCGGAAACCGACCTTGATCTGGGGCACTACGAGCGCTTCTCGCATGCCACCATGTCCAAGCGATCCAATTTCACTACCGGCAGGATTTATGAATCGGTGATCCGCAGGGAGCGGCGTGGCGATTATCTCGGTGCCACGGTGCAGGTGATTCCGCATATCACCAATGCCATCAAGGATGCGATTCTGTCGCTCACCGCGGACTCTCCGGATATCGCTATTGTTGAAATAGGCGGCACGGTCGGCGATATCGAATCGCAGCCATTTCTTGAGGCCATTCGCCAGCTTCGTTTTGATCTGGGACGCAAACGAACAGCTTATATGCACCTTACCCTGGTGCCCTATATCGCCTCGGCCGGGGAAATAAAAACCAAACCGACGCAGCACTCCGTACAGAAGCTGCGCGAGATCGGCATTCAGCCGGATGTGCTGCTGTGCCGCACCGAAACACCAATCCCGCAGTCGCAGAAAGACAAGATCGCCCTGTTCTGCAATGTGGATAAGGAAGCTGTGATCGAAGCGCCGGATGTGGATACCATCTACGCTGTGCCGTTAACGCTTTGCGAGGGCGGCCTTGGCGCCACCATGCTGGAGCACTTCGGCCTGCCGAATGAGGCGCCCGATCTGGCGCTCTGGGTGGATATCTGTCACCGCATTCGCCATGCCACGCACGAGGTGCGCATCGCCATGGTGGGCAAGTATGTCGAACTGGCCGATGCCTATAAATCGGTCAACGAGTCCTTGTTTCACGGTGGACTGAATCACGACTGCAAGGTGAAGATTGTGTATGTGGATGCCGAATCGCTGGAGCGTGATGGCACGGATATCCTGAAAGACGCGCATGGTATTCTGGTTCCCGGTGGTTTCGGTGAACGCGGCACGGAAGGCAAGATTGCCGCAATCCGGTTTGCCCGCGAAAACGGTGTTCCTTATCTGGGTATCTGTCTGGGCATGCAGATGGCGGTGATCGAATTTGCACGTCATGTCGCCGGTATCGAGGGTGCCACAAGCAGTGAATTCGATGAGACGCCGGCAAATCCGGTCATCGCTCTGATGACCGAGTGGGAGCAGGAAGGCGAGCGGGTACTGCGCACGGGCGATGACGACCTTGGTGGCACCATGCGGCTGGGCGGCTATCCCTGCAAGGTTATCGAGCGTACGAACACGCATGCAGCATACGGTAAAACCGAGATTCGCGAACGCCACAGGCATCGCTATGAATTCAACAACACCTATCGCGCTCGCTTGGAGGCGGCCGGACTGGTGATTGCCGGCACACTGCCTGACGACTCACTGGTCGAAATCGTCGAGGTGCGCGATCACCCCTGGTTTGTGGCCTGTCAGTTCCATCCAGAATTCCTGTCACGACCCTATGCGCCGCATCCATTGTTTGCCGGCTTTGTCGGTGCGGCACGGAAATTCTCGGGAAGCTAAATGAGCCTGCACCGCATCCGCATTGCCGATTTCGAGATTGCCCAGGACCGGCCTCTGGTGCTGTTTGCCGGCCCCTGCGTGATCGAGGGTGAGGATTTCACGCTGCAAACGGCAGCTGCCATCGCGGCCATTGCCAAGCGTTGCGGCGTGCCTTTGATTTTCAAATCCAGTTTCGACAAGGCAAACAGGACGAGCAAGGATGGTTTTCGCGGTCCGGGCATGGATGAAGGGCTGCGCATCCTGCAACGCGTGAAAAATGAACTCGGCCTGCCTGTGATCACCGATGTGCATACGCCCGAGCAGGCCGCATCCGTGGCCGAGGTTGCCGATATCCTGCAAACCCCGGCTTTCCTGTGCAGGCAGACCGATTTTATTGATGCTGTTGCCCGCTGCGGCAAACCGGTAAACATCAAAAAGGGGCAATTTCTCGCTCCCTGGGACATGCGCCATGTGCTTGATAAGGCGCTGGCTACAGGCAATCCGGACATCATGCTCTGCGAACGCGGCGCCAGCTTCGGTTACAACAATCTGGTCTCCGATATGCGATCCTTGCTGGTGATGCGCGAATATGGCGCGCCATTGGTGTTTGATGCCACGCATTCGGTGCAGCAGCCGGGTGGACTGGGCGGTGCAACAGGTGGCAATCGTGAGTTTGTGCCGGGCCTTGCCCGTGCCGCAGTCGCTACCGGCGTGGCTGCCATCTTCATGGAAGTACATCCCAATCCGGACAAGGCACTGTCCGACGGGCCGAATTCATTGCCGCTGGCCGATTTGGAGGGCCTGCTGAGCACGTTGAAGCAAATCGATGAGCTTGTAAAAAAACTTTAGCCGCAAAGGCGGCAGGCCAGTCACTGGTGTTGTGAACCCGGTGTATCCTGTAGCTTTCCGGCAAATAACAAATTTCAAACTACAAAATGGGTGGGCATTAAGTCCTACAAGGAGCAAGTAAGTGACAGAAATAGTAAAAATCCATGGTCGCGAGATTTTCGATTCGCGCGGCAATCCTACCGTCGAAGTCGATGTAACGCTGGCCTCAGGTGCCTTCGGCCGCGCAGCCGTTCCGAGTGGCGCATCAACCGGCTCGCGTGAAGCTGTTGAGCTGCGTGACGGCGGTAAACGCCTGGGCGGCAAAGGTGTGAGAAACGCCGTCGCCAATGTGAACGGTGAAATTGCCAAAGCTGTGATTGGCCTCAATGGCAACGATCAACAGGGCGTGGACAATGCACTGATTGCACTCGACGGCACGCCAAACAAGGGGCGCCTGGGCGCCAATGCCATACTCGGCGTCTCGATGGCCGTGGCCAAGGCTCAAGCTGCAGCCAATGGTCTGCCACTGTTCCGCCATCTGGGCGGCAACGATGTGCATCTGCTTCCTGTACCGTGCATGAACGTGATTAATGGCGGCTCGCATGCCGACAACAGCATCGATTTCCAGGAGTACATGATTGCGCCTGCCGGCGCCTCCTCCTTTGCTCAGGCCTTTGAAATGGGTGCTGAGGTGTTTCATGCGCTCAAGGCCGTGCTGAAGAAGGGCGGACATATTACTGCTGTGGGTGACGAGGGTGGTTTTGCTCCAAATCTGGGCTCCAATGAAGAGGGCATTACAGTCATTCTTGAGGCGATCGAGAACGCAGGCCTGAAAGCCGGTCACGATGTGTATCTGTGCACGGATATGGCTGCTTCCGAGTTCTACCGTGACGGCAAGTATGTACTCAACGGCGAAGGCGGGCGCAAGCTCGATTCCGCCGGCATGGTCGATCTGATTGAGTCGCTGTGCCGCCAGTATCCGATTGTTTCGGTCGAGGATGGCCTTGATGAAGGCGACTGGGACGGCTGGAAGCTGCTGACCGATCGCATCGGCGATCGTGTGCAACTGGTCGGCGACGATCTTTTCGTCACCAACCCGGCCATTCTCAAGGAAGGCATCGAGAAGGGCATCGCCAACGCGCTGCTGGTCAAGGTGAATCAGATCGGCACGCTGTCCGAAACCATTGCCGCTGTGAACATGGCGCACGCTGCCGGTTATCACTGCATGATGAGCCACCGCTCGGGTGAAACCGTGGATGCCACCATTGCCGATTTGGCTGTGGCCCTGTCCTGTGGACAGATCAAGGCGGGGTCGACCTCACGTTCGGACCGCATGGCCAAGTACAACCAGTTGCTGCGAAGCGAAGAGGAGCTCGGGTCGCAGGCCCGTTATGCCAGGCGG
>CAZQTO010000111.1:0-6962 GCA_964596375.1 uncultured Zetaproteobacteria bacterium | reverse complement strand
CCTTATTACACCATCAAGGATGCATTCGGCGTCGGCGTGTTCCTGACCTTCTACTGCTATGTGGTGTTCTTCAATCCGCAGATGGGCGGCTACTTCATCGAAGTGGATAACTATGTGCCGGCCAACAATCTGCAAACACCGCCGCATATTGCTCCGGTCTGGTATCTGACACCTTGGTACACCATCCTGCGCTCCTTCGAGAGCAAGCTGTTGGGCGTGGTAGCCATGGGTGCATCGCTAGCCATTCTGTTTGTGCTGCCCTTCCTGGATCGCAGCAAGGTACGCTCGGCACGCTATCGCCCGGTCTACCGCCAGATGGTTTATCTGTTCTTCGTGACAGTGATTATTCTGGGCTATTGCGGTCATTCCGCACCGACCCCGACACTGAAGCTGATCGGTCAGCTTGCCACCACATACTACTTTGCGTTCTTCCTCTTGTTGCCCTTTGTGCACAAGTTCGAGAAGACGAAGCCGCTACCGGAGGAGATTTAACATGAAACTGAAGCAATTTTTTACAGTAGCATGTATGTCCCTTGCCTTGGCCCTTCCGTTTGGCGTACAGGCCAATGAGGGTGGTGCGGCTTTAAAGCATGCAACGGCTGATGCATCCGATCACGATCAGATCAATCGCGGCCTGACGGTGTTCACCGAGGTGTGCATGGGTTGCCATTCGGCAAAATATGTCACCTATAAGGGTCTGATTGATTATCCCGAGATTGGCCTTAGCCGTGAAGCTGTTGATGAACTGCGTGGCGACAAGCCGATCACCTCCGGATTGATCACAGATATGAGCCCGGAAGATGCCGCAGTTACTTTTGGCAAGGTTCCGCCTGATCTTTCTCTGATCGTCAATGCCCGACGCGGTGGTGCAAATTATGTGTATTCACTGCTGACTGGCTTTGAGTCTGATCCTGAAGGCGAGGTTCCAGACGGTAATTACAATGAATATTTCCCGGGTCATCGTATTGCCATGCCGGATCCTCTTGCTTGGCTCGGCCATGATGAAGCAGATACCGCTGAACTGGAGGCTCAGGCTAATGATGTGGCAGCCTTCCTGACTTTCATCGGCGATCCGCATCAGAATGAACGGCATGCCATCGGTAAATACGTCATGATTTTCCTGATTCTGCTGACCATTGTGCTTTATCTGCTCAAGAAAGAGGTTTGGAAAGACGTTAAGCATTGATACCTGAGCAATCAGGCAGTTAGTCTCGAAAGGCCCGCCGCTGTGCGGGCCTTTCTTTTAAGTAGAAATGACTTTTTTGCGTATGGTTGGAGGTTGATTCAGATGGACTGGATGTTGTTGGTAATCATGATTCCCTTTATTGCATTTTGCTGGTGGGCGGGTTTTTTTGCCACCAAACGTTATCGTCAGGCCAAGAATCGTGGTGAGAAATAATTAGTTCGTTTAAGGATTGGTAGTCGTGGAAGCCTGGCTTGAAATCGTTATCCGACAAATTATTCTTTATTCTCTGCCCATGCTCATTTCGCTGAGTGTGGTCGGCATGCTCGAGGCGCGTTTGATTGCCAGGCCCATGCCGCACGCATTCTATCCCTTGAGCTGGCGAGCCGCCTGGCTTCCATGCCTGGTTGCTATCATGTTTCAGCGCGCAGTTATCTTCTCTTTGCCCCGTTATGTAGATAGTGGATTGCAGGCTGCTGCTGCGCGTCTGGCCGGACATGCGCTGCTCTGTGCTCTTGGTTTCCTGCTTTATGCCTGGAGTCTCGGTCATCCGGCGGCCATGGGGCTGCCTCCCTTGCACCACTGGTGGGCCAAGGTGTTGATGTTCTTTAATCTATGCATGCTGTTTCTTCACCTGCTTCCATTGCCCGGCATGCTATGCGGGGAGTGGGCCTTGCCCCGCCTTGCAAGGCGCTGGCCCGGTTTCGGGGTACTGCTTAACCCATCCGCGGAGGCCATGCTGCTATGGTTGTGGGTGTTGCTGGCAGCTTCACCTTTACCCGATGCAATCCTGGGGACTTATGGTATTTTTCCCGTATATGGTCAGATGGCAACCTGGGCTGTTGCTCTAACGCGCTGACGACGGGAGATATTGTGGGATCAACGAAGCAAGAACAGCCAGTGGAGCACAATGCGAGGCCGCAAGCGGTGCTGGCCGGGTTTATGGTGCGCTTTGCCGCCGCACTCTACGATCTGGGCATTATCTTTGCGCTGGCATTCCTTGTGTTTATTCCTGTTACGATGGCGGAACAAAGCCTTGGCGAGATGCCACAATGGATAAAGGGCATGCTCGCCCTGACTGTTTTTTGGGCCTATTTTGTTGGCTTCTGGACACGAACAGGTGAAACAACCGGCATGCGTCCGTGGCGTTTGACCGTGGTGATGGCCAACAGTGGCGATATTCCCAGCCTGGCCGCTGCCAGCATTCGTTTTGCAGTACTTATGGCTACCTGGTTGGCTGCAGGCTTTATCCTGCTTTCCATGCTGACCGGAAAAACCCAGAACACCGCCTACGCGACCGTGGCACTGTTGCCCTTTATCAGTCTCGTTTGCCTTGCTCTGACTGAAAAGAGGCAGGCATTGCACGATCTGCTGGCCGGCGTGATTGTCGTCCGCCGGAATACCGTCTGAAGCACTTATTTATCATCGGGGAAGCACGCACATGAGCAAAGTCATTAACGATACATCCATCATCATGGTTACCGGAGCATCCTCCGGACTGGGACGGGCCATCTGTGTGGCACTGGGTGCCTTAAAGGCCAACGTGATCGCCCTGGGGCGTGATGCCGAGGCTCTTTCCGAGACCCAGGCACTGGTGGAGAAGGCTGGCGGGCGCTGCCTGTGCATCCCGTTTGATTTGCTCAAGTTTGATGGTTACGGCAAGCTGTTTTTGAGCCTGAAGGATCAGGTCCCGCATCTTGATGGGCTGATTCACTGTGCGGGGTCCCTGGATCGCTGTACACCCCTGCAGTATGTGAAAGCGGATGATTTCAGGAAAATGCTCGACATCCATCTGACATCGCCGAATCTGCTTACCCAGATTATGTTGCCTTTGCTTCGCCGCGCCGAAGCTGCAACGGTCATTTTCACCAGTTGCGATATGTTGGAAAAGGACCTTCCCAACTGGCATGGCTACGGCATGGCCAAGCGCGCGCTGGCTTATTCTGCCGCCATGTGGTTCGCCGAGCAGCCCGACAAACCGTACCGTTTTGTCACGCTCAATCCCGGCAAGATGCGCACCACGTTGTTTAAGCGTGCCTATGGGGGTATGCATCCCAATGAGGTGCCAAGCCCCGATGTCGCGACTGAAGGCTTTCTGCGCCTGCTGCTTGCACCTGCTGAAGCAGTGAACGGCAAGTCCCTGCAACTTGAGGATGCGCTGCGTTTGTAGGTGGCGTGTCTGCGAACTGCCCCTGTCAGGGAGAAATAGTCACGGGGAAATAAAAAAAGGCCGGGAAATCCCGGCCTTTTTTCTTGTAAGTTTGATTCGACGAATTATTTCACTTCGTGGCGGATATAGGCGATCAGATCCTGAATGTTATCGTCGGAGAGGTGCGCAACCTTCGTGCCGGCACGGTCCACATGGCGACCATGACGGATGCGAAGATCCAGAAGGCGGTCATCCAGATCAGCAATAGTCTGAGTTGCCGCAGCATTGCCGATCAACTTGATATCCCCCGGCGTTGCATGACAGGAGGTGCAATTCTTGGCATACAAATTCTTACCTGCTGCCGGATTGGCCAGATAGCGAAGGGAGTACACATAATTGGCAATATCGGCGATATCCCGATTACTCAGCTGGTGACGCTTGCTGGTCATCAGTGTACCGGGGCGACCGTAGCGCATGGTGTGCACAATGCCTTTCAGATCAAGCTTGGAATACACCAGGTTCTTGGCTCCAACGCCGGTCTGCGCACGTCCATCCGCGCCATGGCACGAAATACAAACAGCCTTGAAGCGCTTTTTACCGTTGGCCAGGTCCGGGGTGTACTCGAAGGTCTGGATGTAATCGATGACAGCCTCAATCTCGAGGGCATCAAGAGCGTATTTCTTCGGTGTCATGGCTGTGCCTTCAACACCGTAGGTGATAATACGGCGCAGTTCGTCACGTTCCACATAGTTTGCAATGGCGCGATGGTTGCGCGCCGGGAAAGGCTTAAGGCTCTTGCCCATGTCTGTGGGTTCACCATTTGCGCCATGACAGGATGCACAATTCTTGGCATAAAGGGCCTTGCCATCGATGTCATCGGATGCCGAGGCCAGCGCCGGCATGATCAACAGGCCAACTAGGGCCCCAAGTATAAACCTGTGTTGCATAAATACTCTCCTTCCTCTGAAATCTCAGACCTAACTATTGACCAGAGAACTGCATAGCGCAAGAGGTGCTTGCGCTATGCAGCTTATGTGCACAGAGAAACCGCTATAAATTACTGATTTGATACCAGATAGGCTACGACGGCATCAATCTCTTCAGCATCCAGTTTCTTCTTTGCGCCGAAGGCGGGCATCATTCCTTTTCCATTTTCTACCATAGCTTTCAGGACAGCAGCATCTTTGTTCATGTCCTTGACTGCAGGGCCGGTTTTCTTCTTATCAATCGCATGGCACATGGCACATTTCTTCTTGAAAATCTTGGCGCCGTCCGGGCCGGCAATGGCGGCCTGGGAACCAAGGCCGAGGCAGGCGGCAGCGATCATAATGGCAAATGTTTTTTTCATAGTTTACTCCTTTGGTGTGTACTCCACTTTTGATGGAGTGATTCTAGACTCTTGGTGGAAGGGCAACAGGTGCAGCCTCTCCCCTATGGGTCTATTTTATGCCCTCTCTACATCTCAATCGGGACTGACTTCGGCTTATAAAGCCACATCTGATAGATACAGATTATAATTTGCAGGCCGAAGGTTGTGCCGACCAATCCACCGGCGGCAACCACGACATAGGCAAAATCAGGAATGATCTTGGTAATAAACCACGACGAGATGTCGAGCAGCAGGAAGATGAAGGGCAGGGCGACATAGGTGCGTTTGAGCGTCACATTCATCTCGCAGAGCAGGAAGATACGACCGACAAAGAACAGAATGAAGGCGATACCGAACAGGTGAATATGCGATACACGCACCAGGGCCGGGATGGTGGCACCCGTATCTGTTTTGGTTAGCTGGACAACATTCGCGTAGGCTGTGAAGTCGGGAATCGACATGCCGCTTTCCGCCGAATGGCACATAATGCAGTTGTCATCCATGATCGGCTTGACCTTTTCGTTGAAGGCGTCTTCTTTGGCGCCGTTATTAATCCAGTCGAGAATAATTTCCTTGGCTGCGTCGTTCGGAAGATTGGAAGCCATCGGGCCGTTGATGGCGGCACCCAGACGTGTCTGGTTGTGACTGCCATGGTAGGCAATGACCACATCATTAACCGACAGGCCGGGCTCTCCGTCGCGCCCCTGATGGGTGTAGTAGAGGTTGAGCAGGGCAAAAAGATAACCAATGCCGATGGTAATCAGAAACATGGTATCGAGGATTTTTTCGCTGACCGAGGTGTCGGAGAAGCGTTTATATTTGGGCATGAAGGGACCACCTGAAATTTTTTCTGGATTATAGGAGACGAATAAAAAAATACAATGAATTCGTATACTTGAGTCTTTTGCTAGGGGATGTATCAGGTGTGCTTGCCCGCTTCTCATCTAACTGCTTGATTTTTAGCATGAATTCATTGTTGTTGAAAATGAACGGCGGATGCTGCTTCGACTGGCTTTGTTTTGTCCCTTTGAGATAGAGTCCGCAGCGAAAGCCCTTCTGCATGGAAGATGTTATGCACAAGAAGGGAGTGAGGAGAGGATACTTATGTTTGGACTTGGAACCACGGAGCTGTTGCTCATACTGCTGATTGTCATCCTGCTGTTTGGTGCCGGAAAGCTGCCTCAACTTGGTGCAGGACTTGCCAAGGGGATCAGCAACTTCCGCAAGACCATGAATGATGATGCCCCGGCCGAGAAGTCGGCCGATGAAGCCGCAGATAAGAAGGAATAGGGGTATCGCATGCCCGATATCGGGCTGTTTGAACTGATTCTCATCGGGCTGCTGCTATTTTTAGTGGTCGGGCCCGAGCGCATGCCGGAGTTTCTCGGTCAGGTCGGACGCTGGGTGCGTAGCGGTCGTGGCTGGGTCAGCGAGTTGCGCAGTGAACTGAGCAAGGAAACGGCTGCCATCACAACACCGCTCAAGGATGCACAGGCACAGGTGGAGCAGGGCCTGGACGGCATTCACGTGACTGCGCGTGAGATCGGCGAAGCAGTGCACATGCCGGATGATGAAGCTGAGGAGAGCCCGGTCGACAAGGTCAAGCCCGACTGATGACCGAGGTGCAAGGCGGCTTGCTGCCGCATTTGAGAGAATTGCGTCGCCGCCTGATGATCGCCGGCGGGGTTTATCTGCTGGGCGTTGCCATCCTGATGAACTGGTCGGCGCCGGTATTTAATTTTATGGCAGCACCTCTGCTTGCCGCCCTGCCTGCCGGCACCCCGATGATATTTCTCAGTGCTCCGGATGTGTTCTTCACCTACCTGAAGATTGCCCTGCTGGGCAGCCTGTTCCTCACCTCGCCGATTACATTTTATCAGGTCTGGGCCTTCGTCGCGCCCGGTTTGTACCGCCATGAGCGGCGGCTTTTCTCCTTCTCTGTAGCCGGCAGCGTTGTGTTGTTTGTCATCGGCGGGGCTTTTGCCTACTACATCGTCTTTCCACTTATCTTTCAGTTCTTCCTTGGTTTTGCCACCGATCAGATTCATGCCATGCCTGCGGTGCGCGAGTATCTGTCGCTGTTTATGAAGCTGCTGTTTGCCTTTGGGCTGAGCTTTGAGATTCCGATTGTTCTTGTGCTGGCCGTGCGCCTCGGCCTGACCACGCCGGATCGGCTTGCCGGTCAGCGACGGTATGTGATTGTCTGGGCCTTTATTGCCGCAGCGATTCTGACCCCGCCCGATATCATTTCCCAGGTGCTG
>CAZQTO010000110.1:0-7193 GCA_964596375.1 uncultured Zetaproteobacteria bacterium | reverse complement strand
GGCGGCGATGAATCCCTGCCCCTGCGGTTATCTTGGGCATCCAACACGCGCCTGTACCTGCTCTCCCTCGCAGATCAATCGCTATCGTCAGCGCATCTCCGGCCCCTTGCTGGATCGCTTCGATCTGCATGTGCATGTGCCGCCGGTGGATAAGGATGAGCTTGCACGCATGCGGCCGGGAGAAAGTTCACGCGATGTGGCGATGCGCGTGCTGGCTGCGCGTCAGCGGCAGTACGACAGGCTTGGCGATGGCGGGGTGAATGCCCGCATGAGCCAGCAGCAGATTGAGCGGTATGCACATCCGGATGCTGATGGTGCCATATTGCTCGATACGGCAATGCAGCGGTTTTCCCTGTCGGCGCGCAGCTATCACCGCATTCTGAAGGTGGCACGCACGATTGCCGATTTGGCCGGGGATGAGAAGCTTGCAGCAGCGCATATAGCAGAATCGCTGCAATATCGCGGCGAAGGTTTTTCTGCATGGTAAGTCCGGTTTGATGGCTTTGTGGCAAAGCTTGCCAAGACATTTCGATTGGCGCGTGACAAGGCGATACAAATGCTCTCTAATTACTTCTCGCTGTCGGATGCTGTGTAGCGCTGTGTGATAGGGCTCACAGGGCTTGCTTTGTACTCTCGCTATCGTGCACCATCAGCCTTGACCGAATTCAAGGAATCCCGGGGAAGGAAAAAAAGGAGAAACGAAATGATTACTAAACTGACTTATAACAAAGAAGAAAAGGGCTTCACACTCATCGAGCTGATGATTGTGGTGGCCATTATCGGCATTCTGGCGGCTATCGCCATTCCGCAGTTCGCCAGCTATCGCCAGCGTGCATTCAACTCAGCAGCCGTATCCGATCTGAATACTGCTCGCCTGGCGGAAGAAGCCGTGTATGCTGATTATCAGCAGTATGGTGCATCTGCCGTTTCAGGAACCGCAGGTGTGACGGCTGGTGTACCACTTGTTAGTACCAATGGTGATATCGCTACCGGTACTGCTGGTGAGGCGGCGCCTGTGGCCATCAGTAAGAACGTTACCTTGCAGGCTGTTGTAGATGCAATCGCCGGTGCCAAATATGCGACTATTACAGCTCAGCATGCAAGCGGAGACAAATCCTATGCTGCTGAAACCGATCAGTCCGGCACCTATCAGTTGACCGTAGCTGTAGGTACAGCCTTTGCGCCTGTGGCTGCAACGGGCGGAACAGGTACAGCCACTGATCTGGATGCTGAAGCAGCCGGCTACACGGCCATGTAAGACGTGCCGACTTCTGTCGACGCTGAGTTTAGGGGGAGCCTTTGTAGGCTCCCCCTTTTTTTATCAGCTGAGGCATGATTGAATCCGAGCATGATTCGTTTTGATGAAGTTCATAAAACATACCCGAAGCAAATCAACCGCTCCCCGGCCCAGCATGCCCTGAAAGGTGTTTCATTTGCGCTTGGACGAGGGCAAACCCTTGGCCTGATCGGTCAGAACGGGGCAGGTAAGAGCACCAGTATCCGCCTGATTATGGGTTATATGCGCCCGGATCAGGGTAAGGTTTTCGTCATGGGTGAGGAGAAAAGTTCCCCAAGCCTGCGCCGGCATATCGGCTATCTGCCGGAGACCTCCAGTTTCCCGGCCAATCTCACATGTATGGAATTGCTGCATTTTGCCGGGCGTTGCTGCGATATGCCAAGAAAGGCGATTGCCGAACGGGCGAAAATCCTGCTGCAGCGACTTGGCATATGGGAAGTCCGCAATCGCAGGTTGAGCGAATACTCCAAGGGGATGCAGCAGCGGGCGAGCTTTGCGGCGGCACTGATTCACGATCCCGAACTGCTCATTCTGGATGAGCCGATGTCCGGCCTTGATCCGATCGGTCGCGCCGAGATTATCGGTCTGATTCATGATCTTCGAGCTCAGGGAAAAAGCATCCTGTTTTGCTCGCATCTGCTTGATGATGTTGAGCGCATCACCGATCAGGTGGCCATCCTGCATCAGGGAAACCTCCTTTATGCCGGCGCTATCGTCGATCTGTGTGCAGCATCATCAGGCTCAGTCGTGAGCATGCGTGATGGGCGCAAACTGGAGGCAGGCAGTGAGGCGAAGTTGGCGACCATGTTGCAACAGCATGCGGAGCAGGTCATCGGCGTCAGGCAGGGAAGGGAAGACCTGCAGACAGCCTTTGTCCGCTTGGTGAAGGGGTATCAGCCATGAACCGTATTTTGGCGCTGGCCTACATCACATTCCTTAATGGCCTGAGGCGCAATGCCGTTTGGGGTCTGTGCGTGTTTGCACTGTTGTTTGAGCTGTTCGGCATTCTGTTCATGGATTTTTTCGGCCACGATCTGGGCCGGGTGATCAGTGACTTCCAGTTCACCATCATGTTTGCCGCCGGCATGATCTTTATCCTTTTTTATGCGGTTCAGGCGATTGCCTGGGATGAGGATCATCGCAGCATCGACAGCATTCTGGCACGCCCGATTTCGCGCAGCGAATATGTGCTGGGAACGATGGCGGGGTTGGCACTCCTGCTGCTGTGTTTTGAGATGTTGCTGGGGGGGCTGGCAGCGGTTGAATTGCTATGGGCCAGATCGCTGGCTGGAGAGGCGTATTTTCCGGTGTTTTCAGGACTGCATTTCAGTGTGGCGTGGGCTGCTCTGCAGCTTGTGTTGCTTGTCCATCTGGCCGTAGCCATGTTCATTTCCGCAGTGATTCGGGGTGCTTTTCCGGTGATGCTGATAACGCTGGCCTATTCCCTGATTTGTTCAGGCCTTCCTGTGGTCAGGGCTTCGATGAGCCAGGCGCAAGGTGGCAATGCATCGGATCAGGGAATGGTTGCCGTGTTGCAGGGTATGGGGATGCTATTCCCGAATTTTGGTGCACTGGATTTGAAGGATGCCGTATTAAGTCATGCGGGGATCGAGACCTTTATCGGCATGCAGGCATGGCTGCCATTTTCCCTGATGGGCCTTTATATGGTGCTGATCCTGTTTCTCGCCTGCCTTGTCTATCAGCGCAGGGATATTTTATGATATTGAGGCGGGCTGTTTATTTGCTTCTGCCTTTGCTGATTGCTGCATACACCATGCTTTTTTTTGCCGCAGACCGACAAATGTCCCATGATGAGAGAAATCTGTCGCCGGCATTGCCAACACCGGTTCTTGAGATGGTTGGGCACAGCTATCTGAGGCAGTTTATTGCCGAGGCCCTGTTCATCAAGGCTGCCGTCTATTATGGCGGTTTGAGCATTATGCCGGATGAAGGGAATCTTGAGGTGATGGGGCAGCACTTCACAGCCATGCAGCGGCTTCATCCAAGCATGCTGGATATCTACTATCGCAGCGAGGGTGTACTGGCGCACAGGGGTATAAAATATACAACCATGGCCAACGGGATTATGCAGCAGGGACGAATCGCCCTGCCCAATGTGGTGGCGCTGCCATTTTTCGAGGGGTTTAATTATGCCCATTATCTGAATCGGCCTGCCAAGGCGGCGGAAGTCCTGCGCATAGCCAGCCAGATTGATGGTGCTCCGCGCTGGATTGGCTATCTGGCCAGCCTGCTGGCTGCCGAGGGCGGCAATATTCGCAGCGGTCTTATCTGGTTGAAAGGGATGCAGGCCAGTAGTAACGATGAGGCAGAGAAAGCCCGCTATCAGGATGAAATCAAGGTCTTTGAGCAGGGCCTGCTTGTGCAGGTCGCGCTGGAACAATACATTCGCAGCGTGAATCAGCCTCCAGGCACGCTGGATGAACTGGTTCCCGACTATATCAGGCAGCTTCCACGCCTGGAAAAGGGTTACAAGCTTGACTACAGAGCGCCGAATCTGTTTCTGAAGAGAGTCCGCCCATGAAATTGTTGGCATCAAAGCAGGGTAATCGGGGGTTTTCACTCATTGAGCTGATGGTGACCATCGCCATCATCGGTATTCTGGCGGCCATCGCCCTGCCGGCATTTAGTGAGTATCGGAGCAGGGCCTTTAATTCTGCCGCTATTTCCTATGTTCAGTTCATTTACAGCGCCGAATCCAATTACTGGTTGAACGGCCAGGTCTATATTGGAACCCCTGCCGGCGATGGGCCGGGGCCAACCGGTATTCTCCCCGGAACCACCGTGCCTTCCGGCGTCGGTTATGTGGTCGGTGTTTTCCCCGTAACGGGAGCAGACCCAAGCTCAGGGTTCGATACCGGCACCGATTTCATCGGTTTTACCGGGCATGCCAAGGGGACGAAGGTCTATGCTGTCGGCTCCCAGAGCAAGATGCAGTACCGATCAAAGGGTGGCGCAGCTGCGAGCGCGGCCGCGGATGCCAAGGCGGAAGATATTACCCAGAACCTGCCAGGCGATTGGGGTACCGAGTTGTAAATCAGGCAGTTCGGATCGTATAGAATCCGGACTGTTTTTTTAATTACTGCTTAGTTCCTCAAGCGGCCAGCGTGGTCGGGCATCCCAGTTTTCCGCTACGGCGATTCCATGTTCCATTCTTTGTGCCGCAGCGTAAGCGATCATGGCGGCGTTGTCGGTGCAGTGCTCGGGGCGAGGCAGATGCACCTCAATCCCTTCCCCCCCTGCCTGGGTCTCAAGCAAACGACGCAAGGTGCGGTTGGCAGCCACCCCGCCGGCAATCAGCAGATGCCTGCTGCCGGTTTGCAGGCAGGCGCGGATGCTTTTGCCAACCAGTACCTCGCAGATAGCAGCCTCGACGGAGGCGGCCATATCGGCGCATGTCTGCTCGTCCATGTCATCTATTTTGCGCACGGCATACATCACCGCTGTTTTCAGGCCTGAGAAGCTGAAATCCAGGTTGTCCCGGTTCATCATCGGTCTCGGCAGGGTGAAGCGCTTCGCATCACCGCCTTCGGCCAGGCGGGCGATAGCAGGCCCTCCCGGATAAGGCAGGCCGAGCAGGCGGGCTGATTTGTCGAAGCATTCGCCTGCGGCGTCATCGATGGTCTGACCCAGTTGCACGTAGCGGCCAATGCCGTCTACCTGCACCAGCAGGGTGTGACCGCCGGATACCAGCAAGGTAACGAAGGGGAACGGGGGAAGTTCGTGATCGAGCCCCGGTGCCAGCAGATGTCCTTCCATGTGGTGTATAGGCAGTACCGGGATGTTGTTCACACAGCCTGCGGCGCGCGCCCACGCTGTGCCGACCAGCAGCGCCCCCATCAGGCCGGGTCCTGCGGTGACGGCAATCGCGTCCACATCCGGCCATGCAAGACCGGCCTGATGCAGCACCTCTTCAACCAGCCCTGGCAGGGTGGCAAGGTGCTCGCGAGAGGCAACCTCGGGGACCACACCGCCGAATTGGGCATGGGTTTCGATTTGCGAGGCGACTTTTTCTCCAATGATGTGGCCGCGCTCCCCTGCCGGCGAATGCCATACTGCCGCCGCTGTTTCATCGCATGAGGTTTCAATACCGAGAATATTCATGGGGTGTCGTCTCCGCAGAGCTTGCATGTCCGGTTTGCCGCATGCGCAAGGCTAACGCATCGACCGGCTAAAAGCAGTGTGTGACAGCAGTCACGGTAGTGCATGGGGCAATCAATGAGGTTTTGCCACAGCTCGAATGAATCCCCCGCAAAGGAGGCTGATATGACATTGACATGGAGAAGCCACCCGATAAGCGAGGGTACCAGGACATTGATATGGCGGGGTTTTGTGATCGCCATGGCCGTTCTGGTGCATCTGCTGTCTTCCGTCAAGGCGCATGCCGACGAGACCGTTATGCTCAAGGCCGGTTATATGACGCTCGATGCGCGCGGCTCCTTTGGCGCTGCAGCCGGTGGGCTTGCAGCCACCCCGGTGAATGTCGATTCATCCGTGCATCTTGCCCGCAGTAATCAGATGACTGTGGAGGCGGCGCTGCAGGTTGGCGATGTTCGCGTTGCCCTGAACTATTTCCCCATCAAATTCAGCGGCGATGGCGTGCTGGGTTCTGCTGTGCAGTACAACGGGCAGACATTTGCTGCAGGCAATACGGTGCATGCCAGCCTGGAAGCGGAAGTATTCGATGCATCGCTGACCTATTATCTGCTTAATATGGATGATCTTCCCAGTCGCCTGCAGCTCGGTGTCGAGGCTGCGGTCAAGTTTGTGCATGCAACATCAAGCATGACAGACAAAACAACCGGTTTGGCCCAGTCCGTTTCCACGACCCTGCCTATGCCCACCCTTGGGGCGCGTGGCCGGGTGGCAATTTATGACTTTATAGGCCTGACCGGGCGCGCAGGATATCTTGGCTATGCCGGCAATCACTTTCTCGACAGTGAGATGCAGTTGGAGTTTTCACCTTTGCCAACAGTGGGTGTGTATGCCGGTTACCGGCTGATCGATCTGAAGATCAGGCGTTCCGGTGTGCTGCTTGATACCGTGGTTTCCGGGCCATTTATTGGCGGCCTTATCCGCTTTTGAGTCTGTTGGATGCTTATGCCGTATTTGACGGCGGGTTTTTCCTGTTCCAGCATGGGCAGAAGGCAAGGATGAGGCTCGTCTGCTTATCCGCCATCAGGCTTGGAGGTTGAACATGGCTCAGGGAGTGTCCGGAATGAAAGGCACATTGGCCGTTGCGACGTTGTTTGCTGCTGCTCTGTGGGTGGCGCCCTTAGCCATGGCTGAGGATGGAGCGCTTGCTGCTGATGCGGGTGTGGCCGCAGAGGAGCAAATGCCGGCAAGCGAAAAGCATCGCATCAAGGCTCCCGAGATTGATATCGCCAATATGCGTGATCCGTTCGAATCCTATCTGACTGTGCTGGAGAGACAGAGCAAGCAGCGCCTGGAAAGCCATCGCAGTGCAGGGGCCGGTCATGATCCGGAGCCGCTGGAGGCCTTTGATATCGGTGCGCTGAGGTTGGTCGCCATCATGCAGATGGGCTCTAACAAGGCGGCTATGGTTGAGGATCCTGAGGGTAAAGGCTATGTGGTGCGCGCCGGCAGTTATATCGGTCGTGACAATGGACGTATCGAAAACATCACCGCTCGTAGCGTGGAGATCATGGAAGATGAATTCACCGCGACTGGGGAAATCGTTAAACGCAAGGCTGTGCTGACCCTTAACGAAGTGAATCAGTAAATTTTTCAGGCATGAGCTCAAGTAGTATCAGGCCCATGCCGCGGGTGCATGTCACCCGCCTTTTCGAAAAACTTCAGGCTGCTGATTCCGAGCCTGTCACCGAGCTGCAATACCACACCCCGTTTGAATTATTGT
>CAZQTO010000109.1:0-7261 GCA_964596375.1 uncultured Zetaproteobacteria bacterium | reverse complement strand
CGGCAAGGAATATAACGCCATGATGCGGGCGGTGGGTCAACTGCGTGGCGAGTTGGAGCGCGAGCCTACCGATCATGAGGTCGCCGAACGTTTGGGCAAGAGCGAACAGCGGGTGCACGATCTACAGGGCGCAAGTCAGTTTACCGAAAGCACCGATATACTTCTGCATGATGAAGGGGATTTTACCCTTTATGATGTCACCGAGGACGAAAATGCGCAGCTGCCCGAGGATCATCTGGATGCCAGCATTCGTGCGGACCTGTTGGAAAGTTGGTTGGTGCAGTTGCCTGACAAGGAGCGTGAGGTAGTCTCCATGCGCTTTGGACTGGATGGTAGTCAGGAAGTCTGGACGCTGGAAGCCATCGGGCGTTTGATGGGCGTGACGCGTGAGCGCATCCGGCAGGTGCAAGTCGGTGCCTTGCAAAGCCTGCGCCGAATGATGCAAAGACAACAAGATAAATCTGGAGAGATGTAATGAGTGATACAAAACCGGTGGTGAACCTGTGCGATTATATCCGCGATATTCCGGATTTTCCCAAGCCTGGTATCGTATTCAAGGACATCACCCCTTTGCTTGCCAATGGTGAGGCTTTTTGCGCCTCGATTTCACAGTTGGCCCATTTTGTTCCTCAGGATATAGATGCCATTGTCGGCATCGAATCGCGCGGGTTTCTTTTCGGCGCTGGCTTGTCGCAGCATGGCTGCATCGGGCTTGTGCCGGTGCGCAAGCCGGGCAAGCTGCCAGCCGATGTGCACGGCATAGACTATGAGCTGGAGTATGGTGTGGATCGGCTGGAAATCCATCGTGATTCCCTGTCAGCCGGACATCGGGTGATCATTGTCGATGACCTGCTGGCAACCGGTGGCACAGTGCGCGCCACCGTTGATTTGGTGCGTCAGCTGGGTGCTGAAGTGGTGGCGTGTTTGTTTGTCGTCGAGCTCACAGCTTTGGGTGGCAGAGAACGTATTTCGGACGTGCCCGTGCATAGCCTGATTGCCTACGACTGAGCGATTTCCCCGCCCTTTTCAGGGGTGCGGCGCGGCCCTTTTAGCGTTACAATTCCTGCTTGCTTGCCCTCGTAGCTCAGTTGGATAGAGCAACGGTTTCCTAAACCGTAGGCCACAGGTTCGAATCCTGTCGAGGGCACCATACCTGGCAGGCAGATAAAGATGGTTTTTACCGGTGTGGGCCGGGCGAAAACGGGAGAATATATGGAACAACAGCTGGACACCTCGGTACCGATTCAGATCGAGGAGGAGATGCGCCGTTCGTATCTCGATTACGCTATGAGCGTGATCATTGGACGAGCGCTGCCCGACGCGCGCGACGGACTCAAGCCCGTGCATCGACGCATCCTCTTTGCCATGCAGGATTTGGGCAGCACTCACGACAAGCCATTTAAGAAATCGGCGCGCGTCGTTGGTGATGTGATCGGTAAATACCATCCGCACGGTGATACGGCGGTCTATGACGCCATGGTGCGTATGGCTCAGCCGTGGAGCATGCGTCATATGTTGATCGACGGGCAGGGCAACTTCGGCTCAGTGGACGGTGATTCCCCGGCCGCCATGCGTTATACCGAAGCCCGCATGAGCCGCCTGTCTGCCGAGTTGCTGGCCGACATTGACAAGAATACCGTTGATTTTTCCCCTAACTATGATGAATCCCTGCAGGAGCCTAAGGTGCTTCCTGCGCGCTTCCCCAATCTGCTGGTGAATGGCTCGCAGGGTATCGCTGTGGGCATGGCAACCAACATCCCGCCGCATAATCTGGCTGAATCGATCAATGCAACCATCGCCATGATTGAGCAGCCCGGCATCGACGATGAGACCCTGATGCAGATCATGCCGGGGCCGGATTTTCCGACCGGTGGCTTTATTTATGGTCGCAAGGGTATGCGCGAGGCTTTTCTGACCGGGCGCGGTTCTGTGACCATGCGTGCCAAGGCGATGGTGGAGATTCACCCGCGCACCAAGCGTGAATCGCTTATTATTTCCGAGCTTCCTTATCAGGTGAACAAGGCAACCTTGATTGAGAATATTGCAGGTCTTGTGCGCGACAAAAAACTGGAAGGCATTTCGGATCTGCGCGACGAATCTGACCGCGATGGCCTGCGCATTGCCATTGAGCTGAAAAGAAATGAAATCCCCGAGGTGGTGCTGAACAATCTCTACAAGCACACCCAGCTGCAGTGCAATTTCAGCTGCAATATGCTGGCGCTGGTGGATGGCAGGCCGCGCTTGTGCGGCGTGCGCGAATTCCTCGATTATTTTATCGATCATCGTCGTCAGGTGGTTACCCGTCGCTGTTTGTTCGAACTGGATAAAGCCGAGGCGCGTGCGCATATCCTCGAAGGCCTGTTGATTGCACTGGATCGTATCGATGAGGTCATCAAGCTGATTCGTGCCAGCCAGACTGCAGAAGAGGCACGCGATGGCCTGATGAGCACCTTTGGTCTTTCCGAGCTGCAGGCCAGAGCGATTCTGGACATGCGTTTGCAGCGCTTGACCGGGCTTGAGCGCGACAAGATCAAGGCCGAGTTTGATGAGGTGCAGGCCACTATCGGACGGCTGAAGGCGATTCTGGCCGATGAGAAACTGTTGATGCAGGTGATTGTTGAGGAGTTGCAGGCGGTGCGCGATCAGTACGCCGATGCGCGCCGTTCGGAGATCATGGATGAAACCGCTGAATTGTCGGTGGAGGATTTGATTACCGAAGAGGATATGGTGGTGACCATCTCCAATGAGGGCTACATCAAGCGTAATGCGGTGTCCCTGTATCGTGCGCAGCGGCGTGGAGGCAAGGGCAAGACGGCCATGACGACCAAAGACGAGGATTTCGTGGCACAGCTGATGACTGCCTCGACGCATGATTATCTGCTGTTCTTCTCGGATCGCGGCCGCGTGTTCCGCAAGAAGGTGTATGAAGTACCGCAGGCCGGGCGCGCTACGCGTGGCAAGGCGCTGGTGAATCTTCTGCCGGTGGAGAAGGACGAACGTATTTCAGCCACGCTGGCCGTGCGTGAGTTCGATGACGCGCACTACATCGTAATGGCAACCAAGAAGGGCGTTGTAAAGAAAACCCTATTGACGGATTACGCCAACATCCGTGCCAATGGCATCATCGCCATCCGGCTGGATGATGACGATGATCTGATTGCCGTGCGCGTAACCAATGGGGAGCAGGAGATTATGCTGGCCTCCAGCGGCGGCAAGGCGATCCGTTTTGCTGAGACTGATGTGCGTCCGATGGGTCGCGCCACGCGTGGCGTAACCGGTATGCGCATGCCAAAGGGCAGCACGGTTATTGCCATGGCTCTGGTTGTGGAGCGTGCGACCCTGCTTGCGGTCAGTGAGAACGGCTACGGAAAGCGTACCGCAGTGGAGGAATATGCCAGCCAGAAGCGCGGCGGGCAGGGCGTATTCACACTTAAGACAGGTGGTCGCAATGGCTTGATGATTGCTGCATTGCAGGTGACTGATGAAGATCAGGTGATGATGATGACCGACAGCGGGCGCTTGGTACGTATTCGCCTGAACGGGGTTTCGGTCATCGGCCGCAATACACAGGGTGTGAAGCTCATCGACTGCTCGTCCGATGAGAAGGTGATTGGTGCGGTGCGCGTGGTTGAACAGCATGTGGATGAATCGGAAGACGTGGATGGCTCTGATGATGACTTCGGATCAGGCGAGGAAACCGGGGACGAAGCATGATTGACCGTAAGGAGTTTCGCCGTGACTTTGATGCCATGCAGGCGGCACTCGCCCGTCGGGGCATGGATGTCGTGGCACCTGAAAGCCCATGGGGCAGCGCGAGCAAGCTGGATGTCCGCCAGCGAGAGCTGAAAACCGAGCTTGAGGGTTTGCAGGCCGAGCGTAACCGGGTATCCAGGCTCATTGGCCAGAAAAAGGCGAAGGGCGAGGATGCGGCAGCCGAGCTGACAGCTATGCAACAGGTGGCAGTGCGTACCAAGTTTCTTGAAGCCGAGGCGCGTGAGGCTGAAGAGGCTTTTTCTGCCGTGCTGCTGGAGATTCCCAATCCCCTGCATCCATCCGTGCCGTATGGAGACAGCGAAACAGATAATGTCGAGCTACGCCGCTGGGGCACACCCAGGGCCGATGCCGTACCGCCGCACTGGGATATAGGAACAGCTCTGGGCATCCTTGATTTTGAGGCGGGCGCCACACTTTCCGGCAGTCGTTTTACCGTACTCAGGGGAGCGGCGGCGAGGCTTGAGCGCGGACTCATGCAATTCATGCTTGATCTGCATGCCGACAGTCACGGCTATGAAGAGGTATGGGTGCCGGCCATCGTCAATCGCAAGAGCATGACCGGTACAGGTCAGTTGCCGAAGTTTGCCGAGGATCTCTACAAGCTGGAGGGAGAGGATGCTTTCCTGATTCCTACCGCCGAGGTTCCGGTGACTAATCTTTATCAGGATAAAATCATCGAATCGGATGACTTACCTATTCGCCATTGCGCGTACACCCCGTGTTTCCGCCGTGAGGCTGGCTCGGCAGGTCGTGATGAGCGCGGGATGATCCGGCAACACCAGTTCGACAAGGTCGAGCTTGTGCATATCAGTACGCCTGAGAGGGCGCTTGCCGATCTGGAAGAGCTGACCGCGCATGCCGAAGCGGTATTGCAGACGCTGGAGCTTCCCTATCGTGTGATGGCGCTTTGTTCTGCCGATATCGGCTTTTCCTCAGAGAAGACTTACGATCTGGAAGTGTGGTTGCCGAGCCAGAACTGCTATCGGGAAATCTCTTCCTGCTCATCTTTCGGGCAGTTTCAGGGGCGCCGTGCAGGCATCCGCTGGCGTGGTGCCGACGGCAAGCCACAACCTGTGGCAACGCTGAATGGTTCGGGCGTGGCTATCGGGCGTTGTCTGGTGGCATTGCTGGAGAATGGATGGCAGGCGGATGGCACCGTGCTGATCCCGAAGGCTCTGCAACCCTATGTCGGCGGAATGACCCATATCGCAGCCAGTTAAGCGGGAATTCCCCGGCTCCAATAAAAAACGGCCTCCCGCTATGGGGAGGCTGTTTTATTTTTAGCTCCTCTATTGATGAGAGAGCGGTGAAAGACTCAGTCGCCGATGCAGTCGCTGCGGAAAAGGCAGGGTCTGACCTGACAGTTCGGGATGCGACCAAAACAGGCATCATTCCCTTCCGCAGTCTGAATTGCGTGAATCAGGTCTTCCTTCTTGGCCTTGGCTGCATTCTTGATTCCCAGATCGCGCGCCATGTCGTTCAGGATTTTCTTGGTAATCTTTTTGGTTGCACTCATCGTGTGAGTCCCCCTTGGTACATTGAATTTGGCGCGCACGATACATTCTGAAACAGGATAATCAAGCCTTTTCAAGGCAGGCCTAAATTATTAAATCTACGCGTTGACGGCGAAATCCGGCTCATGATTTCGCATGGGGTGATCGAAATCGATTAAGTAAAAGTTGCTGCCGGCTTCATCCCAGGTTTTCAACTCGGTATTCAGGTAAACAATGCCGCAGGTCGGGATGTTTCCAAGCACAATTCCGGAAAGTTGGGCTGCCAACTTGCTGATGCCGGGGTTGTGGCCGATTAGGGCGAGCGATGTTACATGGTCCGGACAATTGCGAATCACATCCAGCATGCCTGTTGGACTGGCCAGATAAAGCTCTGTCATCCAGTCGATGTCCTGAATTGGAAAGCCAAGGTGATTGGCGATAATCTCAGCTGTTGATCTGGCTCGCCTTGCCGGGCTACTGATTATGCACTCTGGCCTTACTTCCAAGGCGGCAAGTCGATCAGCCATAAGCGGTGCTTCTCGCTCCCCTCGAACGCTCAGGGGGCGGTCAAAATCCGACAATGAAGGGTCCTCCCAGTCGGATTTTGCATGGCGGATAAGAAAAAGCTGTCGTTTCACCGAAGTACAATGCGTGATTTGATGGTTTTCTTTCTGTGATGCCCATCACTTTTCCGTTTCAATTGCTGTTTCTTGTATTTCATGCGGAAACGCGTCTTTGATTTCCTTATGGCAGAAAGTCTTCAATTCATGGGACTTGAAGGATACCTAAAGGGGATGCAGTGTTGTGATGGGGCAGCAGGGGGGGATGATGAGGGCGTTAATCGTCGAGGATGACCTCGTGGTGCAGAGGGTTCTGAAGGCCTATCTATTGCATTACGCGAGCGAGTTAAATCACGAGATAGAGATTCAGGTGCTTCCGGATGCACGCAGGGCGTTGGCGCTGCTGGCTATGGAAGAGGATGTCTGTGATGTTGTTTTTCTCGCAGTACAGCTACCGGATCTGAGAGGCGATGATATCTATCGTCTGCTGGCACAGCTCAGGCCACATATAGTCGACAGCATTATTTTTATAACCGGTCACCGTGACGGGCTTGTCTCCCGCTTCCCGGAACTTGAACTCAATATTCTGGATAAACCCTTCCGCTACCGCCAGCTCCTCGAAGCCATGGCTTCCCTTGCTTGAGCGTAGAGGCCTTTTCGGTGGGTGCTACTCCCATTCAGCAGGCTTTGCGATCAACGCTATACCTGATGTGCGGAGTAACCAGGGAAGGCCAGCAGCAGGGCGAGCATGGGGCCTGAAGAGTTGATCCGACCATCGTGAATCATGGTCAGCGCCTCTTTGCGCTTGACCCAGAAAACGCGGATGTCTTCGTGCTCACTATCCAGCCCACCGCCTTTACCAACCGGCTGAGTGGCATCTACTTCGCTTAAATACAGGAAAATGCGTTCTGAACAGCCGCCGGGAGAGACATAGTAGCTGCCCAGAGGTTTCAGGGTCCTTGGTTCGTAACCGGCTTCCTCGATACATTCGCGACGGGCACATTCAAGCGGGTCTTCACCCGGATGCAGCATGCCGGCTACGACCTCGGTCAGCCATGGATTGTCGTTGCGGGCTACAGGGCCTATGCGGAATTGTTCGATGAGCAGCACTTCGTCGCGCTTGGGGTCGTACAGCAGCACAACGACGGCATCGCCGCGCTCCAGGTTTTCACGTACGATTTTAAGTTCGCCGCCGGCAAAGGTGTCATGGCGCACGGTGCAGGCATCAAGCCGGAAGAATCCCTGATGCAGGGTTTTTTGTTCGATGAGGGTGAATTTCATGGCCATCTCCCGCAGCTAAGGATGCTCTGAGATACTCAGAATATCCGTGCGGCCCATGGACGGGCCGCCAAAATTATGCGCCTAAGTGCTTGATTTTGTAAGCCAAGGAAAAACCGCGCTTTTCCCTTGGCGTACTGAATAAGTGCGTAGACG
>CAZQTO010000108.1:0-7295 GCA_964596375.1 uncultured Zetaproteobacteria bacterium | reverse complement strand
AGGATTGCCCGCTATGAGTGCTGTGACGATTGAAATGGGAAAGATGAACCGGCTCGCCGTGGTCAAGGAGGTCGATTTCGGCCTTTATCTGGACGGCGGCCTGCTGCCGGACGGCAGGAAGAACGAGATTCTATTGCCGACCCGCTATGTGCCGAGGGGGACAAAGATCGGTGACGAGATCGATGTGTTCATCTATCGCGATTCGGAAGACCGCATCATCGCCACCACCGAGAAGCCGTATGTCATGGTGGGCGACTTTGCCTGCCTGAAGGTGGTTTCCGTCACGCATAGCGGAGCCTTTCTCGACTGGGGATTGCCCAAGGATCTGCTTGTCCCGTTCGATGAAATGGAACACCGCATGGAAGAGGGCAAGCGCTATGTGATTGGTGCCTATCTCGATGAAGACACGGATCGCATTGTTGCATCGGCCAGGCTGGATGCCTTGCTCTACGACGAATCCGAGGGCGACTTCGAGATCGGTGAAGAGGTTGATCTGTTTGTCGCCAACAAGAGCGAGCTCGGTTACAAGCTGATTGTAAACACCTCGCACTGGGGCTTGCTGCACAACCATGAAGTATTGCGCCCGCTCAAGCGCGGCGAACGTTTGCGCGGTTTCATCAAGAACATCCGCGAAGATGGCAGGATTGATATTACCCTGCATAAGCGCGGGCGGGACAAGACCGATGATGCCGTGGATATCGTGATGAAGGTGCTTAAGCGAGAGGGTGGCTTTATCAGTATGACCGACAAGAGCCCGCCTGAAGATATCAGTGAGATGTTCGGGCTGAGCAAGGGCATGTACAAAAAGGCGGTTGGTTCGCTGTACAAGCGAAAACTTATCAGCATGGAGAAGGACGGCATTCGTCTTATCGATACCCTGCCAGAGAAGCAGTAAAAACAGCGGTTGAGATGCCGCGCTGATGGGGTACATTCTCCGTCCGGATCAATTCAGCTCCGCCAGCCATTCCCGATAACAGGACAGATAGCCATGTGGTTTAGAAATATCCAGTTTTACCGCTTTGAACAGCCGTTCACGATGACAGGCAAAGCTTTGCATGCAGCCCTCGAAGGCCGTAAAGCACGCAGTTGCGGGCAGATGGAACTGGCCTGCGAAGGCTGGGCGATGCCGCTGGGCCTGGAAGGCCAGATGCTGGTGCACGAGAACGACGGCAGGCTGATGATCTGTCTGCGCCGCGAGGACAAGGTGTTGCCTGCCTCGCTGGTACGTGAACAAGTTGCGCAGAAAGCCTTCGAGATCGAGGCCCAGGAAGGCAGACCTGTGGGCCGCAAGGAACGGGCCGATATCAAGGAACAGCTCATGCAGGAGCTGCTGCCGCGCGCACTGGTCAAGGCCAGCCATACCTATGCCTATATCGATGCGAAAAACTCCTGGCTGATCGTCAATGCCGCTTCGGCAAAGAAGGCCGAAGACCTGATCATGCTGCTGCGCAAAACACTGGGCACGCTGAATGTGGTGCTGCCGCAGACGAAGATTTCGCCCGAATCAGCCATGACACAGTGGATGATGGATGATGCCAGTTTGCCGCAGGGCTTTGATGTGGAAGACGAATGCGAGTTGCGCTCGGTCGGCGAGGTGACCAGTACCATTCGTTGTCGCTATGTGGATATCGCGTCCAAAGAAGTCCGCGCCCATGTGGCGGCTGGTAAACGTGTATTTAAGATGGCCATGAACTGGCAGGGAAAGCTGTCCTTTGTGTTGCATGACGACCTTTCCATCCGGCGCATCCGTTACGATAGCGAGCTGGTCGAGCAGGCCGATGCAGGCGACGATCAGCAGGCGCAGTTCGATGCCGATTTCGCCATCATGGGTGCAGAACTGGCTGGATTTATCCCTGCGCTGATGGCTGGACTGGATTCAATGACTGAGGACTAAAGGGAAGAAGCGGTCAGTCTGACGCTTCGGCGGTTTCAAGTTCCTCACAGACCATCAGCCACTGACTTTCAGTCTCGTCGATCTGTTGTGCCAACTGGCTGCTTTCGATGGTCAGCGTTTTCTGCAGTTCGCCTTGGGACCCATCATAAAGTTTCGGGTCTGCCAGCTTTTCATCCAGATCTTCCTTGCGCTGATGCAGCGTCTCCAGTTCGCTCTCCAACTTCTTTACACGATTGCGCAGCGGTTGCAGTACCTTGCGTTGATCGGCCCGCTGTCGCCTTTCCTGCTGGCGTGAGGGCTGTGTGGATGAGGAAGATGCCGGTTCGTCGGCATCGCGTGCATCAAGCAGCCAGCGGGCGTAGTCATCCAGATCACCCTGAAATGGGCTTGCCTTGCTATCTGCAACCAGCACCAGTTCATCGCACACCGTGCGCAGCAGGTGGCGATCATGCGAAACCAGCACCAGCGCGCCCTCAAAATCCTGCAGGGCCATACAAAGCGCATGCCGCATATCCAGATCGAGATGATTGGTCGGTTCATCGAGAAGGAGCAGATTGGGCTGCTGGTAAACAATCAGGGCCAGCACCAGCCGTGCCCGTTCGCCACCGGATAGCGGTGCCACGGGGGCGGTGGCCATGTCGCCATGGAAGGCGAAGCCGCCAAGAAAGTTGCGCGCTTCTTTCTCAGATAAAGCCTTATCCAGCATTTGCATGTGTTGCAGCGGTGTAAGTTCATCGTGCAGCTGTTCGAGCTGATGCTGGGCAAAGTAGCCGATGCGCAGATCGCGTGCACATTCGCGGGTTCCGGAGGTCGGCTTGAGCTCGCCTGCTAATAGCTTGATCAGGGTTGATTTACCTGCCCCGTTGGGGCCAAGCAGACCGATGCGCTCGCCGGGCAACAGGCTGAAGGAAATGCCATGTAAAATCGTGTTCCCATCGTAGCCAGCCGAGGTCTTGTGCAGGCGTAACAAGGGATTCGGTACAGTAGCGGGATGCGTAAAACCGAATGAAAATGGCGAATCGACATGCGCCGGGGCAATCAGTTGCATGCGTTCCAACGCCTTGATGCGGCTTTGTGCCTGCTTGGCCTTGGTGGCCTTGGCACGGAAACGGTTGATGTAGCTGTTCATGTGCTCGATCTGGGTTTGCTGCTTTTCGTGCGCAGCCTGTTGCTGGGCCAGTTGCTCGGCACGGATGCGTTCGAATGCAGAATAGTTGCCGCTATAAAGGTTCAGTTTCTGCCGTTCGATGTGCGCGATATGGGTCACGCAGCGATCGAGAAAGTCGCGGTCGTGCGAGATCAGAAGCATGGCGCCGGGATACGAGCGCAGCCATTTTTCCAGCCAGATCACTGCTTCCAGATCGAGATGGTTGGTCGGCTCATCAAGCAGCAGAAGGTCGGAACGGCACATCAGGGCGCGCGCCAGATTCAGGCGCATGCGCCACCCACCGGAGAAGCTGGCGACAGGGTTTTCCTCTTCGCCGACGGCAAAGCCCAATCCATGCATCAGCCTTGCTGCGCGGGCCTTTGCAGCGTAGCCATCAATCGCGGCCATGCGGTCATGCAATCGGGCCAGCGCATGGCCGTCACCGCTTGCTTCGGCATCGGTAAGCTCAGCTTCCATCCTGCTTAGTTCGGCATCGCCCTGCATGATGTAGCGAATGGCCGGGATCGGCAGGGCAGGGGTTTCCTGTGCGACATGCGCGATAACCATACCGCTGTCCATCTTGAAGCTGCCGGCATCCTCCTCCAGCTGGCCGAGGATCAGACCGAATAGTGAAGACTTGCCGCAACCATTGGCACCAGTGACACCCAGCTTATTACCGGCATGGATGGTGCAGCTGGCATGCTCGAAAAGCAGTTTGCTGCCGCGCCTGAGTGTGAGCCGGTCAAAATAAAGCATGCGGCACTCTATGCGGCTCGGTTCGGTTTAAAAGAGGGATGGTGAGTCAGAAGAGACGGAAAGCTTGCAGATGGGTGCTCAGGTGCCGGGAAGCGTGAGTATGTCCACGCCGTCTTTGGTGACGGCAAGGGTGTGCTCGAACTGGGCGGAGAGAGACTTGTCTCGTGTGACCACGGTCCAGCCATCCCCCAGAAGTTTGATGGAAGAGCGCCCGATATTCACCATCGGTTCGATGGTAAACACCATGCCCGGGGTCAATTCCAGGCCGCTTCCGGCATGGCCGAAGTGCAGTACCTGCGGCTCCTCGTGGAACCTTCGACCAATGCCGTGGCCACAGTATTCACGTACCACCGAGCATTTTTCGGCTTCAACGTAGGTCTGAATGGCGTGTCCGATGTCACCCAGTGTTGCGCCGGGGCGCACCATGCTGATACCGATATCCAGCGCCCTCTGCGCAACTTCGGTGATTTTGCGCGCCTTGATGCCAGGATCGCCGACAAAGAAGGTTTTGCTGGTGTCACCATGCCAGCCGTCGATGATGCTGGTGACATCGACATTAACGATATCCCCTTCCTTCAGCGTTTTATTCGTTGGTATCCCGTGACAGACCACATGATTCACCGATGTGCACACTGATTTGGGGAAACCGTGATAATTCAGCGGTGCCGGGATGGCACCTGCCTTGATGGTGAATTCATGTACCAGATCGTTGATGTCGTCGGTGGTGATGCCGGGGCGGATATGCGGTTCAATCATGACAAGCGTATCCGCCGCATGGCGGCGGCCGGACGCATCGCATCGATTTCCGCCGGGGTTTTGATGTTTACCATGGCCGCCATGCTTGATGTCACGCCTGCGGATTGCAAGTCTTGAGACATGTCGCCAAATACATCGCATGTTGTCTTCCCCGACCCCTGCGAAGCAGACAGCGAAGGCCTGCTGGCGGCCGGGGGTAACCTTGAGCCGCAAACATTGCTGACCGCCTATCGTGCCGGCATTTTCCCGTGGTATGAGCTGGATGGCCCCATCCTGTGGTGGAGTCCCGATCCCCGCATGGTGTTGTTTCCTGCCAACTTTCACTGCTCACGCAGGCTGGCGCGCCGCATGCGCCAAAGCGGCATGTGTATCATCACAGATACGGCATTCGCCGAAGTAATGAAAGGATGTGCCGCCCGCCCTGAGGGAACATGGATACATCCCGAGATGATAGAGGCATATCAAAAGCTTTTTTCACTGGGGTACGCCAAATCAGTAGAGGTTTGGCAGGAGGATGCGCTCGTCGGTGGATTGTACGGGGTGCATATCGGACGGGTATTCTTTGCCGAGTCGATGTTTTCCAGCACCACTGATGCCTCCAAAATGGCGCTGGCTCATCTGGTATCTCAGGGCTGGCTGATGATCGACTGCCAGTTTCATACTGCTCATCTGGCCAGTTTGGGTGCGCTGGAGATTTCCCGTGGGCGTTTTCTGAGCCTGCTGACGGAAGGGTTGGATATTGCTGTTGAGGGTGGTTGAGTTGGCATTTGGAAAGTTTCATAATATGCAGGGAAGTAATTATGTGTCGGTTCTTTGGGTGCCGGATGAACTATATGGAGGAGGAGAGGGATATGTCGAAAAGCAAGATTGAAGTAAGTGTTGATATCAAGCGCCCGTTTTCCGAGGTGCATGATTTTCTGGATGACAGCGATAATGATCCGCTTTGGCAGACTTCTGTGATGGAGTCCAAACGTAGCAGTGACGGGCCGATTGGGGTCGGTACAATTTACCATGTGAAGGCCAAATTTCTTGGGCGCCTGTGGGAGCAGGATTGGGAGGTGGTTGAGCATGATAAGGATGAGCACCACTGGAAAGCCAAGACCACCTCAGGCCCCCTGAAGATGGTGGCTGAGTTGCGCTATAAAGAGACCGATGGAGGTACGCATACGCGCGTGATTCGTTCGCTGGAGGTGGATGTCGGGCATTTCTTCAAGCTTGCAACACCTGTGGTTGAGCGTTCGATCAAGCGGGAGTTGGATACCGATTTCGAGATACTCAAGGACATTCTCGAGCATCAGTAACAAGGTGGATTCAGCAGTCTGGAAAAGCCCGGCTATCGTGCCGGGCTTTTTAATGCTCTGGGTTTCTCTCTGAGGCGTTGTGCAATCCATGTTCCCGTCGAGTACAAAGAAAAAGCTCCGGTATAAATACCGGAGCTTTATTCAAACGTTCGACGCCAAGGGGAGGGAGGGGAAAGAGGAGGGCGGCGCCGAACCAGTCCGAACAGTAGGAAGATGGCTCTTAAATCGTTATGAAATGCATATTAAGATTTATTTACGTTGAATTGGCTGCTACAGAGACGAGCTTGAACAGATTATTAGCCTAGTTGACCATTTTCTGTTGCGGGCGAAGCTTGCCCGCAATTGTGCACAACAGGTGCTTGCAGTCCAGCGCAATGCCGAGGGCCGCAGGCACCGAGAAGAGGGTGATGACTGTCGAGAACATCAGGCCCCAGGAAAGGGCCAGCGCCATCGGCGCCACGAAGGGATCGTGACCACCCCAACCATAGGCTGTGGGCAGAAGGCCAACCACAGTGGTAATGGCGGTTAACAGCACAGCGCGAAGACGGCGTTTGCCACTTTCGAGAATGGCTTCGCGCCATGGCACGCCGTCATCAATCAGGCGCTGAATAAATACCGCCATAACCAGTGAGGCATTGACCACCACGCCGGTCAGGGCGACAAAACCCATCATGGCCATGAAGGACAGCGGCTGTCCGTGCAGGAAGAAGCCGACGATGATACCGATGGCGCCGAAGGGAATGGCCAGCATGACCAGAATTGGGTAGCTGATACGATTGAACTGGATGGCCAGAATCACAAAAATACCGGCCAGCGCGAACAGAAAACTGAAGGCCAGACCGCGCACGGATTCCTGACTGCGTTCTTCCTCACCGCCCAGATGGGTGTGCAGTCTGTCTGCATCCTCACCCAGCCATTGTTCCTGCATGGCAGAAACCGTGTCGTTCAATTCCTTGGAGGTGATGAGCTTGTGGTCTACCTCGGCAGAGACATTGATAACGCGATCGCCATCCTTATGCCGGATGCTGGTGGTGCCGGGCAATTCCTCGATATGTGCAATGCGTGATAGCGGCACCAGACCGCCGCGCAGATTTGGCACTTCCAGCTGCATCAGGGTTGCCGGATCGTGGCGCGCTGCTTCGGCAAAACGAATCGTGACGTCAACTTCTTCCTTGCCATGCTTCAGCGTTGAGATGCGCAGGCCGTCGAAGGCAGCCCGCACATGTGTTGCGACTGTGGCCAGATCGACGCCCGCATAGGCAGCCATCTTGCGATCGAGCACAATATGGATTTCAGGGTCACCAGGCTCCAGATCACTTTCAATCGCCATCGCACCGGGGATATCCTGCAATGCACGGATCAGGCGCTTGGCTGTGCGAACCATGGCCGCTTCGTCGCTGCCGGTAAGTTCGACTTGCAGGGCGCGGCCTACGGGTGGTCC
>CAZQTO010000107.1:0-7342 GCA_964596375.1 uncultured Zetaproteobacteria bacterium | reverse complement strand
ACTGGCCGGTACATCTGAATATTCGACATTAAAAGGCCAGAAGAAGTGCAAATATTGATTCATCAGAAGTCTTGCCCCTCGTTGTTTTCACCCATCCTGGAAGGTATGCCTGCCAGAAAATATCAAAGCTAATTATACCATGCTCATGGCAGCAAGGTAAGCGGGACAGGCCTCAAGCTGATGTGCTCATGGCTGAAACTGTATGTGTTGGGGATGATTCCATATGCTGTTATAATCAGGGCAAAGGCAGGGTTGCGTTAGCATTGTTTTTTTCAGGGGAGGCATGGCAAGTTTATTTTGAAATTTGATAATGCTTGTCGGCAGGGAGGGCGATAATGATGTTCAGGATGAAACCATTTTCTATATCCGGCATAGGGGCCACGGCTTTGATGCCTTTGCTGGCACTGCTGATGTTTGCCACATATGCACAGGCCGCTTCCGATTTGCAGCAAGACGAACAACTGAAAAAGGATCTGCTTTCGATTCAGGCTTCACCCGAAAGGCTTGCTTTCAACAGTGATATCAAACCTGTATTGGAAAAGCGCTGTGTAGTCTGTCATGGCTGTTACGATGCCCCGTGTCAGTTAAAGCTTTCATCCATCGAGGGCATCACCCGAGGGGCGAACAAGCGTAAGTTATACAATAAGAAGCGCTTCACATGGCAGCAGCCGACGCGCCTGTTTATCGATGCCAGTACGACGCGCGAATGGCGTGATATGGAATTTTTCGGCTTGCTCAACGAAGGTGAGTCACACTCGCCTGAAGCGAATCTGGCACACTCCGTGCTCTACAAGATGCTCAACCTGAAACAGATCAATCCACTGCCTGAATCGGGCCTGTTGCCCGAAGACCTTGATATCAGCCTTGAGCGTGAACAGGTCTGCACCACGCTTGATAAATTCGATGCCTTTGCCAAGGCCCATCCGCTCTGGGGCATGCCTTATGCCTTGCCCAATCTATCCGATGAGGAATACACCCTGCTGGTACGCTGGCTGGCTCAGGGCGATACAGCAGCAGAGGCAAAACAGCTTTCGCCGGGTATTCTGACCCAGGTCAAAAGCTGGGAGGATTTCCTCAACAACAGCGGCAACAAGCAGCAGCTGGTCAGCCGCTATATCTATGAACATCTGGTGCTTGGGCATGTTTATTTCGAAAATGACAACGATGCTTCCGGACCGAATTTTTTCCGCCTGGTGCGCTCGCGTACCCCGAGCGGGGCAGAGGTGGATGAGATTGCCTCCATCCGGCCCTACGATGATCCCGATGAGGATGTGTTCTACTACCGCCTGCGCCCGTACACCGCCAGCATTGTGGACAAGAATCATATTGCTTATGCATTCTCCGATGCGCGCATGCAGCGCTACAGGGAGCTTTTCCTGCAGCCGGATTACGAGGTGGCAGAGCTGCCCGGCTACGCTCCCGGGGAATCCCCGAATTTCTTCGTCAGGGCTTACAGAAAAATCCTGAACCTGTTCGGCATGAACAATGCCTCCACCCCGTTTGAAACCTTTGCCGCTATTCCGCCTGAGGTGCGCTACCAGTTCCTGCTCGATGACGCGCGTTTCTTTATCAACGGCTTCATCAAGGGCCCGGTGTGCCGCGGGCAGAGTGCGCTGAGCTCCATCGAAGATCATTTCTGGGTGTTCTTCCTTAAGCCGAAGAATCCCTCATTCTACAGGCAGCATGGTCTGGATTCGGACTTTCTCAGCGATGTTGATGAGCACCTGCACCTGCCCACGGAGCTTGCCGATACCAGCCGCCTGTTTACCGGATGGATCAAGTACTGGCCGCAGGAACAGGCATACATGCGGGCCAAAACGGATTACTACCAGCAGCAGGGCCTGCCGCAGCTGGATATCCATAAGGCTGTTGATGAATTCGTCTGGGATGGCAAGCGCAGCGATGGCTCGAGGAACGAGGATGCCGCGCTGACCATCTTCCGCCATTTCGACAGTGCCTCGGTGCATTCCGGCCTGTATGGCGACAGCCCCGAAACGGTCTGGATGATCGATTATCCGGTGTTTGAACGCCTGCACTACCTGCTGGTCGCCGGTTTCAATCCCTTCGGCACGTTGGGCCATCAGTTGGGCGCCCGCCTCTACATGGATTTCCTGCGTATCGAAGGCGAGGACAATTTCCTCTACTTCCTGCCGAGGGAGGATCGTAAGCGCTTGTACGAGTCCTGGCATGAAATTGACCGCAAGACGACGCGTAAGCAGCGCGAAGCCACTAAGGCATGGCTTGAGGTGGATTCGGTGACGGGTTACGAAGAAAATCCGCAAGCCGCCTTCTATCATCAGCCGAAGCTGGAATTCCTCCAGCTGCTCAAGCAGCACACCGGCTATGCCGCAGCGGATATGGAAGACATCAATCGCTGCAGCATGGCGGAGTGTTTTATTTCCCCGGCCGACAGGGCCATGCACCGGCTGGCCGAAGGGGTAAGCGGCGAACGTCTGCAGATTTTCCCCGAGACTTCATACCTCCGCGTGCGCGGTGTGAACGGGCATAAGGATGTGGCCTATACCCTGATTCATAACAAATCATACCGGACCGACTCCTTCGCCAAGGAGGTCAACGATCGCCCGCAAGAGGACATGCAGGATGATACCCTGACAGTTATGAGGGGACTGGCGGGCTCCTATCCCAATTTCTTCTTCGATGTGTCGGAGGCCGATCTGGATGCTTTCGTCGCGGCCTGTGTGCGGGTCATGAATCGTGACGATTATGAGCAGATGGTCAGCCAGTACGGCATCCGCCGCACGAACCCGCAATTCTGGGATGTCTCCGACTGGATGCAGGACCAACATGCCAGGGCGCAGCCTGTTGATGGTGGCCTGCTGGATATAAGCCGCTACAAGGACCGCTGACCGTTCAATGAAAAGACTGAACAGCCCGCGCAGAACCCGAGCATCGTCTGATGGTGCTTGTCTTGCATATCAAGAATCCTTGATAATTATCAAGGATCGTATATATTCCCTGCTATGAAGGCGCTGTTCTTTATCGGATCATCGCTGGATGCGCTTCGGGCCTTTCCGATTGATACGCGCCGGGAGGCAGGGCATCAACTGGATCAGGTGCAGCGGGGACGCAACCCGGATGACTGGAAACCGATGAAGGCAGTAGGCAAGGGCGTGCGGGAAATACGCCTGCATGTGGAAGGCGAATATAGGGTGCTTTATGTCGCCAGCCTGAGCGACGCCGTGTATGTGTTGCATGCCTTTGAAAAGAAGACGCAGAAAACGTTACAGCGCGATATAGAGCTGGCGCGCAAGAGATTCAGACAGCTTGGAGGTTGATATGGAAAAGATCACGGCATCCAGTGGCAATGTGTTTGCCGATCTCGGCTTTGCTGACGAGGAAGCAGCCAACCTGCAACTGCGATCCCGGCTGATGACGGAGCTGAAATCCGTTATCGAACAAAGCGGCATGACTCAGGTACAGGCCGCCGGGGTGCTCGGCGTTCATCAGTCCCGCATCAGCGATCTGGTACGCGGCAGGATCGACCGTTTCAGTGCCGATATCCTCGTGAACCTGCTGGCCCGTATCGGCTTTCAGGTCTCCGTTCAGGTGGAAAAGAAAGCCGCCTGAATAATCCGCGAAACAAGACCTGATCCCCATCCTTGTTCACCTTCTGTCGGTGAAGATAGGGCGCTTAGTTAGGCCATACAATATTCTTTTGATTTTATTCTTATCCTGCACTGGCCACCAGTAGATAATCGGTGATTCCTGAATCTGCTGCCGCAACAGAGCGTGCAGCTCTTTATAGAGATTTTCAACAGGGGTGGCGAAGGCCTGTTCATAATGTTTATCCGTGGCAATCACGACGCCGGAAGACTTGTCCGGCTCGCAATCTAAATCCAACTTTACGAACACTTGGTTAAAGTTGCCATTTGGGCTCCGCCAGCGATGGCACATTCCCCCAGCTTGCATAGCGTACTTAAATTCCGAATTCATTTTCTCTCCGTTTCCCACAAGAACACTTTTTCCTTTTCAAAGGTTGAAAAATATTAGATCTGAAGTGACGATGGCGTTGCAACAGTTGATGGTCAATATCTGAACGGGAGCGGGGTCGAAGGTTAGAAGGGCTGATTACAGATAGACATCGAACAGGCTTGTTCAGCTTTTTGGGAAACCTGTAAGTTCGTACAGGTGATCAAGTTCGGCACGTAGGGCGGCCACTTCATTTTCGAGTTGGGTGATGCGCTCGGCTGATGCATTGCCGGATGATGGGGCAGGGCTGGCAGTTGTGTTTGCAGGGGGGGCGGTAGCGATATCCGGTTCACCGCAGAGCAGGTGGGCGAAGCGGTCTTCTCTTTGGCCGGGGGCGCGCGGGATGCGCACAACCAAAGGCTCGTCGCGCGCAATCAGGCCATCAAGCACTTCCTGCAACTCCTCGGCGGTTTCAAAGGTCACCATGCGGCTGGTGTTGATGCGAATCTCATTCAAGGTGAGCAGGCAGCGCAGCATCAACACGCAGAGCACGGCGCGTTCCTTGGTGGTGATGCCCAGCTTGCGTGAGAGGTGATGCTCGAAGCGATCCGCGCGGCCATCCATGCGGGCGGTGACCAGCCCCTGCGTGCGCAGGCCGTTGATCACGCCGCCGACCTGACCTTCGCTTAAGCTCATCACCGGCACACGGCTGCTCTTCTGATTGCAGGCCGCTGTGAGGGCCTTGAGAGTGAGGGGATAGTATTCCGGGGTAGTCATCTGCTTTTCCATCAAACAGCCCAGCACGCGCGCCTCATGGGCCGACAACATCACATCAACAGGCTGTTCACTCATGGCTTAACCCCGCTTTATTTCTTTTTGCGTTTCTTCTTGGATTTCTTGCCGCTTATCCATGCATCATGCTCGGCGACCAGCGCCTTTAGGTCCTGCTCGGCGGTATCCGGCGTGCGCACGACTTCGGCATAACCTTTCTTGCTTACCTTCATTTCCTCGATGGGCTTGGTGATGAAATCCTCAATCTCTTCAAGCAATTCCTTTTCCTCGCTGCTGCAGAAGGAATAGGCCTCGCCTTTCTTCTCGCCGCGACCGGTGCGGCCCACGCGGTGCACATAATTCTCCACCTTTTCCGGCAGATCGTAATTGATCACATATTCGACATCGGGCACATCAATACCGCGCGCGCTCACATCGGTGGCAATCAGTACGCGGCATGTGCCATCGCGGAAGGCCTGCATGGCCTCGGCGCGTTGCCCCTGATCCTTGTCGCCATGAATGTTCATAGCCGCAATCCCGGCACGCTCCATGGCCCTGGCGACGCGTTCGGCGCGCACCTTGGTGCGCACAAAGACAATCACCTTGTCCTCGGGGTGATCCTTGAGAAAGCGATCGAGAAAGAAGCGCTTGTCGTCTATCTCCACGAACATGACGAAATGGCTCACATTCTTGGAGATACGATCCTTGGGCGAGACCTGAATGCGGATGGCCTCACTCTTCACCTGCGAATAGGCCAGCTTCTTTATCTCATCATTCAGGGTGGCGGAAAAGAACAGAGTCTGATGCCGTTGCCTGAGCATTCGTTTGATATATTTGATGTCCTCGATAAAACCGAGATCGAGCATGTGGTCGGCTTCATCGAGTACCAGCGTGTTGATTTTATCGAGTTTCAGCACCTGCTGATTGATCAGATCGAACATGCGGCCGGGCGTGGCGATCAGCACGTCGATACCATCCTGCAGCTTGGCAATCTGTGCATCCTGCTCCACACCGCCATGCAGGGTGTACACCATCACCTTGGTGTGCGCAGCGATTTTTTTGAACACCTCGCCGATCTGCACAGCCAGTTCGCGCGTGGGCACCAGCACAATGCATTTGATGCCGTAACTTCTCTTGCTTGTCTTGCAGCGCTGGATTTTATCAATCACGGGAATGGCAAAGGCCGCTGTTTTGCCGGTGCCTGTCTGGGCGATGGCCAGCACATCCTCATCATTGAGAATCGAGGGGATGGCCTTGAACTGGATATCGGTGGGGCGGACAAAACCAAGCTGCCTCAGATTCTTTTTGATCTCGGCGGAAAGATAGTATTGCTCGAATTTCATGCGTTAATCCTGTTTGGCCTTTTTCCATACTTGTGGGGCGATCTCAACAGCCTGATCACCATTGCTGAACCATAGTTGAGCATCGCTAATGGTACACTGTAATCGCATGGAGCGCTCGGCCATCTGTGCAAGTTTTTGCACCACATCATCGGGCAGGGCAATCACGCTGAGATTATCAAAGCGTTCCAGCTTGTTGCGCTGCTGCTCCCACCATGCGCTGCCGCTGCTGCCCTGATAGATATAAATGATCACCTGCCGCGAACGTCCGCAGGCCTTGCGGATGCGTTTTTCATCCGGCTGCCCGAGATCAATCCACAGCTCGATCTCATTGCTCAGGCTTTTCTGCCAGATGTCGGGTTCATCATCCGTGCTCAGCCCCTTGGTGAATTGCAGCGCTTCACTGGCATGCAGCGCAAAGGCCAGCAGGCGAACCATCATGCGCGCATCGTTTTCGGAAGGATGGCGCGCAATGGTGAGCTGATGATCCTGATAATAGTGCCGGTCCATATCGGTGACCTGCAACTGGGCTTTGAAAACAGTCGATTTAAGTGCCATGGGAGGCTTCTAGGGCACAACAGGCCATCAGGCAAGGTGGATTTGTCTGCAAGTCGCGGCAGGATGGCCGCTCAGCCAGCCAGGGTCTGGTGTTCACAAGCCCTAAACAGGAGAAACCATGTCTGTGGCGTCATCAAACTTTGATCCGCATGCCTATAAGCGCCTGCGCCTGTGGCCGCAGGCTGCCGAGCTGCTGGGCATCATCCTGCACAGCCCGCCACCGGCGGATAAACAGATGGAGCGCTATTTTCGCCATCATCGCAAGCTGGGCAAACGTGATCGCGGTTTTGTTGCCGAAACGGTGTATGGCTGTTTGCGTCGATTACGTCTGCTGCGCGAGCTGGCCGGTGGCGATGATGCCCCGGATGCAGCCATTGTTGCGGCTGAATTGTTATTACAGGGCAACGATTCCGGCAGTCTGTGCAATGCCCGCTTAAGCAGCGGGGATGGCTGGCGCCTGCACGATGTGGCCGGCCGCATTGAGCGGATGAACGAACTCGAATTATCACCTGCTGTCCGTGCAAGCATGCCCGACTGGCTGTTCGATCGGCTGCTTAAACAATTCGGTGAAGAAGAAAGCCTGCAGGTGTGCGAGGCATTGAATCAGCCGGCCACGCTTGATCTGCGCGTCAATACGCTCAAGGCGGATCGCGACAAGGTTCTCTACCTGCTGTCGCAGGAGGGTGCGCATCTTTCTCCGTCACCTTATTCACCGCTTGGCTTGCGCAGCATGGAGCGCGCCT
>CAZQTO010000106.1:0-7422 GCA_964596375.1 uncultured Zetaproteobacteria bacterium | reverse complement strand
CCGACTGACATCCAGCAGACAATAGTCCATGCATACCCGTCCCACGATGGGGAGTATAGCAGCTTCTGCATAGGCCTGACCGCAATTTGACAATACTCTGGGCAAACCATCAGCATAGCCTATGGCGACAGTGGCAATACGCATGTCGTGCGCTGCCGTGAAACTCGCGCCGTAAGAAACAGATTCTCCCTGCTCCACATCACGCACCTGAATAACACGACCGCACAATTGCATGACAGGCTTCAGGCCAAGCGGTTGCTCTGCAACCGGTTCTGCGCCATACAGGGCAATGCCCGGTCGCACCACATCGAAGACCTGCTGTGGCATGCTGACCAGGCCGGCGCTGTTGAGCAGCGATTTGGGTGTGCCGGCCGGCAGGCTGGCGGCGACGCGTTGGAAACGAGCAACCTGCTGTGCATTGAGGGTATGCCCAGGCTCGTCAGCGCAAGCCAGGTGACTCATGATGCCGGCGATTTCGATGTCATGATCCACACAAGCCGCATACAGTAACGGCGCATTCTCGGCGCCAAGACGATTCATGCCGGTATCCACCTTCAACCATGCCTTGCCGTGAAATCCGGCAGCAGCCAATAACAATAGCTGGCTGGGTTCGGTGATGGCCGGTATCAGTCGATGTTCGCGACATAGCTCTGCATCTGCTGCGTCAAAAATGCCGGACAGCAAAACGATGTCCGCATCTTCACCCAGAATGCTGCGCAGCGCTGTCCCCTCAACAGCATCTGTGACGGCAAAGGAACTGCAACCTTCATCCAGCAGGGCAGGGGCGACAAGATCAAGCCCATGACCGTAGGCATCGGCTTTGATAACAGCCATCACTGTTGCTGTTGCGGCACGTTGAACAAGAAGACGGTAGTTGTGCCGCAGATGCGTGAGATTGATGTAGGCAATAGCAGGGCGGCTCATGGCGCTAGTGTCGCCGATGCTTTGCCTGTCGTCAAAACACTTTGCATGGCAAGAAGAAACTAGACGAATGCCACTGCCGACAATAGCGCAGTAGCTTGAAGGTTTTTAACAGAATATACTTGCATGTCATGAGAAATATGCGATAAACACACGTTATGAAAGCCACCTCGCGTTTATGCCCACTGCTTACAGTATGTCTGTTGCTAACCCTGTTCGTTTCCGCATGCGGGGATAAGGATGTGACCGCCAATAAATCACCGGCAAAGCCGGTGGTGGTGCTCAAGGCTTATGCTATTTTGCTTAGCGATCAGGTTGAGGCGCTTGGCACCGCGCAGGCCAACGAATCCATCACCATCACCGCCACGGTTGCCGGCAGGCTTGAAGAGATTGCATTTCGCGATGGTCAGCAGGTGCATAAGGGCGATGTGATTGCCCGGCTTGATCAGGATGAGGAGAGGGCCCAGTTGGTTGCCGCCGAGGTGCAACTGGCTGAGCACGTGCGCGAGGTAAAACGCCTGCAAACCCTGCTGGCCCGCAAAGCCGCCGCTACTCGCGAACTCGATGAGCGCAAAACACTGGCCGCTGTGACTGCGAGTAGCATCCAACAGATCAAGGCACGCATCGACGAGCTCACCCTGAGGGCTCCGTTTGACGGCAAGGTGGGCATTCGCCGGGTCAGTCCCGGTGCGCTGGTTCAGCCCGGGCAGGTGATTGCCACCCTCGATGAGGTTGATCCGATTAAACTCGATTTCAGCATTCCAGCTACCATGCTGCAGGGCATGAAGCCTGGTGATCATATCGAGGCACGCGCCGATGCGCTGGGTGAGCAAGTGTTTACCGGAGTGGTTAGCGCCACCGATTCGCGTATCGACCCGTTGACTCGCTCCATGTTGTTGCGCGCCATCATTGCCAATCCGGATGGCAGGCTGATTCCCGGCATGCTGATGCGCGTCACCTTGCTGGCCAATGAACGTCAGGCCATGGTCGTGCCGGAAGAAAGCATCACCCAGAAACAGGATAAGCATTACATCACGTTGGTCACGCCTGAGGGAAAGGCCGAACTGCGTGTCGTGCAGCCCGGTTTGCGTCGCGATGGTCTGGTTGAGATCAGACAGGGGCTTGCTGCCGGCGAACGGGTTGTCGTGCGTGGCATGGGCTTTGTGAAGCCTGGGCAGGCGGTCAGTATCAGTGAAACATGGGATAAAATCCGAGACAGCCAGTTTCCGGCCCAGCATCAGGCTAAATAGACAGTCCATGTCCGACACCGTCTTTTTGATGACTCAGCCTCTGAAGGAGCATATGCATGTGGCTGTCTGATACCAGCGTCCGTCGCCCCGTTTTGGCGCTGGTGCTGAATCTGCTGATTGTGGTTTTCGGTATTCTTTCCTTCACCCATCTTCCCTTGCGCGAATACCCGGACATTGATCCGCCCATCGTTTCCATTACCACCGATTATCCCGGTGCTGCTGCCAACGTGGTCGAAACACGCATTACCGAGGCTATCGAGGATCGCATCGCCGGTATTGAGGGCATCCGCTCGATCACCTCCAAAAGCAGCGATGGGCGCTCGGACATTTCCATCCGTTTTAATATCAATCGCGATATCGATGCCGCTGCCAATGATATTCGCGACCGTGTATCGCGCATCATGGACAATCTGCCGGACGGTGCAGATCCGCCCGACATCCGCAAAACCGATGCCGATGAACGGGTCATTATGTGGCTGAACCTGACCGGCGAAGGTATGTCGATCATGGAAATATCGGACTATGCCAAACGCTATGTCATCGATCGGTTTTCGGCTCTCGACGGTGTGGCCAGAGCGCGTGTCGGAGGCGGCGAGGAACAGTCTCTGCGTATCTGGCTGGATCGCAACAAGCTGGCAGCTTTCGGCTTGACGGTGACGGATATCGAGCTGGCTCTGCGCCAGGAGAATGTGGAACTGCCGGCCGGCATTCTCGAATCGAAGAAGCGCGACTTCACGGTGCGCCTGCTGCGCAGCTATCGCAGTACCGATGATTTCCGACAACTGGTTCTCAGGCAGGGGACGGATGGCTATCTGGTGCGTCTGGGCGATGTGGCGCGCATTGAAATCGCAGCCATCGAAAAACGCAGTACTCTGCGCGGTAACGGCATTCCCATGGTCGGGATCGGCATCGTCAAACAATCCAAGGGTAATACACTGGCGGTTGCGCGTCTGGCCAAGCAGGAAATGGTGCGCGTCAATGAAGTATTGCCGCCGAACATGCGCATGGAGCAGAGCTTCGATTCCAGCGTGTTTATCGACAATGCCATCGACGAGGTCTACAAAACCCTGTTCATCGCCGTGCTGCTCGTCGTGCTGGTAATTTACCTATTTTTGGGCAATGTGCGAGCCATGCTGGTGCCGGCCGTGACAGTGCCGATTTCGCTGATTGGCACCTTTATCGTGCTGTTTGCTTTGGGCTATACCATCAATCTGTTGACCCTGCTGGCGCTTGTGCTGGCCATCGGTCTGGTGGTGGACGATGCCATTGTGGTGATTGAAAACATTCACCGCCGCATCGAACTCGGTGAACCGAAACTGGTTGCTGCTTTCCGTGGAACAAGACAGGTCGGGTTTGCAGTCATTGCCACCACAGCCGTACTGGTCGCTGTGTTCGTGCCCATTACCTTTATGGAGGGAGATACGGGCCGTCTGTTCAGCGAGTTTGCCGTAACCCTTACGGCTGCAGTTATCTTTTCCAGCTTTGCCGCCCTGACTGTAGCACCGATGATGGCCTCCAAACTGCTTGATGCCAGCGGCGAGAGCAATCGCTTCACGCATGCCATCGATAGCAGCTTTATACGTATGCGCGAAGCTTATCTGCGCACCCTGGAACGCAGTCTCAAACACCCTATGGTCGCCATTCTGGTTGTGATCGGCATGGTGCTTGTCGCCGTGCTGCTGCTGCGCGCCATTCCTCAAGAGTATTCACCCAAGGAAGACCGTGGCGTATTTTTCATCATGATCAAAGGTCCGGAAGGCGCTTCCTATCAGTACGTGCGTGAACACATGGATGAAATCGAACGGCGATTGATGCCGTTTACCGAAAGCGGCGAATTCCAGCGATTATTGATGCGCGCACCCGGCAGTTTCGGCACCACTGCCAATTTCAGCGATGCACGCGGCATCGTCGTTCTTAGCCACTGGAATACAGGACGTAAACCGATCGGTTATTACCTCAATCAGGTAAAAAAGCTTACTGCGGACATGCCAGGTGTGCGCGTATTCAGTATTGTGCGCCAAGCCTTTGGTGGCGGCGAGGCCAAGCCAGTACAGTTTGTTTTGGGCGGCCCGACCTATGACGACCTGGCCGAATGGCGCGATATCATGATGACCAAGGCGAGCGCCAATCCGGGGCTGATCGGTCTGGATCACGACTACGATGAAACAAAACCGCAGATCGGCCTGACCATCCGCCGTGATCGTGCCGATGCGCTCGGCGTATCGGTGCAGGATATCAACCACACGCTGGAAACCCTGATGGGTACACGCCGGGTGACTACCTTTATCGATCGCGGCAAGGAATATGATGTGGTGCTGGAAAGCGAGAAATCGCTCAAGCAGAGCCCGGCGGATATCGAAAACACCTGGGTTCGTTCAGGGCGCAGCGGTCAGCTTATTCCCTTGTCCAATCTCGTTGATATTCGCGAGTTTGCCGGGAGCAATACACTCAATCGCTACAACCGCCAGCGGGCCATTACCCTGGAAGCCAATCTGGCCGACGGATACTCGCTGGGCGAGGCGCTGAACTATCTTCAGGGCCTGGTGCGCAACGATCTTCCACCCGGTGCGACCATCGATTACAAGGGGCCATCGCAGGACTTTATCGACAGTGGTTCATCGATGTATCTGGTCTTTGCACTGGCCCTGATGGTGGTCTTTCTTGTGCTGGCCGGCCAGTTCGAGAGCTTCATTCATCCCCTGATTATCATGCTCACTGTGCCGCTGGCCATCACAGGTGCTCTCGCGGCTCTATGGTTGGCCGGTATGAGCCTGAATATCTACAGCCAGATCGGACTGATCATCCTGATCGGTATTGCTGCCAAGAACGGCATCCTGATCGTCGAATTCATCAATCAGCTGCGCGACGAAGGTGCTGAATTCCACGCTGCTATTCTCGAAGCCTCCGGCAAGCGCTTGCGCCCAATCGTTATGACTGCACTTACCACAGGCATGGGGGCATTACCCCTGATCCTTTCTTCAGGCGCGGGGGCGGAAACCCGATTGGTTATCGGTACGGTGATTATGTCCGGTGTCACCGTTACTACCTTCTTCACGCTGTTTATCGTGCCGGTGATGTACCGCGTGTGGTCGCAGCATACATCATCTCCCAAGGCCACTGGTCGCATGCTGGAGGCACAATTGAAGGAATACGAGGAGAAGGTGTGAGGCTCTTTCACCTTGCCCCTGCTGCGCTTGTGGTTCTGACTGCCTGCACCCTCGGGCCGGATTATCAGCGCCCTGATTTTCACACTCGGGACAAGGCGGTGTGGCAAAGCGATTTGAACACTACGACTGCCTCGCAGGAGGTTGAAGCTGAGGTGTGGTGGCAGCAGTTCAACGATCCACTGCTCAGCGAATTGATTGCCGGCGCCCTGGAAGAGAACCGCGACCTTGGCGTGGCCTTGGCCAATATCGAGCGGGCGAAGGCACTGCGCCGTGTTGCCGGCGGCGGCTATTATCCGACCCTTGATGCCTCCGGATCAGCCAGTCGCAGCCGTTTCTCAAGACAAACCGGTGTGGGTGCGAATACCGGCACGCGCAGCACCTTCAGTGCTTCACTGGATGCCAGCTGGGAATTGGACCTGTTCGGCCGCACGCGACGCGCAGTTGAGGCAGCGGATGCACAGATTCAGGCGAGCGAAGCGGCCAAAGGCGGGCTGATGCTGTCCGTTGTCGCCGAAGTGGCGAGCAATTACTTCGAGGTGCGTGGATTACAACGCCAGTTGGCCGTTACCGAGCAGGACATCGGCTTGCTGCGCGAGATGGAGGAGATTGCCCGCGCCCAGTCGGAGCTTGGCGTGACCACCGAACTGGACCTGACCAGGGCCATTGGCGAGCGCGAAACCTTTGAGGCCAAGCTGCCCAATCTGGAAGCGGAGATTGCTGCGCGTATCTACCGTATTTCTGTGCTCACCGGACAAGCCCCGGCGTTTCATGCCAAGGCCTTACAGGAAAGCCGGCCGCTGCCTATGCCACCTGATTTGGTACCTGTCGGCCTGCCATCCGAGATACTCAAACGCCGACCGGATGTGCAGCAGGCGGAGCGGGAGCTGGCTTCTGCCACGGCAGGCATCGGTGTTGCCAAAGCAGATATGTTTCCAAACTTTTCCTTGACCGGTTCTGTTGGCTCGAGCGCACGTGTGTTCAGCGATTTGTTCACACCTGCCACGTTGACGCGTTCGGTCGGCTCGGCACTTGCATGGCCGATTTTTGCCGGTGGGTCGCTCACTGCTGGCGTGGATGTAGCCGAGGCCGAGACCAGGGCCGCACTCGCCGCCTACGAACAAAGCGTATTGCTGGCTTTGGAGGATGGAGAGGCATCGCTGATGCGCTATGGTAAGGAGTGGCAAACGCTCAAGCGTTTGAAGAATGCGGAAGCCACACGGCAACAGGCATTTGAAATCGCCCGTCTGCGTTATGAAGCAGGGGAAGAGAATTTCCTCGTTATTCTCGATGCCGAGCGTGCACTGATCACCACACGTAACGACATCATCAACAGCGAAACACGCATCCTTACCGGCCTCGCTCAGCTCTACAAAGCCCTTGGCGGCGGCTGGCAGTCCGTTGCCGAACAGGGAATGCAGTAAATCTTCAGGCAGATGGCTGATTGCCGGTTCATCGACTTATCAGGCGGTCTTTGAAATGATAAAGGCTGGTACTTGTCCTATTGCACCAAGCGCCCTATGCTTCGGCGCGTTGAAAGTGAGCCGCGGCTCGCTTTTTTTGTTTTAGGAGGACCGGTGGAAGGTCGGATTGCGGAATTGCTGGCACCCATTGCCGAAGAGCTTGGCCTTGATGTTCTCAAGGTCAGCCTGGGTGGAAGCCATCAGCATCGCGTGCTTAAGGTGGTGGTGGATGCGTCCGGCGGCGTGCCGTTTGATTCGATTGCACGCATCAGTCGCGGTCTTTCGCTGCAACTTGATGCCGAGGATTTGATTGAGGGCCACTACCGCCTGGAGGTAACTTCGCCGGGTCTGGATTGGCCGCTCATCAGTGAAGCGGATTTCCTCAGGCATGCAGGTGAGTTGCTCAAGGTGTCGTTTACCGATGGTACGACCCTGACTGGAGAGAATCTTGGCCCCTGCGAGCACGGTGTGCGCCTGGGGCTTGAAAAAGGCGGCGAAAGACTCGTCGACCTGGATGAGGTTGTCAGAATTGTGCGCACAGTGAACTGGAAGCGCATCAACGATGGCGGAAAGATAGATGGATTTAAAGATGATGACGAAAAAGGTGAGGACGTGATTGCATGA
>CAZQTO010000105.1:4835-7472 GCA_964596375.1 uncultured Zetaproteobacteria bacterium | reverse complement strand
GGCAAGCGCATCGGCGTGGCCGTTTGCGCCCGCTTTGCCATCTCGGTGCGCGGCGTCGCATGCCAGAACCGCAAGGATCAGGGATGGTCGAGGCAGGCACTTAAGCTGGCCGAACAATACGGCTGTCGCGGCATCGTCGTCGGCCTGCCGCTGAATATGGACGGCAGCGAAGGCGTGCAGTCGGCGGATTGCCGCAAGGCTGCAGCCGAACTCCGCCAGTTGTCAGATTTACCACTGGTGATGCAGGATGAACGCCTGTCCTCATGGACGGCAAAAGAACGTCTTTATGCTCAGGGGCTGAATGAGAAAAAGGTTCGTGAACGTATCGACCAAACGGCGGCGGCAGTGATTCTTGAAGATTTCCTTGCTGCCCACCCGGAGTTGAAGGAGCCGCATCATGGCTGATGTCATCTACGATAATGCAGCAGTTAATAGCGCACTGGACCGCATGGCGAAGGTTATTCGCGGGCATGGCGAGAGTGTTGCCCTGATCGGTATCGAGCAAGGCGGCGCGCGCGTGGCGGATGCTATTCAGCATCGGCTTGAAGCGGCCGGTTGTGCGGTTGAGCGCGGCAATCTGGATATCAGTTTCTACCGTGACGACCTGGACACCATCGGGGCCAATCCCGAGGTGCGCCCCAGCCACATGCCCTTTGATGTGAGCGGGAGGACGGTCTGGCTGATAGACGATGTGCTGTATACCGGGCGCACCATTCGCGCCGCTCTTGGCGAGATTTTCGACTATGGGAGGCCGGACTGCGTGTGCTTGGCTGTGTTGCTGGACCGCGGCGGACGGCAATTGCCCATCGCTCCCGATGTGGCGGGCCTGATGCATGCCGCTGATCCCGGATGTTCGGTTAAACTTGTTACCGAAGGTGATTGGCATATTGTGCAACGGAGGGTGAGAACATGAGTCCGGGCCATCAGCAAATGTTTTTTCAGCACCTGTTCGGCATAGCTCAGTTGAATAAAGAGCAGATCGAGCATCTGGTCAGTATGGGAGAATCGTTCATCGAGTTATCGCGCCGGCCCATCAAAAAGGCGCCGACATTGCGCGGCAAGACAGTTATCAACCTGTTTTTCGAGAATTCGACACGCACGCGCACCAGCTTCGAGATTGCCGGCAAGCGATTGTCCGCCGATGTGATTAATATCTCGGCCTCGACCAGCGCTACCTCCAAGGGCGAGTCGCTGCTCGATACCGCCGAAACCCTTGCCGCCATGCAGCCGCATGTGCTGGTCATCCGCCATTCGATAGCCGGCACCTGCGAGTTCTTGGCTGATTTCCTGCCGCACACCTCCATCGTCAATGCCGGTGATGGGGCGCACGAGCATCCGACCCAGATACTGACCGACCTGCTTACCCTGAAAACACAGGCCAGCGGCTATGAGGGCATCACCATGACCATCGTCGGCGACATTGCCCATTCGCGCGTGGCCCACTCGCATATGTTGGCTGCGCAGAAGTTGGGCTACAAGGTGCGCGTCGTGGCGCCCAAAACCCTGCTGCCCAGCCATGTCGAGCAATTCGGTTGCGAGGTGTTCCATGATTTTGATGCCGCCATCCCGGGCTCCGATGTGTTGTATATGCTGCGCGTACAGACCGAGCGCCTGACCGATAACTGTTCCTTCCCCTCCATCCGCGAGTACCACGAGGCCTATGGCTTGAATCGCAAGCGTCTGGCGCTGGCCGGCGATAACTGTGTGGTCATGCATCCGGGACCGATGAACCGTGGTGTGGAAATCGCCTCCGATGTGGCCGATTCGGCGCGCAGCCGCATTCTCGATCAGGTAGAGCACGGTGTGGCTGTGCGCATGGCTGTGCTCACAGCCTTATGCGGCACTGCACCTGAGCCTGAAAAACGCACCCCGCGCCGCGAACTAGTGGAAGCCGCCATGCAGGCGCAGGGGAAATTGTTATGACGACGTTATTGATCAAGGGCGGACGAGTTATTGATCCGGCCAATGGTGTGGATGAAGTCGCCGATGTGTATATCGCGGATGGGCGCATCGCCGCCAATGCTGGCAAGGCCAAGGCGGAAATTGATGCAACAGGGTTGATTGTCTGCCCCGGACTGATTGATATGCATGTGCATCTGCGCGAGCCGGGCCAGGAGTGGAAAGAGGATATCGAATCCGGTTCACGCGCGGCTGTGGCCGGCGGCGTGACTTCCATGTGCTGCATGCCCAACACCACCCCAAGGCTGGATCATACCGGTGTGGTGCGGCAGGTGATTGAACGTGCCCGTCAGGTGGGGCTTTGCGATGTTCATCCGATTGGTGCGGTGAGCCGCAATCTGGAAGGAAAGGAGCTGACCGAAATGCGCGAACTGGTGCGCGCGGGTGCGGTAGCCTTTTCCGACGATGGCAATCCGATCTGGCATTCCGGTGTCATGCGCAAGGCGCTGGAATACGCCTCCACCTTCGATTTTCTGATTATCCAGCATGCCGAGGACCTGCAACTCACCAAGGGCGGCTGCATGAATGAAGGCCGCATTTCCACGCAGTTGGGCGTCTCCGGCATGCCGAACGTGGGCGAGGATAATATGGTGGTGCGCGACATCATGCTGGCCAAACTGGCCGATGCCCGTTATCACGTGGCTCATATCTCGACACAGGGCGCGGTTGATCTGGTAC
>CAZQTO010000105.1:0-4825 GCA_964596375.1 uncultured Zetaproteobacteria bacterium | reverse complement strand
AACCGAGGCGGCACCGCATCATTTCGCGCTGACCGAGGAAGAGCTGCTGGGCTTCAATGCCGATGCCAAGATGAGTCCACCGTTGCGTAGTGAAGAGGATCGTCAGGCGGTGATCGAAGGTTTGCGCGATGGCACCATCAGCATCATCGCTACCGATCACGCGCCGCACCATGAGGATGATAAACGTTGCGGTCTGTCCTGCGCCGCTTTCGGTATCGTTGGTCTTGAAACGCTGCTGCCGGTGTCGCTGGGCTTGGAGCGCGACGGCGTTCTGTCCATGTCCGACCTCATCGCCACCATGACCAGCAATCCTGCAAGGCTGCTGCATCTGGATGCGGGCACCTTGAACGAAGGTGCTGCGGCCGATATCTGCATTTTCAATCCCGATGAGAAATGGACACTGGATCGCAATCAGCTGTTCTCCAAATCGCGTAACACACCGTGGCACGGTCGGGAGATGATCGGCAAGGTGATACACACCATCAAGAACGGACAGGTGGTCTTCCAGAAAGGCGACATCCTTGGCTGATACCGACTTCACGCCGCATCGCAACACTATTTTTGAAGAGCAGGCAGAGGTGCTTGCCAAGGCTGAGCATCCGGGTGATCAGTTCATTCTGCGGGTGAAGGCTCCGAAAACGGCGCAGCATGCCCAGCCCGGCCAGTTTGTGCATATCAGGGTTTCAGAGTCGCGCCCCCTTCGCCGGCCGATTTCCATCATGCTGACCAATCCTGAAAAGGGCACGGTCGATCTGCTGTTCAAGGCGATCGGTGAAGGCACGCGCGAACTGAGTCAGCGCAAGCAGGGGGATTTGCTGCCCATGCTCGGCCCGATTGGCCGGCCATTCGATTTATCCGACCTGAACAAACGTTACGTGCTGATTGGCGGCGGTGTGGGCATCCCGCCGATGATTTTTGCTGCTGACCATCTGGCAGGAAAAGCGGATGTAGTGGTGTTTGCCGGTTCCGAGGTGGCCTTCCCCTTTGCCCTGCGCCCATCGCAATTTCTGCTGCCCGGCATTGCCGGTAATACGATTTTGGCGGTTGCCTCGCTGGAAGCACGCGGTGTGCCCAGCCGACTGGCTTCCAATGCCGATATGTACGGCTGCTATCAGGGTCATGTACCGAATCTGGCGGGTGAATACCTGCAGGCCTTGAATGAAAAGGAACGCTCACGAACGGTGATGCTGTCCTGCGGGCCGCACCCGATGCTGCATGCCGTGGCGCGCTTGTCACGCGAAACCGGAGTGGCGGCACAATTGTCGCTGGAAGAACATATGGCCTGCGGTATCGGCGGTTGTGCCGGCTGCGTCGTTAAAACCATCGAGGCTGATGGCGAACACTACCGTCGTGTGTGTGTGGACGGCCCCGTCTTCTCCGCCGAGTCCTTACCCGAATTCGCCTGATGCCCTTCGCCGGGGTCCTTTCTTTCTGGTTTGATGAGCTTGAGTCGCAGCAGTGGTGGCGTAGCGATGCCGGGATTGATGCCGAGATCAGCCGAAGGTTCGGTGCAATCCATGGCGCTGCCTGCGCCTGCGAGTTATCCGACTGGCGTACTGAGCCCGCCGGACGACTGGCGGAAATCATCGTATTGGACCAGTTCTCACGCAATCTGTTTCGCTCTGACGGGCACGCCTTTGCGCAGGATGCTTTGGCTCTGGCCCTCGCTCAGGAGGCGATTTCAGTTGGAGCCGATCAGGTTTTCGGCCTGCCGCAGCAGGCATTTTTCTATATGCCGTTCATGCACAGTGAATCAGCGCTGATTCATGCGCAGGCGGTTGAGTTGTTTGATCAGCCTGGAGCCGAATTCAATCTACAATTCGAATTGAAGCACAAGGCCATTATTGACCGTTTCGGTCGTTACCCGCATCGAAACGCGCTACTCGGACGTGATTCTACGCCCGAGGAGTTGATCTTTCTTGAAGGGCCGGACTCCTCGTTCTAGTCGGGAATCGTCCGACGATGGCGTGAATCAGAAGTCGCGCAGCAGTTCGGTGATACCGGTTTTGGAGCGGGTCTGTTCGTCCACTTGCTTGACGATGACTGCGCAGTACAGATTCGGACCACCGGATTTTCCGGGCATGGAGCCGGAGACAACGACTGAATACGGCGGTACCTCCCCGTAATAAACCTTGCCGGTCTCACGATCAATGATGCGCGTCGATTTGCCGAGGTAGACACCCATGGAAATCACTGAACCTTCTCGTACGATCACGCCTTCGACAACCTCGGAGCGTGCACCGATGAAGCAGTTGTCCTCGATGATGGTCGGGGAGGCTTGCAGCGGTTCAAGCACGCCGCCGATGCCGACGCCGCCGGAAAGATGCACGTTCTTGCCGATCTGGGCGCAGGAGCCAACCGTGGACCATGTATCCACCATGGTGTTTTCATCGACATAGGCGCCGATATTCACATAGGAGGGCATGAGTACAACCTTGGGGGCGATGTAGGCACCACGCCGCACTGTGGCTGGCGGCACCACGCGCATGCCGCCCTTGCGGAACATATCCTCGCCCCAGTTGGAGAATTTCAGGGGCACCTTGTCGTAGTAATTGGAGACGCCACCGTTGATCACCTTGTTGTCGTTGATCTTGAAGTAGAGCAGGACGGCCTTTTTCAGCCATTCGTTGGTAACCCAGTTGCCATCGGCACCCTTCTCGGCAACGCGCACACCACCATCATCAAGCAGGGTGATGACCTTTTCGATGCTGCTGCGGAATGGCTCGGCACCATTTTCGGAGCTCCACGCATCGCGCGTGTCCCAAGCTTCCTCAATCACCTGCTGTAAATGACTCATATATCGCTCCTGCTATCATGGATAGGTTCTAAGTGTAACGAAAAAACCCGCGATGCCGAAGCATCCGTTATCATCGTGTAATTCAGGTGAGGACGATTTCCTGCGGGCGCTCGTGGCTGAGGAATTCGACATTGGACATGCTCAGGCCATAGGCACCTGCCAGACCGAATACCGCGATATCGCCGACATCGGCAGCATCCACAAACTCATTATTGGCCAGTTTGTCGGCACCGGTACACAAGGGACCGCCGAAATATACCGCCTCACGGCGCACGGCTTCCTGCCCGGCAAACAGGGGTGGAGCATCCATGCGCAGGATGGCCAGCGGATGATTGATGGCCAGCGCTGCAGGGCGACGGAAATGATTAATGCCGCCGGCACAGATTACCTGCTTTTTGCCACGACTATCCTTGATGTCGAGGATTTCAGTGCAGAACCAGCCGGAATCAGCGGCCAGATAACGGCCGAGTTCAAGGAAGAATGCACGACCGGAAAAATCGTATTCCTCGATTAGTCGGCTCAGGCCGTGGGCATAGGCCTCAGGATTGAAGTCGTGCCCCTCTTCCAGATAATCCACGCCGAAGCCACCGCCGAAATCGATGGTGTCGCAGTGTACGCCGGGATAGGTGGTCTCGATGGCGCGCGCCATGCCGAAGACCAGCTCGCAGTTTTTCAGCAGGTCGGTAACATTGAGTACACCGGAAGCGGCATACACATGCAGACCGCGAAAATTCAGGGATTCGAGCGCCAGAATTTGCGGTAGGATGTCGCCCAGTTTTTCCTCATCGACGCCGAACTTTTTGGAGCCGCCGGAAAAGGTGGTTTGCGCCTCATGGATATCGAAATCGGCGTTGATGCGCAGCAGCACATCCTGAGTTTTTCGCATTTCTGTGCAGATGGCGTGCAGGCGATGCGCTTCGGTCAGCGACTCGATATGAATGGTGCGGATGCCCTTGCTCACACCCCAGCGCAACTCCTCTTCGGACTTGCCGGGACCGGTGTAAATGAGTTGTGACGCTGAAAAACCAGCCGCCACGGCCTTTTCCGCCTCGCCCAGACTGGCGATTTCGATACCCTTTGCTCCGGCCTCAAGTGCCGCCGCAAGGAATGCTGCATGCGGATTAGCCTTCATGGCGTAAAACACCTCAACGCCAGCCGGCATGATGTCCGCCAGATGGGTAATTTTTTCGCGCATAGGAGCGGTGTCGTAGAGGTAGACGTTAAGCGTGCCACCAGCGGCAGCCAGTTCACGCAGGGTGATTTCAATATTGGCAGGAATATTCATACCCTAAATTCTCACCTGTTTAAGGCGTCGCGCAAGCTCGGCTGCCTTTTCCGGGCCGTCGACAAGGGCAGCCCGGATAAAGCCCTTTCCCGGATTAATCCCCCGTGCATCATCGGCCGACAGGTATGCGCCCGGCAGGACGGTGATTGCCTGTTGTGCATAGGCAGCCTTGGCAAAGACCTCGCCATCGGCGACCGGTAGCCAGACGAAGAAAGAGCCGGCGGGCGGTTTGCCCTCACCATATGCTTCAAAAAAGGCCGTAAGGCTCTGCCGATACACGTCCAGATGGCGTTGCACATGTGTCTCGTCCGACCATGCGGCGGCAGCTACGTGCTGTAACGGAATAGGCGTGGCGGGGCCGGTATAGGTGCGGAGTTTGGCAAAGCGTGCAATCAGCGCGGTATCGCCGGCAATGAAACCGGAGCGCAGACCGGGGAGTGCTGAGCGTTTAGACAGCGAGTTCATGACCAAGCAGCGACTGGAGCCCTTCCGACCAAGGCGCTCTGCTACCTGTAGAAGACCGGTGGGCGGCTGATGCATATAAATTTCGGAATAGCATTCATCGGATACAATGTTGAAATCGAAGCGGTCGGCGAGGTCAAACAGTTCGTGGTACCAGACTTCCTCGGCAATCCAGCCGGTCGGATTGCTTGGGGAGCAGACATAGATAAAGGCCGTGCGCCGCCAGACCTCATCCGGAACGGAAGCAAGTTCAGGTGCAAACCCGGCTTGCTCTGTGCAGG
>CAZQTO010000104.1:0-7521 GCA_964596375.1 uncultured Zetaproteobacteria bacterium | reverse complement strand
ACCTCTGATTGTTGACTGCCATTCCACTTCTGGGGAGAGGCAAGGCGCGACGGCTTGGTCCGATGAACTGGCTTTGCTTGTCTGGACTTGCTGGCGAATTCCATCATGCCCCCCTTATCTTCGTACTACAGCTTAATAATAGCACATAGGCATCCTCATACCGGCCATCAGCTAGTTATCGGATAAATACCGCTCGCTAACCCAGCCTTTGTTGTTTCCTGCGGCAACGTAGGACCAGGTTCGACCCTGCTCGTCCTGATCCTGTTCCAGCACCTGCACAATGGTTCCACCCTTGAGCGGTCCCCAGTCCATTTTCTCGAATTCGATACCGGGGCCACCGCGCACATTCAAACTGGTCGCATTGACCGTCCTCTCAGCCGAGTCGTCACCTTCGCCGGACCGGCCAAAAGCCAGACTGCGCACATGCTCTAGCGGAAACAATGGATTGGTATCCACCTTGCGGCCCGGGCTGACAAACCAGTGCGGCTCGATAAACGTCATGCCGTACTTGTCCGCCAGCGCGCAACAGATGCCGCTAACGGCCTCGATCTGCGCCTCAGTGTAGTCCATCCAGTAGCCATCCCCATGATAGCGGGTCGATGCCGGTCGGATCATTCCATCCTGCTCGGTATACAGCTTCCTGAACCAGGGCTGATAACCGCCTTCCACCTTCTCCATCTTGCCGGGATTGACGATCTCGATACCGACCGAAAAGGCATTGCAGCCGCTGCGCCCCCCCAGAACTGACCTGCCGGCATGCCATGCCTTGACGTTGAACGGCACCATCTGCGTGATGCTGCCGTCGCGCTCCACCACCAGATGGGCGGACGCCTTGGCCTCCTTCTTTAGAAACCAGCCGACGCTGTTGCCTTTATCCAGCCGCCCCGCCGTATCGTGAAGGATGACGCCTTCCGGCCGGATGACGCTGCTGCGATTGGGTGATAGCTGGAAATCCACGGGCTGCTCATCTATTGCCAAGCGATGGTTGTTGATCGTATGCCGTTTCATATTATCCTCCCAGCCACAGGGTTATTCCCCCTCATTCATTTCCCTTTGGGTTTCTCGGTTTCGTGAAGCTTGTATCTGGCCAGATAGCCGCCCTGACTCATTCCCATCAACACAACAAGCTCCCATGGGACTTCCCAGAGTTCGCCTTCAACCAGGCTTTTCACACTGAACAGGAATAACGTAAGAAGGGTCCAGAATATCAATTGCACTTTAGCCAGTGAGGTATCACTGACTATTTTCCCGTCCACCTTGGTCTGAACCATAAGCAGATCTTGCAACTCCGGTTTTCGATTGCCTGCTTTTTGCTCCGATGGAGACGCGCTCATCCGACTGATGATGGTTGTTCCAATAGACATGCCCATAAGCGCGACGAGTTGCTCAGGAATCACCGGGACTTCCAGGCGGGTCAGGCCAAAGATGAAAACCATGCAACCAATCGCCAAGGTCCAAAGAGCCATCTGGCTCTTCGATAATGACAGCTCCCCCCTTACATCACACAAAAGCGACAAAAGGCTCCCCCAAAAACTATCTGGACATGCGATGTCTTTTTTATTGTGTAATTTAAGTAGTAAACCCAATATGGAAATGAATAAGAAGAAGATCAGAATCGTAACAATAATCGCATGGGTAATATCACCGATATATACCTCAACTTCAGAGGCAACCTTCCTCTTATCAGCTTCGGAACATTCATCCAGCGAATCAACTTCTTTTGAGCACCAGATCAGAATAGGCGTTACTCGGATTCCCGTTTTGTAAAAATCGATATCAATATGCTTATCGCCAGATAAATCAAACAGCAACAGGGTCCCTTCGTAGCTATGGCCATCTTTATCATGAAGCATTTGTTTCGGAATGGTTTTTTTGGGAGTAAATGTCAGCAGATCTTTATTACCCCTGCCATTTAGTGAATCGTTGAGGAATAGGGATAGCCTAGGCTGCAGTGATTCATAGACTGCCCTGTTTACCTGGACCCGGATTGGGTGAGAAACCATTTGCCCGTCCGGCATAAACAAAGAAGCAGGACTAAGTTTCTCCTCCCCCATTGCCTGCCATGGAACCCATATCGCCACCATCAACATGGCTACACATACAACGCTTTTCCTAGACATGTTACGCAACCTCCTTCTCCCGAAACAACTATACAAAACGCGCCAGAAGCTTCACTGCTGTGCCGGCCAGTTCCTGAATGTTGTCGACAAGTCGGGCCGTCTTTCTGTTGTCAATCGAAGCCTCTTCAACAATCTGCATCAGCTCGACCAGCTTTTTCTTGTCGCCCTTATCAGGGAAAAGCTCGGCAATCTCCTCATCCTTCATGCGCGTAAGCGATGAAATCCTGGACTCCAGTTCCTTGTCAGTCTTATCTCCGATTTCTTTTAATGCGCTTCCCCAGTCATCACTCATAATCACGTCCCTCCTTGTTTGCCTTTCCGGAACCACTCAAGAATCTTGTTGATATCGCCTTCATGCTCTTTCAAGGAATTTGTTCCTGAAGTGATCATACCGATGAGATCATCGGCCTTGGTCATATAAGCTGAGAAATCGCCCTTGATGTTGAGCGAATCCAGAACCTTGCCCTGCCGATCCTTAACGCTGATCGCCGAATCGAGATACGAGGTCAGTGCCGCATTGGCGGCAACCATCTCATCGTAATGTTCGCTAATGCGCTGCAGCAGCAGTTGCTCCATTTCATCAACCGGCTTCATGAACTGTTGTCGTTTGGCATTGATGCCCTTTTGCAAGTTTGCACTGATCTCGGTGATCAACTCCAGGCGCTTTGCATCATCCGTAGTGCGAACCGCCTGATTCCACTTGTTGGCAACGAAATCGTTTGCAAAGGCGTTTTTCATATATGCCGGAATATATTCCCGCGCCATAAACTCATCGATCCGTTCCCGCTTTTCCGCCACAAAATTCCGAGCCAGCGCCAGATGCGCCTGTTTCGCGCCGTTAATTCTCTGCCCCAACTCGATGGACAGTTGCGCGGATTCTTGCGGCACCGAAACACAGCTGGCCATGGCAATAGCAAGCATCAGTATTAAACCTGCAAACAATCTTCGATTCGGCATTGGTCTTATCTCCCTTTGTTGATTCAATTTACCTGCTACACTCTTGCCCCGGAGGCGGCGGCCAAACTATCATAAACGCTCGCCCTTCTGCCGTTAAGCTGGTAATACATATACAAGGTGGTCAACTGCTCCCGGTCATCCGGACAGGTCCAAATTTTGTTGGCATATACGCCTATGGTTGCCAGACAGACAGACCCATCATTTTCCTGCATGCATGTAATATCGCTGAATACCTTCCAAGCACTTTCCTGCATCGCACTTCCACTCAACCCCGAGGTGTCGGCAACCATCATGCTGGCAAAGGGAGTTGTCGCCCCTCCCGCTGCCATAAGGTGTGCTGCGGCTGATTCACGAAATACAGCAAAAGCTGCGGTTGCCGTACCTGCCTTCACTTTCACCAACTTCAACGATGCTTCTGCAGCTTCCGGGACATTAAGATACAGAAGGAACTTCGACTCTACAGGAACGGTCTCGAACCCTGCGATGATCTCCTGCAACTGACTTATTACGCTTCTGACTGCCCGGTCATCGATTAAATTCCATGTTTGCCTTCCTCCGTTCCTGACCCACGCCTCAACATCGTTGCTTGCTGTGGAATAGAGGCTATTAAAACCCCGGCTGACAAAATCCTCCCATGCCTTTACTTCATCTGAATTACGGGCATGGCCCAGGCTCATAAGGAGATCGGTCACGTTCTTCTTCCATCTTTCAATTCTGGCCACTGCCTCAGTGGGGATACTCCATTGATAGGCAACCACATTCTCCGTCAGGCTGAGTTCGCCCGGCCTCTGAATGCACCCCCTGCCATCAACCACCACTCCCGGAGAGGTACCAATATCGAATTTTACTCTGCGCGAATTCCTAATCTTGGTGACCCGCGCATTTGAAGGCGTCACTCCGCATACAACCCCCCGGCCGAACATCTGCAGTCTTGTTTTGCAATCATCACCTCCGCTTACTTCCCTTGCGCATAAGGCGGTAATGGCGTCCTGAACGGTCTTTGCTTCCTTCTCTTTCAGGTAATCGCAACCCGGATCGTAGGCCACATGCCCCGCATCAAGATTGCACAAAGATTTCAATGCATCGGCCACGGTCTTCACCTTATCCGGATAAAGCCCGTTGGAACACTTGTCGGTAAACGGAATGTGCTCAGCCTTCATCTGACACAACAGCGCCTGAAGCGCTTCATGCACCGTCGTGCGATTGCTGAGATTCAGCTTGGACCTGACCGTCGGCAAGGCATTAGACCCGCAACTGCCAGGCTCAAACGGCACGTCCGCAGCATCAAGTTCGCATAACAACTTCTGAAGCGCTGCATGTACGGTTGTTGGAGCACTGATACCCAAACCGGATTTGACAGTGGGTTCTTCGCCCGCGCAATTATCCGGCACAAACGGCACATGGTTTGCCTTCATCTTGCACAGCAATGCATCCAGCACTTCCTTGACAGTGTAATAGTCTGGATTTGTATGCGTTAGTGCAGGCGGCGAATCATGGGCAAGCAGATTGTGAGCCGTATTCGCGATGTTCGCTGAACAGGACGACGTATATGCCACCTGATCCGCTGTGCTCAGGTTGGCATTGAAATAGATCGGTGGATGCTTAAGTTCATTTCCATCAGCGCCCAGCAGAGAAGCCTCCACTCTCTGAGAACCGCTTGTGCCAACTTGCCAGTCACAACTCGTCGAACCATCCAATGAGATTACTTTTGCCTCGACACTTGAAACTAGCTCAAAACGGCTTGCATCCATCCCTGAGGGTTTCGATAAGAAGCCGCCGCCCTCTTCAATATGGAAACGAACCGTAGCCCCCACTACTGGCCATTCACCATTGGCCACCCCGACCTCAATAGGCTGTGGCAATTCGTGTCCTGGCATGGCCTCCTGGCCGTCGCCACCGGCATGGAACATGCGCGTCATCTCGGTCAACGGCGGGAAAGCATATTTCCGGTCTGCCTCTGGATTCATCTGGAGGGTTCCACTCACCACATCCGCAAGCTTCAGGTAGTGATGCTCGATGCCGTGCGGCTCAACGCCACCATCCCCGCCTCCAAGAAAATAAAACCCTGTTTGCAGGGCTGCATCCAGATCAAGATAAGCCGCGACTTCCTGCTGGCGAACATTGGCCAACCAGTAATCGCCGGCAAGAATATTTCTGCTTCCGACATTAAGCGATAGAACCAGTTCATCCAGAGTGGTAGTGAACACATTGGCGGTCGAAAGGGAAACATGGCCGGTTTTTCCGGCAGCATCGGTTGCTGCATCACTGAGTTGAACGCCCTTGTGGCTGCCGACAATAACGCTTTCGGCATTCACTGTTTGTTTTTTAATTGCCCAAACAGCTCCTGTCCTTTTCAGTGTGATAAAGCCGTCCCAACGTCTGACGTATTCCGGCTCCGGGCTGCCGGCGGGTATGTTCGAATTGACTGTCAGCGGCCAGCGAGCAGGAAAACCCGCTGCGGTCTGCAAGTGCACACCAAGATGCTTTTCACTTACATCGCTGAAAAACTCGTACACCCATGGTTCGGCGGTAAATTCGCCGGGAAGTGGCTTGAATGCTCCGGAAGACACCTTTTCCAGCGCCCGTTGCTCGGCGCCGTTCTCGCTTGACCATTTCAGCGTGATTTCGGTCGGGTTGATCGCATTGCCTTTGACATCATGCACCTCGACCCGGAACAGGTAGTCGCCGGTCATGACATCGACCGCCATTTCCTTCGCACACGGATCGCATCGGTCGGTAATATCCGCATCTTCCTTCAGGGAAATTGTAAGCGGGGCATTCCCTTTTTTGGGATTCTTTGTTTTGTCTTCCGGATCCTTGGCAGCAGGGCACCATTTGACCTGGCACATCGTCTTCGTGCGCGTGCAGGTATCTGCGCCATGCAAGGCAGAATCGAGAAGCCCGCCATCTTCCAGTGAGGTAACCACCCTTTCCCATACGTCGGCATAAAGCTTATAGGAGGTCCCGGCCGCAGGAGGCGAAAAACCTCCGGACAGGGGAAAGTCTGGCTGCGCATCCAAGGCTATCGGACTATCAGGGTCACCAAGCACTTCCGCAGCAACTCCGTCGATGTAAATCCGCCCTGGCTGGATGGCCCCAGCACCTGTGACCTTTAAGGGACAGTGACGCGGGGTGCCTCCCCGGCTTGCGCCATCATCGTCGACGATGCACACAACATCTCTGAGGGCCTCATCCAGCCTGTGTTTGACGATGTCCGTCAATTCATTCAGGTCGGCATCGGTAATCATGCGCCCCTGCTGCTGGTATACGCCGGAATATTTCTTCTCCGGGTCGTGGCTGTTCCTGGAAATTTCGGTTTTCATTCTGTCCCCCCATTATCATCGGAGCCGTTTGTTTCTGATTCTGTTGCCGCCTGCTCCCGGAAGCAGCCAAGCTGGATATCCGGAATCAGCACGGGCTCGATCCCCAACGGCAGATAATCCATGAGCTTGTCGATGACAGCAGCCTGACTTAGGCAATAAAGCTTGTGGTGATAGGCTCCCATCTCGCCGCCATCGTCCGCGCCAAAGCGAATCGCCTCCGGTGAGGCCGGATGCAGCATCCCACAACCCTTGGCGGCCTTGGGATCGGCATAGTCTTCGGAGAAGAACACGGGCCTTGCATCGGTGCAGGTCCTGGTTGAGGCGATGTTGCCCAACAGAGACGTCGGCACACGCGAATAACGAATACAGTTGATCGATGGCGCCGTGCCGAGTGGAATGTTGGGCTGTGGATTCACCTGAACACCGCCGCAAAAGATGCAATCGCTGGCCTGCAGGTAATGCTGGCAGTCCGCGCTCCCCAGCACGGTGCAGTATTCCAGTTGGCACAATCCACTCACATCCAACTCATTGAACAGACAATCCGTTGCCTTAAGTACCGGTTTTTCGGTATCAGCGTTATTCACCACCACCTTGCTGGCAGCCACACGTAGAAGTTCGAGCCTCCCTTGAGTAACAGTGAACTCATCACAACACAACTGCACATTGATAAGGCGATAGGTCTTATCGCTATCCAGAACAATGGAATCGATGGTGGTGATGTTCTGCATGGGGCCGTCCACATCGCCATACTCCCAGACGCCATCCTCCGTGTTCTTCTCAAACTTAACATCGGCCCAGCCAATATTTTCACCTGTTGCAAAGAAACCGTCTGGTGGCGGCATATAAATCAGCAGCTGTTTGGGGTGATAATGGCCCTGTTGCCAATCCTGCGTGCGGATATCCACAGTGCGGCGCGAAACATCATCGAAACTGCCTGGATGGCATGGATTGCCGTGCGGATTGGCCTGGTACCACCACTTGCTGCCCATCTTCTTTGCGGCCGGATTGCTGTCCCCGTCCAGCAGGATGGCCCGCGATGCCTGGCGCAGATCTACCGTTGCAGCCGGAAGCCCCGGATGCCTGGCTATTCCGGAAGGCGTGGCCTTGTCCATATCAATATA
>CAZQTO010000103.1:0-7718 GCA_964596375.1 uncultured Zetaproteobacteria bacterium | reverse complement strand
AGCATCGTGCGCCTCCTGCACCGAAGATGAGGCGAGCATGGCAAAGCCTGTGGTACGCGCCGCCATCACATCCTGATGGTCGCCGAAAATGGATAATCCCTGTGCGGCCAGCGAACGGGCGGCCACATGGAACACGCAGGCAGTCAACTCGCCGGCAATCTTGTACATATTGGGCAGCATCAGCATCAGGCCCTGCGAGGCGGTGAAGGTCGTCGTCAAAGCGCCTGTCTGCAAGGCGCCGTGCGCTGTGCCGGCAGCACCACCCTCACTTTGCATCTCGATGACATCCGGCACCTGTCCCCAGATGTTCGGTTTTTTCTGTGAAGCCCATGTATCGGATAATTCGGCCATGTCGGTGGACGGGGTGATGGGGTAGATGGAAATGACTTCGCTGACGCGGTAGGCGATATGCGCTACCGCCGTGCCGCCATCCATGGCGACCTGCTGTGCATTCTGCTCTACGGGGATGTTTGCGTCGCTCATGCGGCACCTCCCTGTGCAGTTTGTACGGAGGTATCGACAACCATCTCGATGGCGTGGCAGGGGCACTGCTCGTAGCAGGTGGCGCAGCCGGTACAGCGGTCATAGTTGTACTGATAGCGGTTGCCCTTGCCGAGCTTGATGATGGCGTCCTCCGGGCAGGAGCCGTAGCAGCCGTCGCACTCGAAGCAGTTGCCGCAGGACAGGCAACGGCGCGCTTCAAACTGCGCCTCCGCCTCGGTGAGTCCCTGCATGATTTCCTCGAAGCCACCCAGACGATTCTCCGGGGCCAGTTCGCCCTGTTTTTTCTTCGGCGCTTCCGTGCGATACCACAGGTGCAGGCTTTCATGGCCGACGATGGGGTGTTTGTCGGCGGCCTGATAGACGCTGCCATGCAGCCACGAGTCGATATGTCGTGCGGCCTTCTTGCCGTGGCCGGTGGCAATGGTCACCGAGCGCTCGGAAGGCACCATATCGCCGCCGGCGAAGATGCCGTCGGCACCGGTCATCATGCCGTTATTCACAATCACCGTATCGTCACGGTTGAACTCGATCCCGGGGATCTGTCGCAGGAAAGCGGTATCGGTATCCTGACCAACAGCCATAATCAGCGAATCGACTTCCAGTGATTCAAAGCGTCCGGTGGGTTGTGGACGGCCGTTATCATCGAGTTCCATCACCTCGACCTTGAAGGTGGTGGCATCGATTTCCTTGATGGTGCGCAGCCAGTTGATCTTCACGCCTTCCTCGATGGCTTCATCGGCCTCAAAATCATGCGCAGGCATGCTGGCGCGGTCGCGGCGGTAGATGATGACCGCCTCTGTTGCACCCAGACGTTTGGCGGTACGTGCTGCATCCATGGCTGTATTGCCGCCGCCGTAGATCGCCACGCGTCGGCCCATATGCAGCTCTTCACCATTTTCCACGCTCTTGAGGAAGCTGACCGCATCCATAATCTTGGCCGCATCGCGGCCGGGGATGTCGATATTTTTGCTCAGGTGTGCGCCGACAGCGATGAATACGGCATCGAAACCACCGGCCTCTTTTTCGGCCAATACATCCTCAACCCGATGATTGAGTACGATCTTCACGCCCATGTCCTCAACACGCTTGATCTCGGCATTGAGCTCATTGCGCGGCATGCGGTAGGCCGGGATGCCAAAATGAATCATACCGCCGGCAAATGGACCTGCCTCACGGATCTCCACATCGTGACCGAGACGCTTGAGATGATAGGCGCAGGACAGGCCGCTGGGGCCGGCCCCGATGATCAGAACCCTTTTACCGTTCGGCGGCGCCGTAAAGCTTGGTGTCCAGCCTTTCTCCAGCGCCATATCGCCGAGAAAACGCTCGACGGCATGAATACTCACCTCCTGATCGGTGAGGGCGCGGTTGCAGGAAGTTTCGCAGGGGTGGTAACAGACGCGGCCATGAATGGCGGGGAAGGGATTATTTTCGATCAGCTTCTGCCATGCTGCTTCATACAGCCCTTCCTGGGCCAGAGCCAGCCAGGCCTGAATGTCTTCGCCGGCAGGGCAGGCATGATTGCATGGCGGGAGAAAATCCATGTAAACAGGTATGCGGCTGCGTTGGGCTCCGGTGCCTGTATCGTGCTGTGTCAAATCGGGTTGGGCGGTCAGGTCCTTCTTGGTCATCGGCAAAGGCTCACTTTGGTTGGTTTGGTGCTCTGTTGGCGTGATGTTTCAAAACAGGAGAAATGATACTACCGCTTCGGGGGCATGACCATCCCCGGCACGGGTTCAGCCTCCGGCCAGCTTGGCCTTGTGGCCCTCTTTCTCCAGTAGCGCCAGCAGTTTCTCACGATGATCTCCCTGAATCTCGATGCACCCGTTCTTTACCGCACCACCTGTGCCGAGTTGGCCTTTCAGGTTTTTGAGCAGTTTCTTTAAAGCGTCTTCAGGAAGGTTCAGCCCGCTTATCACGCAGACTGTTTTGCCACCGCGCCCTTTGCTTTCTCGCCCGATGCGTATGCCCTGTTTGGCCGGGTTTCTGATGCCGGTTCCTGCAGCGGGCGGCGTTGCCTTCTTTTTCTCCTTGCCCGGCATTGCCTTGCCGATCTGCCCGTGTTCGGTTGAATAAACCAGCCTTCCTTTATTCGTCATCTCTCGGCCTCCGTCGCATGTGGCAACATTATGATGATGATCCACGAATGGCAAAGAGGGTTCTTGACGGATTGCTCCGCCGGGCCTGAAATGCCGGTAGCTTTGTTGGCGATAGGGAAGGTTGATGGAACAGGTGTTGTCGTATGTGAATGATGTACTGCGTGAACTGGCACGCCTGCTGATGGCAGTGCTCGGGACCGTGCTGCTCAATTTTGCCCTGTTGAATGCCGGCAAGGTGGCCTGGCGGGTGTATAGCGAAACTCATACCGGCCAGCATTTCACAGAGATTAATCCGGAAACGGCCGAATTGATTAACGAGGTGTTGGCTTTGACACCCTACTCGCAGACCTCGCTTGAACTGGCGCTTGCGGCCATGACGTGTGCGCTTGCGGCCATGGCGCTGATGCAGATATCGGGTCTGCTGCGTTTGTTATACGACCGGCTGCCACTTGTGCTGCGTCTGCTCTGGCCAGTTGCGCTGGCTTTGCTCTTTGCTTTGCCCTATGCCGCCTACGATGCCCGGCTGTATTCGTATCAGGGCTATGTATATCTGTTGCTGCCGGGCATGTTCTGTGTGCTTTGGCCGGCCATGAAGGCGGTGCGTCGGGTGCTGCCGGATATAACGGTGCTTTTCTCTGTGGTGTCTTCGCGGCGCTAGAGGGCGACACCAGCCTCGGCCAGCTTACGTTCTGCTGTCGAATCAGGCATTGTTCTTGCTGTGGTTGCTTGGGGGCAGAGATCTTGTTTCCGCGATCATGCCCTGATGTTTTATCGAAACCAATGATCAGGGAGATGCCAGTGTATAAGCAATGGCTCATTCAGCCACTCATATTGATCGTATTCATAAGCCTGCTTACCGCATGCAGTAGCGATGAGCCCGCAGGCCCATCTACCAAGCCGGAGGTGGAAATCGGCCGGCTGATCTGTGGCGGGCATCTCTCCCTCGCTATTGTGGAAAACAAATACCAGAACGACCTGACCTCTTTCCGACTCAAGACAGTGCAGAACCATGACTGGAATGATGTGGTCAGGGATATGAAATCCGGCAAGCTGGCGGGGACCTTCATTCTCTCGCCGCTGGCCATGAAGATGATCCGTGACGGCGTCCCCGCCAAGATCGTGCTGATGGCCGACCGTAACGGTAATGGCTTCGTTCTCTCGAAAAAGTTCAAAAGTATTGCCGGGTTGAAGGGACAAAATACGGTGATAGCCGTGCCGCATCTCTATTCGCAGCACCATGTTCTGCTTTATCTGGCACTTAAACAGCATGGTGTTCCATACAGTGATGTGACGGTTGTCGGCATGCCGCCACGCGACATGATTAATTCATTGCAGCGCGGTGAGATTGACGGTTTTGTGGTTGGCGAACCGGAAGGCAATAAGTCGGTTTCCCTCGGTGTTGGCTGGATGGCCTCGATCTCCCCGAAAATCTGGAAAGATCATCTGGATCACGTTTTCCTCGTCTCCACTGCGTTTGTCGAGCAGCACCCTGAGCAGGTGCAGGAACTGATTTCAGCATTGAAAAAAGGGGGGGCTTTCATTGAGGCCAATCCGCATGAGGCAGCAGTGATGGGCGAGGACTATACCGGTTCCAACGCGACTGTGTTTGAGCAGGTGCTGACCGATCCGCCTGACTGGATCGATTACAGCGACATGATTCCAAGCGATGAGCGCGTACGCGCAATGGCTGAGGTGATGGTGGAGATGGGATTATGGAAGGATATGCCTGACAACCTCCCGGATTACACGGATCAACGATTTATTCTGCAGGCCTCCGGTCTCTGATGCAGGGTGCAAATGGTGTCAATGCATAAAAAGATTAAGCTGCGCACCGCATGGTACGGCCTGCTTATTCTGGCTTCGTTATTGCCTGTGCTTGTTCTCTCACCATGGTTGGGCAAGAAGGCTCACGCTTTGCTGCTCGATCACGCCATGCTGACCGAGGAGATGTTTCATAATGAGGTGGAAACCCGTCTTGCTATGGAAACCAGGCGCATTACAGCAGTCATGCTAAATAAAGCGGACCCGATGGGGCACTACCTGGCCGGCGAGCATGACCTGATGTTGCTAAATGATTTGCTTGGTAAAATTACCGGGCGTGAGCCGATGGTCAAGACTGTTGCCGTTTACAACAGAAACGCGCGCATTGCAGCCTCTTTTCAACAGGCCGGGCACAGCGCGGCCAAGCTTGATGCAAACGAACCTGCCTTTGTGGTGCCTATGCATGGACGTGTTTATATTGGGCCGCCGAAGATTCATGCAGATGGCCATTTTGAGTTCATCATTGCCGTTCCGATCTTGCATGGAGAACAACCCGCCGGCGCTTTGATTGGCACGATCGATGTCAATGATTTCTGGCAGAATATCAATAGGGAGCTTCCTCAGCACGATTCCAGAATTTATCTCATGGACAGTCGCGGGGCTCTACTGATGCATTCCGCCGAAACAAAGCATCTTCAGGGCGCTTTATTATCGGACAAGCCGATTGTGCGCAGCCTGCTTGCCGGTAATGTCTGGCACAGACAAGAGGCTTATAAGGGCTTTGAGGGGAGCCGGGTTTTCGGAATCGGCACACCTGTTGGGCAATTGCAATGGGGCATCATCTCGGAGATACCTTCAAGCACCATTATGTCGCCGATTATCAATTCGCTGACTATGCTGAGCGTCATTGTATTTCTGATGTTTGCCCTGTTTGCTTACATTGCCATCCTTTTTACAAGGCGGCTGCTTTCCCCAATCTCGGATTTAGCTGAAGCGGTTGATATGGCCGCGAAAGGCGATTATTCCGTGCAGGTCAATGGCTCCCGGTTCAGCGAGCTTGATGCTCTGGCTGGTGGCTTTAACCGGATGACGAATGAGATTGACCAGCGTGAAAGCACGCTGAAGAAACTATCACAGGCTATCGAACAGGCCGGTGAGTCCGTTCTCATCACCAATCGGAAGGGCGTTATTGAATATGTGAATCCGGCATTCACGAAGGTAACAGGCTATTCCATGCAGGAGGCCATTGGCAGTAAACCGGAGATGTTGCGCAGCGACAGGCAGGACAGGCAATTTTATGAAGCTATGTGGCAAACCATAGCTGGCGGGGAAGTTTGGGAAGGGGCGCTGACCAACAAAAAGAAAGATGGAATGCTGTATCCGGTATTCATGTCGATCTCACCTATTTGGGATAAAGGCGAGATTACACATTTTGTCTGTATCCAGCAGGATATGAGCGAGCAGCTTCTTCTTGAAGAACAACTGCGACAATCCCAGAAGATGGAAGCACTCGGAACCCTTGTGGGGGGAATCGCCCATGACTTTAATAATATGCTGGCAGGCATAACGGGCAATCTGTTTCTGGCACAACGCAAGATTTCTGGCCAGCCCGACGCAATCGAACATATCCGGCATGCCGAGTCTTTGTCTTATCGCGCAGGAGAAATGATCGCCCAGCTTCTGACCTTTGCCCGCAAAGGCATCGTGCAGAAGGCTCCGCTTTCGCTCTCATCTTTTATCAATGAGGCACTCAAGCTTTCCGTAACATTGATACCTGAGAATGTCGATTTCCACTTATCCATTGATGATGACAAGTTGTGTATTCAAGGTGACCACACCCAGATACAACAAATATTGATGAATCTGCTTAGCAATGCCAAAGATGCAGTGGCTGAAAATAAGAAGCCGAAAATCCATGTCTTTCTGAAGCGCTATGAGGCAACAGATAGTTTCCGCAAAGCGCATCCGTTGATGGAAAGTGATGATTTTGCTTGCCTGACCGTACGCGATAATGGGCACGGTATTCCGGTGGAAATTCTTGAGAATATTTTTGAGCCATTTTATACCACCAAACCGGTTGGCCAGGGGAGTGGCTTGGGGCTCTCCATGGTTTATGGCGCCATGCAGATGCACGGCGGTGTCATTGATGTTGATAGCAGCGTTGCTGGCGGAACCTCTTTTCATCTCTACTTCCCGCTTATCGAAGAGGAATGTCCGGCCCCCGAGGCTGTGTATGACACAGAAGGACAAACCGGCTCAGGGGAGCTTATTCTCATCGTCGATGATGAGCCCGATATCGTTCAAACAGGGCGTGAGGTATTGCAAAACCTTGGCTATAAAGTGTTGATTGCCGCTAGTGGTGGAGAGGCTGTGGCATTATTCACATCCCACCAGCATGAGGTTGAGCTTGTTCTTTCGGATATTATTATGCCGGATATGAATGGTATGGAAATGGCGAAACAAATCCGAACCATCAGACACGATGTTCCAATCATCTTCGCAACAGGGCATGACAAAGAACTTGTTGCCTCCGGAACGGAGCTGGAAAACGCTATTATTTTAAGCAAGCCATTTTCAATTCACCAATTGGGTCAAACTATTCACAAACTGATAAACAAGCAGTCGTGATGGAAACTCCCCTGCCGGATCATCGGTAAACGAGCATCCGATCGGACGGTCTGTGCTTATCGTGCTGTTGAGAGCATGGGGTCAGTCTTGCTCTGACGGCACCTCAAGAATGTAGATATACGGCTCGTTGAGTGGTCCGAAGCTGATTTCATGCCGACCGGGGTTGAGGTGGGCGACATCCGGCGTGCTGCCATGGGCGATACGCTCCTCATCCAGCACGCAGAAATCACCATGATTCATGACGCGTAATTGCAGGCCGCCATCGGGGCAAGTCTCGATGATCAGGTGTTGCTCGCGGAGTTTGCGGCCCTCGTCGGGCAGACGCACATCCGGCAAATGGCGGCCGCTGAACAACTCGGTGACGCTAACCGGATTGATGAAGGCGCCGAAAACCCAAGGCAGATGGCTCACACAGCAAGAGGTGTTGCATAGCGTGCGTTTCGCCTTGTCGTTCACGCCGTGCAGCGTGGCATGGCTGATTGTCTTTACGCCGGTCTCTATTTCCGCATTAACCAGTGTGTCCTGCAGTCGCGAGAACAGCGCGCCAAGCAGTGGCATCAGGCGGGTTCCCGGCCCGTTTACCAGGCGAATCAGGCTGCCGCGATCGATGATTTCAGCACAACCGTCGGTCAGGGCGCGTACCGTTGCCGTGCGCTTGTTCGCAGCACCAGTCAGGGCCAGTTCACCGGCAATGCCGCCAAGCCGTATGAGTTTGCCGCCGTTCGC
>CAZQTO010000102.1:1928-7916 GCA_964596375.1 uncultured Zetaproteobacteria bacterium | reverse complement strand
TTTGGCAAGTCATACTACAGTGGGACGCAGACCAAATTTTTCCATCGTTTAACTGGCTCTCCTCGCAATTGTAAGACTTCTTCCGGCAATGCCGGCCAAGGAAAACAAACAACTCCTTTTTGCAAACCAACCTTCAAAATATGTTCCCGCTGTTCGGTTGACTTGAAATATGCAGGGAAAGCCCATGGCGATGACTCGGGGTGAACACCATCATATGCAGGCTGCAAACCGATATGCAGTACTGTCTCCTGCCAAGCAATCCACCTTTCCCTGCGCAGATGTGCCAATTTCTGTAATGTATGGCTTGAGACAATTTCAGATATGACTTTCGCCGAACATTCATCTGCTACTGTATCTTGTACAACAGGCTCGTGAAAAGCCGATGGGACAGTAAAATTCGGCAATCGGCGAGTGAGAAGTAATGCGCCAATCTTCAGCTTTGGCCATTGCCCAAATGACTTCCTTAGCAATCGCTCTCCCAGACTCATATGGTAGACGGGCAATGCGGGTGGAGACTGTTCTTCGCCATTGATGAAAAGGATCCCGCCTGATGTTGTATGCAATATTTTTCGCGGCGAACTTATACCCAGATCACCGAATGTCCCCAGAGCTTTCCCCTGAACTGTCCCGCCAAATCCATGTGCATTATCTTCAATCAGAAGTAAATCATGGGCGGTGCAAAAGTTTTTGTATCGATCGATATCTTGTGGTTGCCCGAAATAATGTACCATCACGATTGCTCGGCAATCAAGATCGCACACCATAAGCTCAAGATCATCCCACTGAGGTTCAAACACATCGTCAATGGGGTAATAAACAACTTCGAGTCCTAGGGCTTTAATAGGATGAAGCAATGCCTGGCAGATATAGTCAGGCACCAGAATTCTGTCACCCCTTTTTAGGCCCACAGTCATCATGCCATACTTGAGCGCGGTTCTGGCGTGCGCGAAATAGCTCATGATGTAAGGCCTACACGTATCCGGTTCACCACATCGAAGGTCTTGAACGGCAACCACGTCCATGCGAAAAGCAGGATCGCTGCCCGGCTTTCGCGAAGAAATGGCCTGAGAATCTCCCTGGCCTTCCCCGGATTTTTCAGGCGCCAGGCAACAACCGATTCCTGGAGCGCGATTTTCACCCGCACTGCATGCGCTTCTTTCCCGAAGCGGGAATCGAAATCCGGAATCGACGCATTCAGCTTATCCAGAAACAAACGTATTTCGGCAGGAAACAGCTCCGGTTTACTCCATGTCCAGCTTGCCTCATGCACACGCCATTTCGACAGTGCTTCGTCCACACAGTCTAGTTCCCATTTGTAGCCAACCCTGACAAAGAAGTCGTATTCCTCGATAACCTCGAAGCGGGTGTCGAACCAATGGTCCATGTCATCCAGAACAGACCTGCGGATAACCGCCGTTTCCATCGAAATGAAATAATCGCCGAGAAGCTCCCTGAAAACGCTACCCTTGGGCGGCTTTTTCTTCGCGTAAAACTGCCGGATATCCTTCCTGCTGTTGAAAAAAATCGTGTCGCAGATAACCAGCCCGACTTCGTCTCTGTCGAACAGCGGGATCTGCTTCTCAAGCTTTTGCGGAAACCACAGGTCGTCACAATCCAGAAAGGCGATGAGATCGCCTCTGGCCTGCCGCAAGGCAAGATTGCGCGCCTCACCCAGAGCCGTGTATTCAGGCGCAAGGAAATAACTGAATCTCGGGTCGTCGTAGCTTTTGAAGATCGCGCTGCTGTCATCCGAGGACTGATTATCCCAGAAGACGATTTCCCAGTGACTGTAGGTCTGCGCCAGAACGCTGTCGATAGCCTCCCTGAGGTATCTGTCGCTGTTGCGGCAGTTCATGATGATGCTGACCAATGGCCCGTCAAACGTGTTTTTGTTCGGCATAATGTAAACCTGTCAGCTCGGATTTTTCGGCAAATCAAATGTGGAACGCGTGTATTGCAGGCCATCGGCCATGGCGCGACCCGGATAAAACAGGGGGGCATCGAGCTCCACTGTCAACCATCCGGCGTAGCCTACAGATTCCATAGCATCTCTGAAGCCATGAAAATTCAACCTGCCCGCTCCCGGCGTCGTGAACATGACTGAAGAAACTGCGCGCAGGCCTTGCTGCAAGGGATAAAGGCCCCGGAAATAGCCTCCAAGACTTCCAAGCCGTGCATAATGGACAAGCCACGCCATGCGTTCTCCCCAGCCGGGAGGAGATACCCGGAGATCTTTGATCTGAATATAACGAACCCGATGCCCCCACTGTCTCATCAGGCCAGACGGATCCCCACCTCCCAAGGCAATGTGCGCCGTATCCAGGCAAAGCGAAACAAGTCCGGAATCGGTTCCATCCATCAGTTCGCTCACCTCTTCAGGCGTCTGAACCGGCCCTCCGTAGTGAGGCTGATAAACCAGGATGATCCCCTTCCGGGAGCAAGCCTCGCCCAACCTGTTAAGGCTTAACTGAAGAGTCTTCAGACCCGTTCTCACATGCTCGCGATGTTTCGGAGGATTGCCCAGAACGATATATCTTGCACCAAGGGATCGTGCCATCTCCACGGCCTGAACCGATTCTCTGAACTCTTCTTTCGCGACATCGGGGCAACACAAGCGTGCGCTGTGATAAAAAGCGACAAGGGGAAGCCCGGCATGCTCCAGTTCCGTCCGGAGATGATGATGCCTGCCCCATTGCATTGCTTGCCATGAGGTCAACTCCGATCCCTCATATCCAGCCTGGCCTGCCTCGTCCAGAAACTGTTTCAGCGGGCGGCGACGCCAGGCAATGGCCTGGCAGGCGACTCCGGATACACATACGCCTTGTGAGATCAAATGTATTTCTCCTGCTTCCTTGTTGCTGAAAAATTTCAGATTCCCGGTCCGGATTTATACAGCTGAATCGCTGGCAGAAAGTGTACCAATCCTATTGCGATGACGACAGTACCCGGGCAGAAAAGAACTGCCACGCAATGCCGCCACCCACCTGACCGCCTTGCTTCGGGCACGAGCCTGCTCTGAGCTTGTCTGGTCAAAACAATAGTGTATATTTTTCCAAGACTACTTTCGGCCAGTTTAATGCATCCTTTTAGAAATCGCCAACCTGATACAGGAACGTAAACGGACATGAAATATCGCCCAGAAATCGATGGACTAAGAACAGTGGCTGTATTGGCGGTCGTGTTTTATCACGCGGAATTTCTATTCTCCGGCATCAACCCCTTCAAGGGCGGCTATATCGGAGTCGATGTGTTTTTCGTGGTCTCCGGATACCTGATCGCCTCGATCATCCTCAGCGACCTTAAGAACGACATATTTAGTTTCACAAGGTTCTACGAAAGGAGGGCGCGGCGAATTCTGCCCGCCCTATTCGTGGTGATGCTCGCCTCGATTCCTTTTGCCTGGTCGAAAATGCTTCCGAATGCAATGAAGGAGTATGCAGGTTCCGTTCTTTCTTCCCTGTTTTTCTCATCGAACTTCTGGTTCTGGAAGGAGGATAGTTATTGGGCGGAACCAAGCGCGCTGAAACCGTTCCTGCATACCTGGACGCTGTCGGCCGAGGAACAGTTCTACATCCTGTTTCCACTCCTCCTTTTTCTGCTTTGGAGGTTTGCGCCCAAATATATCCTAGGAATGTTTCTGGTGCTGAGCTTGCTTTCCCTCCAATTCGCCGAAACCTTCACGGCAAGAGCGCCAGAATTCACCTTTTATCTATTGCCAGCAAGAGGGTGGGAGCTTCTAGCCGGAGCATTGCTTGCAAAACTGGAAATGGATCGCGGCAGAGTGAATCCGCCCATACTGGGGAAGCTAGCACCAACTTTGGGGATTTGCCTGATCGGTTATTCCATCATTTTTTTCACCGACAACACAAAACATCCCTCGTACATAACCTTGATCCCGGTTGTCGGAACCATGTTGATCATCTGGTTTTGCCGCAAAGGCGAACTAATCACAGATGTGCTGAGCAGCAAAGCGATGGTTGGTGTCGGACTAATCTCGTACAGCCTGTATCTGTGGCATTATCCGGTGTTCGCCTTCGCGCGAATGAATGGCAACACGCCTTCTCATTTCGATAAGACGCTATGGATTCTTCTTACGCTTCTCTTGGCAGTCATTTCATATTTTCTGGTTGAGCGCCCCTTCCGCAACAGGCAAACATTTCAACGGAAGACCTTCGTCGCCATTATCTTATTTATCGGTGCCGCAATCGCTTCTTTCCAATTGTTCGCATATAAAACAAATGGGATCCCTAGCAGGTTGCCTTTCTCTCAAGAGGTCTTTGAAACATTTAGGGAATCTGATTACAAGACAATTTGCCATGTACCTGGAGGTGAAGAGGAACTTTTTGAAAAGAGGTGGTGCAAGATAGGTGCCGAGAAAGAGCCTCCTTCTTTCATAGTAATCGGCGACAGTCATGCCAACGCCATGATGGAGCTACTCCACTCGCTGGGCGTAACCAATGAGAAAAGCGGTCTTTTTTTGTGGCGAAGCGGATGCCCCCCTTTCCTTGACACTTATCCAACGAGGAGCACTGTGGAGAGTGCTAACAGATGCGTGGCTATGAATAACGAAGCACTTGAATTGGTAAAACAGCATGACATCAAAAATGTATTTTTTGTTGCAAGGTGGGATTACTACCTTAATTCTTTAAATGACCACTACCAACAGCTAATCAACACTTTCTACGGTGAATTTTCAGAAGAAAGAAGCAGGGAAGTATTTAAAACTCAACTTACCAAAACTATCTCGGCATACGCCGGGACGGGAGCCAGGCTCATCATCATGTCGCAGGTACCACGTCAAAACATGAAGGCTGTCGAGATTTATAAGATAGTGCAGGAACAAGTAGGCATGGACAGGGAAAATTCCTCCTCCTCCCTTTATTCGAAATCACTCGATATTGCCTCGCATAACAAAAGGAATGCGATGGCGAACCGGATCTTTCGAGAGCAGGCAAAAGGTGTGCCGTATGTGGATATTATCGACCCGACCAGCCTGCTTTGCGGGGATCGTTGTCCGGTCGGCGACCTGACGACTTCCTATTATTTCGACAGGGACCACATCTCTCCGAATGGTTCCCGGCTTTTAAGGATTTTGTTCGAGCCTTACTTCTGAAGAAAAGCGCAGCTTTCCCGCTCAAAGTAGAGCCACGCGCTATAGATTGCTCCGACCTTGGTTAGTCTTATCCCTAGGCTGTTAAACATAATGGTCTTAAAATTCTTATCGGCGCTACGTGTCGCTGCCACGAAATCGACAATCATTCCGAGCCAGCTGCGGAACTTTCGTTGCTTCCGTCTGGTCGCTGCCGCCAAAGCATTCAGATAGAGTTTCGCCCGCTCGTTGACCATCGAATAAAGGGGCCAGCTTAGCAACACCTCATCAATTCGGTGGCAATAAATCGCACGTCATCTTCGGAAAGCTCCGGATGAAGGGGGAGCGTCATCAATTCCGGATAGATCGCCTCCGTAACCGGCAATGGCGCGGCGCCCGAATCCCGGTAAAACGACAGGCAATGGTTGGGCTGGTAGTGAACCCCTGTCTGGATGCCTTTCTCCAGCAGGGATGCCTGCAGCTTTTGGCGATCCTTCATCCCGCTTATGCGCACAACATAGATATGGGGAACCACCGTGTCGAAATCATGCTGCAAGGGCTGAATGCGAGAATGGTTCTTTAGCAACTCATCATAGAGCCGGGCACGGGTACGCCTAACCACCGCAAGTTCGTCGAAGCGCCGCAACTGCTCCAGCCCGATCGCAGCCATGATGTTGCTCATGTGATAACGCCAACCTTGCGTAGTAACATCATATTCCCAACTGCGTTGGCCTGTGTAACGTTTTTCCGAGTCTTTCTCTACACCTAAAAGACGGGCATCCCGTACATGCTGCAACACCATCTGGTCACTGGTAACAATGCACCCACCTTCTCCGCTCGTAATATTCTTGATACCATCGAAACTGAAACAGACAATATCGCCAAAGCTCCCAATACGC
>CAZQTO010000102.1:0-1918 GCA_964596375.1 uncultured Zetaproteobacteria bacterium | reverse complement strand
TACTGCCAAAGGCGTGAGCAGCATCTTCGATCACCCTCAGACCATGCCTTCGAGCAAAAGCTTGGATACCATCAAAGTCCCCGACACCTCCACCGTAGTGCACAGGCATGACCGCTCGCGTACGGGGTGTGAGGCGTGACTCGGCATCATGCCAATCCAGTGTCAACGTACGGGGATCCACATCGCAGGCAACGGGTCTGGCACCGGTAGCGGAAATCGCCTGAAACGAAGCGACATATGTTAACGAGGGCACTAACACCTCGTCATCCGGACCTATATCACAAGACTGCAAGGCCAGATGCAGGGCTGCCGTACCATTAACCACGCAGACTGCCGGTTGACCAAAGAACTCTGTTAAAGCCTGTTCGAACTGCTGCACTTCTTCACCCATGCCGAGATAGCCGCGATCAAGCACACCCATGACCGCCTGCTTTTCAAGCTCTCCCAAACAGGATTTAGATAGGCGAATCAGCCTTTCTGTTTTCATTACACCCGCCATGGAGCGCGGTCTGCCTCCCATAGCTCTTCCAATGTGTCCCGATCCCGCTTGGTATCCATGCACTGCCAGAATCCGCCATGCTGGTAAGCCATGAGTTCACCCATTTTTGCCACTTGCTCAAGGGGGTCGCGCTCAAGGATGGTGGTATCATCCTTGATTAGATCAAAAAACTCGGGCTCAATGACAAAGTAACCGCCATTGATCCAACCCTGCCCCATCTGCGGCTTCTCCTGGAAAATCCCCACCTGCTCATCCTCAATCACCAGCTCGCCGAATCGCGCGCCCGGATGCACTGCAGTAACCGTCACCATCTTGCCGTGGCTACGGTGGAACGCCAGTAGGCGTTCAATATTGATGTCCGCCACACCATCGCCATAGGTTAGCATGAATGTTTCGTTGCCTATAAAACGCTGCAACCTTTTGACCCGTCCACCGGTCATGGATTCCAAGCCGGTATGTACCAAAGTGACGCGCCAATCCACATCATCAACCTGATGGGAGCTAACAGCTCCGGTAGCCAGATCGACCGTGAAATCCGCGTTCAGGGAGCGGTAATGCAAAAAGTATTCTTTTACGACCTCTGCCCGGTAACCCAGTGCCACATAAAAGTCCTTATGATCAAAATGCGCATAGGTGCGCATGATGTGCCACAGGATTGGGCGCCCGCCCACCGTCACCATAGGCTTGGGAATGCTTTCCGTATATTCGGACAATCTGGTGCCGAAACCACCCGCAAGAAGAATTACCTTCATATCTATCTCTCCCAGTCAAAAACGAATGCATCCTCTTTCCTGCGTTCAATCTCAGCCGGTTCGTGTGGAATATTCGCCACATTTAACAAAAGACTATATGGTGCAGTCAGCCCTCTAAAGCCAAACCAGATTCCAGGAGGAACCGTTAAACGGACATATCGATCCACACCAATGACCTCTTCGCGCATTGCACCTTGATCATCCACAAACACAAATTGCACCGCACCTAACGGCACAACCAGATTGAGAGTCATGCGCAAATGCCGTTTCCACGCCTTTACCGATCCCTGCGTGACCTGGGAAAAATACGCTTCACCAAAATCCTCGAATCCCGGATCAGATCGCTTGATCGCATGTAGCACATCACCACCAGCGACCGAAATGCGCTTGAGCGGTGTTACCATTATCTGTTCAATGCTTACCGTGCCCACGATAAGTCTTCACTCTTCGCCTTGGCCATGTAAGCCTCTATCTGACTCAATGAAAAATCTGCAATCGAAGATTGCGGCTGCTCATAGTAACGACGATACCAAAGCGCTGTTTCACGCACCGTCTCCTCAAATCCCCAGATCGCCCGCCAGTGCAAATGGTGCAGCGCTTTATCGCAATGCAACTTCAACAAGCCGGATTCGTACGGTCCAGCATATTGGGCCGAGACATCAGTCCA
>CAZQTO010000101.1:0-7934 GCA_964596375.1 uncultured Zetaproteobacteria bacterium | reverse complement strand
TGCTTTTGATTCGGAGCGTCCATGCTCCTCAGGGCTTCGCCCCGCCCTGCGGGCGCCCAATCCGGACATCCTGCCGAATTGTCTTGCTTCTTCTTTGAGCATGCAAAGAAGAAGGAAAGAACCACTCCTTCGGCATACGAACCCGAGCAGTTACCTGAAGCTCTTTGCCCAAGAGGATTCTTCTTTCTTGGGTGGCCAAGAAAGAAGCACAAATCGGCAGGACAGCTGATTTGGACGCACGAAGGGCGCCCGCAGGGCGAGGGGCATGGATGCCCCGAGTCAAAAAGGCCACCCACGGGTAGCTGTGTATTCCCGGCCCGATCACTTGCTCATCGGGCACAAATCGGGAATGAACCCCCCCTTTATTTGTGCTAGTCCGATGAACAAGCGACCGATCCGGCACAGTTACAAGCGGGGCAAGAATTTAAAGGCTAGTGGCTTATAGGTCGTGCATGCGGTTCAGGTAATCAAGCAGGGCATCGGCATTCTGGCTTAACAGCTCAAAGACCTCTTCAAAGCCCTGTTCTCCGCCGTAGTAAGGATCGGGAACATCCGGTGGTCTGTCCTCATTTTCGAACTGACGCATCATCAGGGTGCGCCCGGGGTCGGCGCCCAGGGTCAGAAGGTCGTTCAGATTTGCCTGGTCCATGGCAACCAGCCAGTCCCATTGATCGATACGGTTGCGCGTGATCTGGCTGGCACGGTGAGGTCCCAGATCGATATCGTGCGCAGCTGCCGCCTGGCTCATGCGCCGGTCGGCGCCGTTGCCGACATGCCAGTCGCCGGTACCGGCGGAGGCAAAGTGGAAACGACCGGAAAAACCGCGTTCGATGGCGCGTTGGCGCACGATGAATTCAGCCAGCGGGGAACGGCAGATGTTGCCGAGGCAGACAAACAGTACGCGTATGGGTTCGGTTCGATTGGATTTAGTTCGATTGGGCATTTCGTTCCGCCTGTGAAGCAATGAGATAGGCCGGGCGGGCAAAGCGGGGCATGTCTGCCGTATCGCCCGGGGTTTTAGTTTTTTCTGCAATCAGCCGGAGCATGGCCTGTGCACGTGGCATACCGGGTGCCGAGAAGGTCCAGTCGGGCAGTTCTGAACTACTGGGCTGATGCGCGGTATAGCTTGCCGGCCCGAGCAGTCTGACTTCATCCCAGGGCAGGCAGACATCGGCGAGAATCACGCGTTCCCTTTGATAGCAGGCGCAGTAGGCAAGGCCGGAGCGGCCATCCTCAATGACATAAAGCGGCGCATCGCTTTCCACCTGAGCCGCACTGATGGCCAGCGAGGAAAGCTCAATCAGCGGTAGATTAAGCCGGCTGTTGATGCCGGCCATTGTGGCGGCTGCGATACGCAGGCCGGTGAAAGATCCGGGGCCGATGCCTGCGGCGAGCATATCCAGATCGACCCAGGCCAGTCCGGCTTCATCGAGCAGGGATTGCAACAGTGGCATAATAGCCTGCGAATGCGGTCGGTCTTCGGATCCAGTGGAAGTGAAAACATTGCCGTCGCGGCGTGAGAGGCAGGCGCTGGCCGGGCCAAAGGCAATATCCAGTGCCAGGATGTTGTTTTTCATGGCTGACAGGACCTAGTTATTCTGCAGCAGTTGATGCAGGAAGTTGCTGAACTCGCCGCCGAATTGCGGATGACTGGCACCCAGTTCGGCATTGGCCATAAGAAAGCCCATCGGATTGCCGGCGTCGAAACGGTTGCCCTCGATCAGTACGCCATAAACCGGTTCTTCCTGAGCCAGACGGGACACGGCATCGGTCAGCTGAATCTCACCACCCTTGCCCGGTTTGGTCTCGGCCAGCAGGCTGAACAGGCGCGGGGTGAAGATGTAGCGGCCAATGATGGCCATATCGGATGGCGCATCGCCGGGCTGAGGTTTTTCAATCATATCGGTCAGGCGCAGCAGGCCGTTTTCCTCTCTAGAGGCGACAATGCCGTAGCGGCTGACATGTTCGACAGGTACGCGCATCAGGCCGATGACCGAGCATCCGGTCTGTTCATGTACCTCGCGCAATTGCTGCATGGCCGGCTTATCGGCAATAATCAGCTCATCGGCCAAAGCAACGCCAAAGGGCTCATCGCCAACCCAGTGGGCTGCACAGGCGACAGCATGTCCGAGACCAAGGGCCTGTTTCTGGCGAACGTAGGCAACTTCGGCCATGCGCGATATGTGCGAGATTTCCTGATACAGATCGTCCTTGCCTGCTGCCTTCAGGTTCGACTCAAGTTCGGCGGAAATATCGAAATGATCCTCAATGGCGCGCTTGCCCCGACCTGTTACCATGATGATCTGGTCCATGCCTGCGGCCAGCGCTTCCTCCACGCCGTACTGGATCAGCGGCTTATCCACGATGGTCAGCATTTCCTTGGGGCTGGCCTTGGTGGCAGGTAAAAAGCGGGTGCCGAGTCCGGCTGTCGGGAAAATAATCTTGTTCAGCGTGCTTTTCATGGCCCCAGCCTAGCCGCTATTTGTCCGACAAAAAAGCAGTCACCGGTTCTGCATCGGAAAGACAATATATCGCTGATCTGCTTATTTATGCGTGCGCGCTAAACCCGCACTGAAAAAGCAGTATACCGTGCCAAAGGGGCTGCCTATACTTGGGCGATGTCCGAATTTGCGCTGATTATGCTATCTGCGGTCCTGGTGAATAATTTCGTGCTCACCAAATTCCTCGGTATCTGCCCCTTTCTCGGTGTTTCCCGCAAGTTCGAAACAGCGGGCGGTATGTCGTTGGCCGTGCTGTTTGTCATGACGCTGGCCTCGACCGCCTCATGGCTGGTGCAGCAGTTTATCCTGATTCCGTTTGATCTGATGTATCTGCAGACCATCTTCTTTATTCTGATTATTGCCGTGCTCGTGCAGTTCATCGAGATGCTGATTCATAAATCCAGCCCGGTTCTGTATCAGGCGCTGGGTATCTTTCTGCCGCTGATTACCACCAATTGCGCGGTGCTCGGCGTGGCCCTGTTGAACGTTCAGCAAGAACAGACCTTCATGACTTCCGCCTTGTATGGCTTCGGTTCGGCACTCGGCTTTGCACTCGTGCTGCTGCTTTTTGCCGGCCTGCGCGAGCGCATCGACAAGGCCCCGGTGCCGGAGGCATTCAAGGGATCGGCCGTGTCGCTGATTACCGCCGGCCTGATGAGCCTTGCCTTCATGGGATTCTCCGGGCTGGTGAAAGTCTGATTTTATTGTCGAATAACCCTGTCTTTGGTCTGATGCCCGCATGAATATTCTTTTTGCAGTTTTCCTGCTTGGTGGTATGGCTCTGCTTGCCGGCATCGTGTTGGCGATTGCCTCGCGCGTGTTTCATATCGAGGGCGACCCGATGATGGAGCGCATCGACGCAGTGTTGCCGCAAACGCAGTGTGGTCAGTGCGGCTATCCTGGCTGCAAACCCTATGCGACAGCCGTAGCCAACGGCGAGGTGGATGTGAACAAGTGCGTGCCGGGTGGTGAGCGCGCCATGCTGGCGATTGCCGATCTGATGGGTGTGCCGCCCAAAGAGGTCGAGGAAGAGGCCGCCTTGCCCATGCTGGCCTATATTCGCGAGGATGAGTGCATCGGTTGCACGTTGTGCATCAAGGCCTGCCCGGTGGATGCCATTATCGGTGCGCCCAAGCAGTACCATACGGTTGTTGAGAGCCACTGCACCGGCTGCACCTTGTGTGTGGAGCCATGTCCGGTGGACTGTATTGATATGTTGAGCAAACCGGAGGTGCTGGAGGAATGGACATGGTCGGCTCCTGGCAAGTCGAGACCGGTCATTGAAGATTCGGCAGAAGGAGAGGCGCATGTCCGGGCTGCTTGACCGTTTCACCGGCCTGCTCGGCAAGGGTGCGGCAAAGGGTGCCGCCAGCAGCATCGAGCTGAAGGCGATGATTGGCTCCGGGGGCTTTTCCGGCGGGGTGCATCCGAAGCAGATGAAGATCACGGCCGGCTCCCCGATTGTGCAGTGCCCCTTGCCGTCGCGTCTGATCCTGCCGCTCAAGCAGCATATCGGTCAGATTTGTACGCCCATCGTTGAGGCGGGAGATCGCGTCCTGCGCGGCCAGAAGATCGCCAAATCGCAGGGCTATGTTTCCGCCCCCGTGCATGCGCCTACCTCCGGCACGGTGCTGGCGATTGAAGAGCATGCCGTGCCACATCCCTCGGGCATGGGCCGCCTGTGCATCATCATCGAGCCGGACGGTCTGGATGAAGCCGACGAAAGCCTGCCGCCGATCACCGACTATCGTTCCGAGGACCCCGGCGTTATCCGTGAACGGATTCGCTTAAGCGGTATCGTGGGCCTGGGCGGTGCGGTATTTCCCACCTTCATCAAGATGCTGCGCGATCATCGCCATCCGGTTGAGATGGTGATTCTCAATGGTATCGAGTGCGAGCCATACCTGACCTGCGATCATCGCCTGATGCTGGAACACAGTGCAGCCATCGTACGCGGGCTGGATGTCATTATGCATGCGGTAGAGGCGCAGCGCGGGGTGATTGCCATCGAGGACAATAAGCCCGATGCCATTGCGGCCATGCAGCAGGCGCTTGCCGATGCCGCCTTTGACCATGTCGAGGTTCGGGTTCTGCCGACGCTTTATCCGCAGGGTAGCGAGAAGCAGCTGATTCAGTCGGTGACCGGGCGTCAGGTCCCGGCAGGAAAGCTGCCGCTGCATATCGGCGTGCTGTGCCAGAATGTCGGCACGACCAGGGCCATTTATGATGCGGTTTGTCTTGGGCAACCACTAACCCGGCGTGTGGTGACGGTCGGCGGCGATGCCGTGCCCCGTCCTGCCAATGTCAGCGTGCGCATCGGCACCCCGATTCCCTTTGTGCTGGCCCAGTGCGGGCTGGATGATTTAAACGGAGTGCGCCTGATTCACGGTGGGCCGATGATGGGCGAGCGCTTGCCGCGAATGAATGTGCCGCTGGTTAAATCGACCAACGGCCTGCTGGCCATGCATCAGGAGTCTCTGTACAGCGAGAATGCCGTGGAGGAGCCGTGCATTCGCTGCGGCCACTGCGTTGAGGTGTGTCCTGTGGGTCTGGTGCCCAATGAGCTGGCCTGGCATTGCCGCAACGATCAGTTCGATCGTGGGCAGGAATACGATTTGTTCGATTGCATTGAATGCGGTTGTTGCAGCTATGTCTGCCCCTCGCATATTCCGCTGGTGCATTACTTCCGCTACGCCAAGGGGCAGGTCGCCAAGATCGAGAAAGAGCGCGCCTTTGCCGAATTATCCAAGGCCCGCAGCGAGGCACGCGACAATCGCCTGGCACACGAACAGGCCGAGCGGGCAGCGCGTCGCTCGAAGGTGCGCAAGCAGCAGTCGGATGATGCGAGCGGCGCTGTCGGGGATAATAGTACTGAATCGAACCCAGATACAGGAGATAAGGCATGAGCCTGCTCATTAGTTCGCCACATGCGCATGGCGGCGATTCGATTCGCGCCAATATGCTGTCGGTGATTATTGCCCTGCTGCCTGCGGCCGGCGTATCCGTTTATCTGTTCGGCTGGCTGGCCTTGTTTCTCATCGTGCTTTGTATAGCCGGATGCATGGTCAGCGAGTGGGTATGCCTGAAGATGATGGGGCGACCGCTTACGAGGCTGGGCGATGGTTCGGCAGCCCTCACCGGCCTGCTGCTGGCTTTAACCCTGCCGGCTGCCGTGCCGTGGTGGATGGCGCTGATCGGTTGTGTGGCTGCTATTGTGCTGGCCAAGCAGGTGTATGGCGGGCTGGGACATAATCCGTTCAACCCGGCTCTGGCGGCGCGCGTCGTGCTGCTGATTTCATTTCCGCTGCATATGACAGCCTGGCTGGTGCCCATGCATGCGCCGATGTTTGCTGCTGTCCCGCCGCTCAATCTCTACGACTTCAACCAGTGCTGGAATTTATTCTGGCTCGGGCCTGAGGCCATCGGCAAAGGGCTGGATGCCATCACCATGGCAAGCCCCTTAGGCCATGTGAAAACCGAATGGAGTCGGGGTATTGGTGCTATCGAGGCTCTGCGCAACTATGACTACAGCTATCTCGATGCCTTTTTAGGGCGTGAGGCGGGCAGCCTGGGTGAGACAAGTGCGCTGGCTTTGCTGCTCGGCGGTGTTTACCTGCTGGCCCGGCATACCATCAGCTGGCATATCCCGTTGTCCTTCATCGTTACGGTGTATGCCTTGGCCGCATTGTTCAATGCCATGAATCCGGAGCATTTTGCACCGCCGCTGTTCCATGTGCTGGCCGGTGGTCTGATGCTCGGTGCTTTCTTTATGGCCACCGATCCGGTCAGCTCGCCGGTCACACCGCGAGGGCAGATTGTTTTCGGCATTGGCTGCGGCCTGCTGACCTGGAGCATACGCAGCTTCGGCGGCTATCCCGAGGGCGTGATGTTTTCTATTTTGTTAATGAACTGTGCGGTGCCGCTGATTGATCATTACCTCCGCCCGCGCGTTTATGGCAAGTAGGGGGGCAAACAGGTGATCTGTCGATGAGTGCTTCCGGGAAAAAGCCGGGCGGCGTCAACCGGGATATGGTGATGATGGTGGTGGCGCTGACGCTGGTGACGGCGATTTCGGCGGCACTGCTCGGTTTAACGGATAAGGTGACGCGCGAGCCGATCCTTGAGGCACAGCGTGCTGCCTTGCAGCGCAATCTTGAGCAGGTGCTGCCAACGCATGCCAATGTGCCGATGGACGATGTGATTCAGCTGGGTGTTGGCGATACTGTCACGCCATTCTATGTGGCACGCGATGCGGACGGTGCGGTTTTAGCCTTAGCCTGGGAGGTGGTGGCTCCGGATGGTTATTCGGGCTCTATCCGTATTCTCATGGGCGTACTTCCTGATGGTGCGCTGCAGGCGGTGCGCGTTACCGATCACCGGGAAACCCCCGGTCTGGGCGACGGCATTGTACAGAATCGCAGCTGGATTGATTTCTTCATCGGCAAGTCATTAGGCAATGTGCAGTGGGCAGTGAAGAAGGACGGCGGAGATTTCGATCAGTTTACCGGTGCGACCATCACACCGCGTGCCGTGGTTAAGGCTGTGCACCGCGGTCTTGAGTTTTTTGCCGCCCAAAGGGATACCCTGCTTGCCAGGGCCGCGGGAAAGTAGACCATGGCGGGCATGAATGGGTCGACAGACAGTCAGATAAGCAAGCGGGAAATCCTTGCCGACGGTTTCTGGCATAACAACACCATTTTTGCGCAATTGCTCGGTATGTGCCCCTTGCTCGGCGTCACCACCAGTGCGGTCAACGGTTTCTGGATGGGCGCGGCCACCGTGCTCGTACTGCTCGGCTCGAATATCGTTGTGTCCATGATTCGCGGCTTTGTGCCGCGCGATGTGCGCATTCCCGCCTATATCACGGTGATTGCCGCCTTCGTAACCGTGGTAGGTCTGGCCATGAATGCATGGATGCACGAGATGTATCTGATCCTCGGCCTGTTCATTCCGCTGATCGTGGTGAACTGCGCCATTCTCGGCAGGGCCGAAGCGTTTGCCAGCAAGAACGGCCTTGTCGATTCGATTGTCGATGCCGTGGCCGTGGGCCTGGGCTTCACCTTTGCCCTGATGCTGCTGGGCAGTGTGCGCGAGATTTTCGGTTACGGCACCTGGTTCGGCTATCCGGTGCTGGGCGAAAACTACCCTGATTTCCTGATGTTCATTCTGCCGCCGGGGGCATTTATCGCGCTGGGCTTTATCTTGGCAGGGGTGAATATCATCAATCGCAGGATGGGAAGCCGTGCGGCCAATGCCGAACCAGCCTGTACCCCTGCGGCGCATGTCGTGTCGGAAAAGGCCTAGTAGCGAAGTCGTTTGATTACTGTCTATAGGGCCATGCCGCAGGCATGAGCCGAGGACCATGCCCACTGGAAGTTGAAGCCTCCCAGATGGCCGCTGACATCCACCACCTCACCGATAAAATACAGTCCG
>CAZQTO010000100.1:0-8039 GCA_964596375.1 uncultured Zetaproteobacteria bacterium | reverse complement strand
ACACATCATTAGAGTTTGCTTGTGTACTACTTGTCCTAACAGGTTTATCCCTGTCTTCCCCTTCATTCTTTGCCGAGGCTAACCCTTCCAAATACCCAAGTTGTTTTTCTCGGCCATCTCTCCATCCATCAAAAAGATCGTCACTAAGAGAGTCAAACCTCTTCGCAGTATCATAATCCATGGCTGCCTCTAAAAAACTCTTAACTCTCGACCTCCATCTGCTGAAATCAGTCGAATTGTCAATATTTTCAGCCTCGTCAATTTTTTCTAACAGTTTCCACGACAGTGACATAAATCTCCCCCTTCCTTTTCTCTAGCCTTATTTTAGATGTTCCATTTCTCAACCACTTTTGTCGATGCCTGACGAAAGGGTCTTAATTACCTCTCCACCTCAATGCCTGCTGCGGAAAGGAGACGAAACAAACAGGTTGTCGATCTTCTAGCATCAGCAGTTAGTGGAAAGTCACCATCATCAACTTGGTATGCTGTCGATAAATATGCACTCCCCATTATTGAGAGAAACTCCTTTGCAATTTCAAGCAATTGCTGGATTTCAGCATAGGTCGCAGCAGAGATATCAGACGCAACAGACTCGTGATGAGCTAAACGCTTATCTCTAACTGTTTTTAGCTTAGCAATAGCTGGTGACAGCTCATGATCGCCACCAATATTAGGCAATTTAGAACTAAAGCATTCGACAAATAGTTCTGTTAACTGCGCATCAGAGCGGGAATCGAGAACTTCAAGTGAAGCCACATCTTTATCAACCAAGTAATCGATCAGAGCAATTCGATTCTGAATTTCAATCGAGCCAGCACTATCTGATAATGTCATAAGAGCACTCGGAATGCTTCTTAGTAAGTAACGTCCACGGCCATGTTCAAATATTCTATTTGTAGCAAGAATAAGTTCTTTACCAAGAAGGTTTTGTTGGCTTCCAAAGAACTGACCAAATGATGCTTCGTTTATGCTCTCAGCATTCTTACCTATTAACTCATCTAGAAACAAAGCCTCTTCCGCATGATAAACATCGATTGCAACTCCTTTGCTAACAACGTCTCTCAATCTCTCCAGAGGAGTCATGCTGTCCAATGTGCCATCACTTCATCCACTCCAGATCACTTACGTAACCTCGGTCCGCCGAGGTGTCTAGGGCAGCCTAGGCTTGAAGGGGCTTGGAGACAAACACGGTCGCGCTTGTGTCTGTCGCGGCATGCTTGCTAGGCTATGTCGAAGCAAGGGAAGAAGTCGTTATGCCCAAGGAAATATCCGTGAAAACCCAAAACAGTAAGACACAGAAGGACGCTCAATATTTTGAGACCGTCATCATCGGTTCAGGCTTTTCAGGCTTGCTGGCAGCTGTGCGATTGCAGAAAAAGGGCTTTGATGATTTTATCATGCTGGAACGCAGCCCAGAACTCGGCGGCACCTGGCAGATCAACTCCTACCCCGGAGCCGAGGTGGATATTCCCACCAGCCTCTATTCCGTTTCCTTTATTCCCTTCCCGTTTAAAAAAACCTTTGCCCCGCAAAGCGAATTGCTCGCCTATACCAACCACATCATCGATACCTTCGGCCTGCGAAAAAAGGCCAGAACGAAACAGACGGTCAGCAGCCTCACGTTTGATGAGAGCGCCAGCCTGTGGCATATCGAGACCGAGTCGGGGGAGCGCTATACCGCCCGCTTTGTCATCGATTCCAGCGGCGTGCTGGCCAACCCGCATATCCCCAACATCAAGGGAGCCGAAAGCTTCAAGGGTGCGATATTCCACGCCGGCCACTGGGATCACTCTGTCCCTTATGAGGGCAAGCGTGTCGGGGTGATCGGTTCGGGTTGCTCAGGGGCGCAGATTGTTCCTGCCATGGCCGGCAAGGTTTCCAGATTGACCCTGTTCATGGGCAAGGCGCAGTGGATCCTGCCGCGTTCAGATCGCGAATACAGTGCCGTGGAGCGCGCCATGCGAACGTGGCCCGGCATCCGCCACCTCATCCGTTTCTTCGTGTTTATTTTTTACGACATCCGCTTCATCGCCTTCCGCCGCTATCCGGTGATCTCAGGACTCGCTCCGCTTATGAAGGACCATTACCGCAGGCGGATGCAAAAGCATCTCGATCTCTACATCCGCGACGAAAAACTGCGCGAACATATGCTACCCGATTATGAATTGGGCTGCCGCCGTGTGATCCCGACCAATACCTATCTCCCGGCACTGGCCCGTGACAACGTCGATGTGGATATCAGCGGCATTGCATGCATCACGCCCACAGGGATCAAAACAAAAGACGGTAAAGACATCCCTCTGGATATCATTGTCTACGCCACGGGGTATTACGCCTATTCGGATATGAAAAAGGCGCTGACCTTTCAGGTCTATGGCTTAAATGGCCGCAACCTGAATAGCGAATGGGAAAAAGAGGCCGTCTCTTACAAGGGCATCACCGTTTCAGGCTTCCCCAACTACTTCAAGGTGAACGGGCCGAACACCGGCTCAGGCCACAGCTCGCAGATGTCTTATATGCAGGTGGCGACCGATTATATCGTGCAGGCCATCACCGCTGTGAAAAATGATGCCAGCATCAAGGCCATCCATCCGAAAAAAGAGCTTCAGGATGCCTACGTCACCAAAATGAGGGAAAAGATGCAAAAGACGGTCTGGCAGAATGCCACTGTCACCGCCTTCTACCGCAGGAATATGAGCGAGGAAGTCACCAGTCTTTCGCCTGAACCGGTGACCGGCTTCATCTTTTCACGAAAATTGTTCAACCTGGGTGATTATAATCTATTAAAGTGAACTACTGAGGGGGAATCAGGCGACCCTTTTCTCCAGATGGACAATGCGTTCTCCGTGGGTGCCCACCTTCTCCCCAACCGCTCGAACTTCGCCTCTCAGCTCACCCATCTCACCTCTAAGTTCGCTCATTTCACCTTTCAGTTCGTCGCGAACTGAATCAATTTTTTCATCCAGCGAATCATGCACGGTCTTGATCATCGCCATCGATTCCCGATGGTCGTCTTTGGCTGAGTCGTGAACCCGGTCGATCTTCTGGTCCAGAGATGCGTGACCTTCCAGCAGCAGGTCGAACTTTCCGTTCATGTCTTCAAGGATGACTTCCAGACGATGTTCTTGCTCATTTGTCATGTCTACACCCCCTCGCTATTGAACCTGCAACCTACCCTCTCCGCCAGTTCCATGACAAGCAGCAAGCGGTCGAGTCTGTGGTGCTCATGGTGACGATTTCCTAGGCCAGTAACTCATCAATCGCAGCGAGGATTTCCTTGCGTTCAAAAGGCTTGGAAAGCACCCGGTCGGCACCGATTTTACTCGCGTACTCCAGGTATTCGAAGCCACGGCGTTTGTTGCCACCGCCGGTGACAGCGATGATTTTCACCGCTGGAAAATCCCGCTTCATCTCCCGGATGGTCTCGATGCCCTCTTTCTCCGGCATGAAGATGTCGGTGATGACCAGGTCCGCCGGTTCCTTGCGCTGCGCTTCTATCCCCTGCCCGCCATCGGCTGCTTCGGTCACCTTATGGCCGGCCAGCTCCAGCATCTGCCGCAGCATGTTCCGGAATAGTTCCTCGTCATCGATAATCAGTATGTGCGCCATTCAACCCTCCCCGACCAATCGGCAGAGACAGAAATCTGTTTCATGTGGTCGCCCATCTAAGCCAGCAACTCATCAATCGCATCGAGAATTTCCTGCCGTTCAAAGGGTTTGTTGAGTGTCTTGTCGGCCCCGACATTTTCCGCGAATCTCAGGTATTCAAAGCCACAGCGCTTGTTCCCCCCGCCGGTGACAGCAATCACCTTGACATCAGGGAATTCCTGCTTCAGCTCCTGAATGGTCGAGATGCCTTCTTTTTCCGGCATGAAGATATCGGTGATGACCAGATCCGCCGGTTCCTTGCGGTATACCTCTATCCCCTGCCCGCCTTCGCATGCTTCCGTCACCTTATGGCCGGCCAGCTCCAGCATCTGCCGCAGCATTTGCCTGAAAAGTTGCTCGTCATCGATAATCAGTATGCGCGCCATTCAAACCTCCAGTTTTGATCAGGAAAAGCGGCAAACCATTTCACGACTTCACCCCCCTGCTCTTCGGCAGATACACATGAAAGCTGCTGCCCTTTCCCGGCTTGCTTTCCACAAAAACAAAGCCGCCATGGTCTTTCACGATGCCGTGCACCACGGCCAGGCCCAATCCGGTCCCCTTGCCGACATCCTTGGTGGTGAAAAAGGGCTCGAACAGGTGTTGCATGGTTTCTTTATCCATACCGCAGCCATTATCCGATATGCTCAGCTGCAGATAGGCGGTCCCCGGCTGGACATGTTGGACTGAAGCCATCCTGTCATCCACCCTGCTCTCCTTCAAGTCTATCTGCAGCACCCCTTCGCCATCATCCATGGCGTCGGCGGCATTCATGCAAAGATTCATGATGACCTGCCCGATCTGGGTGGCATTGGCCTGAATCTCGCCCGTGTTCATCTGTATATCCTGTTCGATGCTGACCTTTTCCGGCAGGGAATGGCGCAGCAGCCTGATGGTCTCTTTGAGCAGCAATGCCAGGTTTACCGGCTCCTGCTTGCTCGTGCCCAGCCTGCTGAAATCCATCAGTTGCTTCACCAGGGCCTTGGCGCGCCCGCCAGCCTGTAATATCGCATCAATATTTTGCCGGCCGACGCCCCCCTCCGGCAGGCCATCCCTGAGCATTTCGCTATAGCCCAGAATCACGCCGAGCAGGGTGTTGAAGTCATGCGCAATACCGCCGGCAAGCTGGCCCACCACCTCCATCTTCTGGGCCTGTCGCACCTGCTCCTCGAGATGCTTGAGCGGGGTGATATCCGCCCCGTAGGCGAACACAAATTTACGCAAGGGTCCGGAGCGCAGGACAAAGAAATAGTCTGCATCCCCTAGCTTCGTTTCCATCTGCATGATCTTCTCTTCGGGAGCGAACATGTCCGCGAAGTCTTCACCAGCCAGACCGGGAATGGCTGCGAAGATCGACATGCCCTCAACCTTATCCCTGCCATACAGATCATTGCTTGCCGTATTGGCCAGACAGACTGTTCCGGCCCGATCAACCCGCATCACCGGCCCGGGAGCCATTTCCGGAAGCAGCGCCATCTGCTTCAATGCCTGTTCGGTCTTTTTATATCTTGAGACAACAAGCACGATGATAAAAACGGCCAGTGCAAGCAGCAGATAGGCCGCGACAGCCAGTATCAGCCCGCTGGTCCTTTTGTAGAAGGCTCCGGCTGAAATAACGGACTGCGGCACAAACGTCACAGCCTTCCAATGGTAGCCGGCAGCATCCTCCTTCTTCCCGTCGGATACGCCCTGCACCACAGAACCCATGGACGGATGCTCATCAATCAGCAGGGGACGGGCCGTGGCATATGCAAACAGGCCCTGCTTCGTCAGCAGCGTGCCCGTATCGCCAGTCGATATCGTACGCCATGCTTCGGGATAATCATGCCCGAAGGTTCGCTCCTGCCTGCCCAGCATGAAGCCCCATTCGTCCTGCCGATTCGGACTGCTCAGCCAGTAGCCCTCGCGATTGAGCAACATGCCGCCACCCGACTCACTTCCCTGCATCCCCACCCGGAAGTGATGCAGCATTTCATCGGCGATATAATTGAGTACCACCACGCCACGCCTGTGTCCTGCGCTGTCGAACACGGGTGTGGCGAAGCGAATCACCGGCCGGTAGGGAATCTCCACCTGCCCGTGCTCTATATTCAGTTCCAGCGGGGAAACATAGATTTCGTTGCGGGCAAGCTGCATCGCGGCACCAAAGTATTCGCGCCGGGATTTGTCCTGTAATTCGTCATGCGGCACGACGGCAGGCATGCCATCCATGTAGTCAACGCGGATCACTTCCTGACCGCTTGCATCGAGATAGCGAATCTCGCTGTAGTGCTGTCTTCCCCGTGAAAGCAGCAGGAAAAACTCCTCCATCCTCTGCCGATGAAGCAAATCGCCGCTATCCACATACTGACGCAGCTCGTCCATCTCCACGATAATGCGGATATCGCCTTCAGCCGATTCGAAGTCTTTTTCAGTCCGCTCGCGGGCCACCCCGACATGGCGGGCTTCGCTTGCCGCCAATTGCGCCACGCGTGCGTGTTCGTCGAAGCGGGCGAGCAGTACCAGAACAATGCTCAACCCGATCGCCAGCGGAAGATAAAGCAGCACAAAACGCCTGAGCAGGGTCGCCATGCTTATACCCCGGCCACGACTGCGCCTGCATCACGACAGGCATGCCGGCGATGCCGCACACAAGGCTTGCCGGGGTCGGACTCTCTCAGGCGCATTGCTCTCCCCCTGTCTCCTGTTGTCCTATTTCAACTGCTCCAGATTGCGCACAGCGCCTTTGTCGGCACTGGTAGTGAGTGCTGCATAGGCTAGCAGGGCCTTGGAGACCACGCGGTCGCGTTTAACGGGTTTCCAGGCATTCGCACCCTTTGATTCCATGGCGGCGCGTCTGGAGGCCATTTCCTTATCGCTGACGGCCAGGTTGATGGTGCGCTTCGGGATGTCGATTTCAATCCTGTCGCCATTCTCGATCAGGCCGATAGCGCCGCCTTCGGCTGCTTCCGGCGAGGCATGCCCGATGGATAGCCCGGAGGTGCCGCCGGAGAAGCGTCCGTCAGTCAAAAGCGCGCAGACCTTGCCCATGCCTTTGGATTTGAGATAGGAGGTCGGATAGAGCATCTCCTGCATGCCGGGACCGCCCTTGGGGCCTTCGTAGCGGATAATCACCACGTCGCCGGGCTTCACGCGATCATTGAGGATGCCGCTTACGGCATCATCCTGCGATTCGAACACATTGGCCGTGCCGCTGAACTTCCAGATGGACTTGTCCACACCTGCGGTTTTCACGATGCAGCCACGCTCGGCGATGTTTCCGTACAACACGGCCAGACCGCCCTCCTGCGAATAGGCATTTTCAACGCTGCGGATGCAGCCTTTCTCACGATCCGTATCCAGCGACTTCCAGCGCTCGCTTTGTGAAAACGCCACCTGCGTGGGCACGCCGCCGGGTGCGGCGAGATACATTTCTCTAGCCTGAGAATTGGCTTCGTTCATCACATCGTTGGCATCAAGGCCTTCGCCCAGCGTGGCGGCATGCACGGTGGGAATATTGCGATGGATCAGGCCTGCACGATCAAGCTCGGCGAGAATACCAATCACCCCGCCCGCGCGGTGCACATCCTCCATGTGATAGTGCTGCACGGCAGGCGCAACCTTGCACAGATTCGGCACACGGCGGCTCATGCGGTCGATGTCGGCCATGGTGAAATCCACCTCTGCTTCCTGCGCGCAGGCCAGCAGATGCAGCACGGTGTTCGTGGAACCACCCATGGCGATATCCAGTGCGATGGCGTTTTCAAAGGCTTCGAAGGTGGCAATCGAGCGCGGCAGGGCCGACGCGTCGTCGTTTTCATAATAACGCCTGCACAACTCCACGGCGGTACGGCCCGCTTCAAGGAATAATTCCTTGCGATCCGCATGCGTGGCCAAAAGCGAACCGTTGCCCGGCAGGGCCAGACCCAGCGCCTCGGCCAGACAGTTCATCGAATTGGCCGTGAACATGCCCGAGCAGGAACCGCAGGTCGGGCAGGCCGAACGTTCCACGGCGGCCACATCCTCATCGGACTCATCGGGGCTTGCCGCCATGACCATGGCATCGACCAGATCGAGATGCAGCTCACGATTGTTGATGGTCACCTTGCCGGCCTCCATCGGTCCGCCGGAGACGAATACCGCCGGGATATTCAGGCGCAGGGCCGCGTTGAGCATGCCGGGGGTGATCTTGTCGCAGTTGGAGATGCAAACCATGGCATCGGCGCAATGCGCATTGACCATATACTCCACCGAATCGGCAATGATCTCGCGGCTGGGCAGGGAATACAGCATGCCGCCATGCCCCATGGCGATGCCGTCATCCACGGCGATGGTATTGAATTCCTTGGCCACGCCGCCGGCCGCCTCGATCTCGCGCGCCACCATCTGGCCGAGATCCTTCAGGTGCACAT
>CAZQTO010000099.1:0-8144 GCA_964596375.1 uncultured Zetaproteobacteria bacterium | reverse complement strand
GACATCTTCTGTGTGCCCATGGCCTGTGCGGCGTGGCCTACGGTGAAGAAGATGCCGGATTTGACCAGCGAATGGACGGTCATGTGCAACAGTGCCGCGAAGCTGGAAAGGGTGGTGCCGATGCCGAAGGCGAAGGTCATCAGGCCCATGTGTTCGATGGAGGAAAAGGAGAACATGCGTTTGATATCGCGCTGCTTGTGCAGACTAAGAGCAGCGACAGCAAGCGACAGCAAGCCAAAGCCCATCATAATGTGGCCGGCCATGTCTGTACCTGTGGAGCCATCCACCAGCATTTTGCAGCGCACCAGTGCATACAGGGCAAGATTAAGCAGCAGGCCTGAAAGTACGGCCGATACAGGTGTCGGGCCTTCGCCGTGCGCATCTGGCAGCCAGGCATGCATCGGCGCCAGCCCCACTTTGGTGCCGTAGCCAACCATCAGAAAGCAGAAGGCAATGCTCATCACCGCCGGATCGAGCTCGGCGGCATGGGCGTATAATGCCGTCCAGTTCAGTGCCTCGTTACCGTGTCCCAGCACTGCAGATGAAGTGAAAAATACAAGCACCGTGCCGAACAGGGCCAAGGCAATGCCCATGCCGCAGAGGATGAAATATTTCCATGCCGCAGCAATCGAGGCAGGCGTGCGGTACAGCGAAACCAGCAGCACAGTAGCCAGCGTGGCGAGTTCCAGAGATACCCACAGCACACCGATATTGTTGGTGGTGAAACCGAGCAGCATGCCGAACTGGAAGAGCTGAAACATGCTGTGATACAGACGCAAGCGGGGCAAATCCAAGCGCCCGCCTTCCAGTTCATGGCGCATGTAGGGGCCTGAAAAAATAGTTGTGGTCATGCCGACAAAGGTGGTCAGCGCAACCAGAAACACATTATACGCATCAAGATGGAACCAGCCGTCGATGGCATCCACTGATTTTGTATCGAGCACCTGTATCGCCAGTAGCAAGCTGAAGGTGAAGGTGGATACACCTGTGGCGATATTGATGCGGGCAGCGAGTCTGGGATTGTTGATCATCCCCAGCAGCAACCCTCCGACCAGCGGTGAAAGCAGGGTGGCGAGAAACAGATTCATTCGTCGTCATCCTTGTGGATCAGATGGACATTCATGGCATCCACCTCCAGCGAATCAAAGGTGGTGCGAATCTGAAAGAAGAACAGGCCGAAAATCAGGGCTGCGATCAGCACGTCGAAGGCAATGCCTATTTCGACGATCAACGGCATGCCATTGGTCGAACCAATGGCGGCGAAAAACAGGGAATTTTCAACCGCCAGAAATCCGATCACCTGAGTGATGGCCTTTTTGCGCGTGATCATCATCAGCATACCGAGCAATACACAGGCGGTGGCAATGGCCATTGAGTCGCGCGTCATCAGTTCCGATATTTTCTCGATAGGCTGGATGATATGGAAGGAGAACAACGTTACGCCCAGGGCAATGATCATGGTCAGCGTGCTGTTCATCAGGGGCTCAACCTCGCGATGCACGCGCAACTTACGGATCACCCGCCACAGCAGCCATGGTAACAACATACCTTTGAGCAACAGGGCCATCATGGCGGAAATATAAAGTTCATGGTTGTCGGTACCGTAGGCCACCACGGCTGCGGTCGCGGCCAGCAAAAAGCCCTGGGCGGCAAACCAGTTAAGCACCGAAAGCATTCGATGCTGGGCGAGCAGGGCAAAGGAGGTCAACAGCATCAGCGCAGCCAACCCGTCAATCAGTTGCTGAACCAGTGACGCACTCATGCCCCGACCTCCAGCATGTAGTAGGACAACAATCCGAGAAAGGCGATAACAAATGCACCGCTCAGATATTCAGGCACTTCAAACAGGCGCAGCTTGGCCAGCCCTGTTTCAATGACCGCCAATGCCAGCAGCAGGCCAGCCAGCTTCACGATCCATAGGGCTAACGCTAACGACACGCCGGCAGGGCTGGCCTCAAGTGTCATGCCCCAAGGCATAAACAGATCGGTGATCAGCGTGGCGAAGAGCATCAACTTGACCATCGCGGCCCATTCCATCAGGGCCAGATGACGCCCTGAATATTCGAGGATCATGGCCTCATGGATCATGGTCAGTTCCAGATGCGTGCCCGGGTTGTCAATCGGGATGCGGCCATTCTCGGCTACCGCGATCATCAGCATGGCGACGAAGGCAAAGGCAAGCGATGGATGCAGGGCAAACGGCGAGTTAAGCGTGTGATTGATCATGGTGGTTAGATTGGTGCTGTGCGCGCCGAGTGAAAGAACGAAGATGCTCATCAGCATGGCCGGTTCTGCCAATGCTGAAAAGGTCATTTCACGGCTCACACCCATGCCGCCGAAGGCTGTGCCGATGTCCATGCCGGCCAGCGCCAGAAAGAAACGGGCAAGTGCCAGCAGCGCCACCAGCGCAATCACGTCCGCAGTCAGCGAAAGCGGGGTGTCCACCAGCAGGGCAGGCACGACGCTTGCTGCCATCACAGTGGCGGTGAACACCACATAGGGTGCGGTGCGGAAGATCCACGAGGCATGTTCCGCCATCACGACTTCTTTGCCGAACAGCTTGCGCAGATTACGCCAAGGCTGCAGCACGCTGGCGCCCCTGCGGTTTTGCAGTCGTGCTTTGCAGGTGGATACAAATCCTGCCGCCAAAGGGGCGAGCAGCAAAAGCAGTATGGCTTGTAGCATTTGCACGAAGGCAGAACTCATATAAATACCGCCAGCAAAAACACAATAGTAAAGAATGTATATGCCAGATATGCATGAATGCCGCGCTCATGCTCATGCTGCAGCAATTTGGAAGTAAACAGGGTGAATTTGCCGATAGGTTGATATATGTACTTCACGGCCATATCTCCGACATGCACCACATAAGTGACTTTGTCCGTCAGCAGTTTGTGGCGATTGCGTTCAATGTGCGCATGCTCTTCAGGTCGATAGATGCCTGCGAATATACGGCGGAGAGGTTGCGAAAAACTGGTTGCATTGTACTGCATGCGCGCATGGGTATGGGGATTGCCACAGCTCCACATGACACTGCGGCGAATACTCGTTCCCTTGGGATGCAACAGCCAGAAGGCAAGGCCCCCGAGAACGAGCATGCCGATCAGGATGATCGGTGCGGAATAAGAGCTATGTGTGACATCGACAGGCGTCAGCCATAACCAGCCTTGCTCATGTACGGAGCCGGCCAAGGATGTATGTAGCAACAATTGCGGCACACTGTCCATGAGTGGAATAAACATTACAGGCAACAGCCCGAGCAACAGGCAGAGCACTGCCGGAACAGCCATGCCTGCTTTCATCCAGTTGTCCACCTCATGCGCATCGGATGCAAGCTGACTGCGGGCATGACCCAGAAAAACAACGCCGAACACCTTGACAAAACAGGTGGCGGCCAACGCACCGGCCAATGCCAGCATGGCAGCTGAAAAGGGTACAATAGCGGTCAGCAGGGCGCCGCCCAGTTGGGGCGCCATCAGCGCCGTCTGGAAGGTCAGCCACTCGGAGACAAAGCCATTGAACGGCGGCAGGGCCGAGATCGAAAGACACGCCACCAGAAACAGTCCTGCTGTCCATGGCATCCGGTGAATCAGCCCGCCCATGGACTCCATGTCACGTGTGCCCGTGCTGTGCAACACGGCTCCGGCACCCATGAACAACAGGCCCTTGAACAACGCATGGTTGATGGTGTGATAAAGAGCGGCGATGAGTCCCAACGCTGCCAGCGTTAAATGTCCGAAATGGGCCAGCAGAAGGCTTAAGCCCAGACCGATCAGGATGATGCCGATATTTTCAATGGAATGGTAGGCAAGCAGACGCTTCAGATCGTGTTGTTGCAGGGCCAGCAATACGCCGATGATCGCGGAGCTTGAACCGGCGGCCAGCACCAGCGCCCCCCACCACCACTGGAAATCGCCCGGCCCCATCAGATCCCAGACAACGCGGATGAAACCGAAAATGGCGACCTTGAGCATGATGCCGCTCATCAATGCCGACACATTGCTTGGCGCAACCGGATGCGCCTCGGGTAGCCAGCCGTGCAGCGGTACCACGCCGGCCTTGGTGCCGAAGCCGAAGCCAGCGAGCAGGAAGGCGACCGAGGCCCAGAATGGCGAAATAGCAGCTTCGCGCATGGCGGAAAATTCAAATGACCCGGAAGCAGCATATAAAACAGCAAAGCTTCCGAGGATCAGCAGACCGGCCATGTGCGCCATCAGCAGGTAGATAAAGCCTGCTTTTCTGTTTTCCAGATTCTCATGCTTGAAGGTCACCAGAAAATAGGATGAAACGCTCATCAGTTCCCAGAATAGCATGAAGGTGAAGGCATCGTCGGCGATGACGACGCCCAGCATGCCGAGCACGAACAGCGGCATGAACACAGCCAGCGGCGTCAGCCGCTCCTCGCCGCGCAGATAGCCCTGCGAGTAGATGGCCACGGGCAGCAGCAGCGAACCAATGACCAGAAAGAAGAACGAGGCCAGCGCATCCATGTTCGCATGCATCGGCAGCCACGGAAGGCCCATTGGCAGAAGTATGGCACCGCCACCATCCGTCAGCCCAGTGATGCCGGCGGCGATGGCAAGCAGTCCTGTGATGGCAAGCAGAAGGCAGAGAAGGCTACGTTGCCACGCTCCTTGCAATACTGAGGAAAATACAGCGGCGAACACCGCAGCGCAGGCCGACAGGGCAAGGGTGAGCGAGAGGCTCATCGCGAACGCACCATCAGCAGCTCGCAAATCTCATCGGACACATTGCGCCAGTTGTGCTGCTTGCGCGCATCATAATAAAGCGACTGCATTTCACTAAGGGTATATTCGCGCCCGTCGTATTCGAGCAGGGCCTTGCCGTGGCGTATCCAGACAAAGGCATGCGGACTCTTGATGCCGTATTGCCCTTCCTCGAAGCTGCCGCCGGGATCGAGTTGCACCAGCATGGGTTCAAAGCCGGTCGGCTGATGCATGGCGGTTAAGGGCACAAAGCGCCCGCCCTGACTTAAGGGTACGGAGGGGCGATCGTTAAGGTCGAAGATTTCAATATCCACGGCATCGCCGGTTTCAAGGAAGAAAGCAGCGATTGCAACACCAAGCCCGTCTGCCAGTTTCTCCAGCGTGGCCACCGAGGGCGAGGTAAGACCTGCTTCGAGCTGTGACAGGGAAGCCGCACTGATGCCGGCCGCTTCGGCCAGCCCCCGCTGGGAAAGCCCCTGTTTTTCGCGCAGGGCTTTAATCTTGGCGCTGAGTTCCTTCGTCACCGGCACCATTATTCACAATAATAGACACCTGTATATATTATTTAACACCCAAACGGTGTCGGGTATTATGGAGTGTCCGGAATGGCGGCGATTCTTCCAATGGGTATTCCCATGCCGTTGTCCCCGCCGTATGTTCACACCTATGAAACTAGTCGAAGAAAACATCACCCGCGCCTATCCCGAACCGGAGCTGTTCAATTCGCTTCTGGAGCTGGACGGCAAGCATCTCCTTGAACTTGGCTGCGGCCGAGCCGAGCTGACACGGCTCATTGCTACGGAAGGAAGCGGGCGCAGCATGGTGGCGCTGGAAGTGGACGAGATTCAGCATGCTCTTCACCAAAAGATTACCGACCTGCCCAATGTCGAGTTCGTCAAGGCCGGGGCCGAGGATGTCCCATTCCCGGACGAGGTATTTGATGTCGCCTTCATGTTCAAATCGCTGCATCACGTGCCGCTGGATCTGATGGACAGAGCCATGTCCGAGGTCAAACGGGTGCTCAAGCCCGGCGGCTTTGCCTACATCTCCGAGCCGGTGTTTGCGGGCGCTTTCAACAACATCCTGCGCATGTTCCATGATGAGGAGCAGGTTCGTCTGGCCGCCTTTGAGGCGACGCAACGCGCAGTCGATTCAGGCCTGTTCGAACTGGCCAGCGAGACTTTCTTCCTCTCGCCCATGCATTTCGATGATTTCGCCGATTTCGAAAAGAAGATTCTCAAGGTGACGCACAGCGATCACAGTCTTTCCCCCGAGTTGCATGCAAAGGTCAAAGCGAAGTTCGAATCGCACATGACACGTGATGGCGCCAACTTCCTGATGCCTATTCGAGTTGACTTAATTAAGACTCCAGTACAAATCCATAATTTGCTATAATGAACTTTTTTACTTTATGATTAAGTTTCGCAGCACTAGCTGATTAGTATTAATCAGCGAGGGTGATCAAAAGGGGGAGGGGAAATGACAACGGTAAAACTCAAAATTGATTTGGCTCAAGGCATTCTAGAGGTTGAAGGCGACAGCTCGTTTGTTCAATTAATATATTCCGATTTCAAAGAGCAATTAGCAGGAAGCCCATCAGGAGAATCTCCAAAGCGAGTCCGCTCGAAGAAAAGAGAGCGACCCACGCCAAGCACGCCTCCCAAAGCAGGGAAGATTGCGAAGAAAAAGTCAGGAGGGAGTTCTTCTGGAGCTATTGTAAAAGATTTAGATCTTTCTGGAGCAGGAAAAACCAAAAGGCTTAAAGATTTTCACGGAGAATATAAAGCCAAAAATAATTATGATCATAACCTGATCTTCGTATATTACCTTCAGCACAAACTAGGGATAGAAGATATCACAATTGATCATATATTTACTTGCTACCGTGATGTCGGTGTTAAAGTGCCAGGTGCATTGCAGCAGAGTCTTTGGGACACAAGCAATAGGAAGGGGTGGTTAGACACATCAACCGCTGAAAATATTACAGTATCAGTGTCCGGCATGAATTTTCTCGAACATGATATGCCCAAGAAAGAAAGTGATGAATGAAAGAGGAACTGGAAGCATTTCTTTTACAGGTCCCTAATGTAAGTGAGCAACCGCCTTCAATCCTGATTGATTACTTTGTTTATTTTATAACGGTAATTATGAAAGAGGAGGCGGCAACTCCTGCCGGCATTGAACGTTGCTTTGAAATAACAAGGCTTCAAAAATATTCTAACATTTCAGCATATCTATCCCGCCATACGAAAAAAGTTCGAGGCAAAGTTTCTAAATATATAAAAGTCAAAAATGGTTATCATCTTGAAAGAAATTCTGAGCTAGAAATTCAGAAGACTCTTCACTCTGGCCCTGCAAGGCAAGAAACCAGCCATTTGCTCAGAGCTCTTCTTTCTAAGGTGCAGGATACACACAAACAATCATTTCTACAGGAAGCTATTGATTGTTATGAGATTGGAGCCAGAAGAGCAGCTATTGTTCTTACATGGGCTTTGGCTGTGCACCATCTTTACGATTACATTTTTTACAACCACTTGGCTGCTTTTAACACCGCTTTGGCAAAAAACACTGACAAAAGAATTAAAATTACTGCCGTTAATATAATGGATGATTTTTCCGAGATTCCTGAGGGGAAGTTTATAGAGTTGGCCAGATCATCAAGAATTATTAGTGGAGATATAAAAAAAATACTCGATACGAAGCTAGGAATTAGAAATTCGTCTGCTCACCCATCGGGCATTTCCATCTCTGAAGTGAAGGCAACAGACTTCATCATTGATCTCGTAGACAATATTTTGATTAAGTACACGACTTAGTGTTTTTTTACGTTTAAAAACTGGGTGTAAATGAGGAGACTCCATGGCAAAAAGAGAAAAGTTTACAACTTATATTAATTGTCCTGATTGTGGCAAATCGGGCGATGCCTATTGGGAGGAGAATGAAAATCCAGTATATAAGGGACCTGAAAGGGAATTAATAAAAGTTTCCGAAGGATTTGAGGTGATAAACAACCACAAAATAAAGTGCTCTAAATGTGGAAGGCTGATCTAATCAATTTGAAACTATTAGATTGCAAAAGCCCGCTCGATGAGCGGGCTTTTGTTTAGACGGATTGTCAGATGAGAATCAGTGGCGGAAGTGACGGATGCCGGTGAAGATCATGGCGATGTCTTTCTCGTCGGCGGCGGCGATCACTTCGGCGTCGCGGATCGAGCCGCCCGGCTGGATGACGGCGGTAGCGCCTGCATCGGCCAGTGCATCCACACCATCACGGAACGGGAAGAAGGCATCGGAGGCCACTGCCGAACCCTTGATGGCTGAGCCACCGTGAAGGGCGGCAATGCGGGTGGAGTTCACCCGGTTCATCTGGCCGGCGCCCACACCCAGGGTTACGCCATTTTTGGCAAACACGATGGC
>CAZQTO010000098.1:0-8244 GCA_964596375.1 uncultured Zetaproteobacteria bacterium | reverse complement strand
TGCAGCAGTATCTGGGCACGGTTGTGCCGACAGGCGATAACGTCTTTGCCGCACTCAATTCGGCCGTGTTCTCCGATGGTTCCTTCGTCTACATCCCCAAGGGCGTGCGCTGCCCGATGGAGCTTTCGACCTATTTCCGCATCAACGCCTCCAATACCGGGCAGTTCGAACGCACCCTGATTATTGCCGACGAAGGTGCTTATGTATCGTATCTGGAAGGTTGTACGGCTCCACAGCGCGATGAGAATCAGCTGCATGCGGCCGTGGTTGAGCTGGTCGCGCTCGATGATGCGCAGATCAAGTATTCGACCGTGCAGAACTGGTATCCGGGCGATGAGAATGGCCTGGGCGGTATCTATAACTTCGTGACCAAGCGAGGCGATTGTCGCGGCAAGCGCGCCAAGATTTCCTGGACGCAGGTTGAAACAGGCAGTGCCATCACCTGGAAGTATCCGAGCTGCGTATTGCGCGGCGACGATTCGGTCGGCGAGTTCTACTCGGTGGCCCTGACCAAGATGCATCAGCAGGCAGACACCGGCACCAAGATGGTACATCTGGGCAAGAACACACGCAGCACGATTGTTTCCAAGGGTATTTCGGCCGGCTTCGGGCAGCAGTCATATCGCGGTCTGGTGCATATCGGCAAGAATGCGGAAGGCGCTCGCAACCATACACAATGCGATTCGCTGCTCATCGGCAGCACGTGCGGCGCACACACCTTCCCTTATGTCGAGGTGAAGAACCCGACGGCGACGATGGAACACGAAGCAACCACCTCACGCATCGGCGAAGATCAGCTGTTTTACTGCAAGAGCCGCGGTATCTCTGAGGAGGATGCGGTCAACCTCATCGTCAACGGCTTCTGCAAGGATGTGTTTAACGAACTGCCGATGGAGTTTGCGGTGGAAGCCAATCGCCTGATGGAAGTATCCCTCGAAGGCGCGGTCGGATAAAAGGAAAAGGATTCTTAATATGTTGAAGATTGAAAACCTGCATGCCTCGGTAGATGGCAAGAAGATATTGAAGGGCATCAACCTGACGGTGAAGCCCGGCGAGGTGCATGCCATCATGGGGCCGAACGGCTCGGGCAAGAGCACGCTTTCCAATGTGATTGCCGGGCGCGATGGCTATGAAGTGACTGCAGGCTCCGTTTCTTTCCACGGGCAGGATCTGCTTGCCATGCAACCGGAAGAGCGCGCCTGGGCAGGCGTATTCCTTGCTTTCCAATATCCGGTGGAAATCCCGGGCGTGAACAACGTCTACCTGCTCAAGGCCGGGCTCAATGCGCGACGCCGGCATCAGGGCCTGGAAGAACTGGATGCCATGGAGTTCATGCAGTTGGTGCGTGAGAAAGCAAAAATGGTCGGGCTGGATCCGGCCTTTCTATCGCGCGGTGTGAATGAAGGGTTCTCCGGTGGTGAAAAGAAGCGCAACGAGATATTCCAGATGGCCGTGCTGGAGCCGAGTCTCGCTATCCTCGACGAAACCGATTCGGGGCTTGATATCGATGCACTGCGCGTGGTGGCCGGCGGCGTGAATAAATTGCGTGCAGCCGATCGCTCCGTTGTCATGGTGACGCATTATCAAAGGCTTCTGGACTATATCGAGCCGGACCTCGTCCATGTGCTGGTCGATGGTCGTATCCTGAAAACCGGCGACCGTAATCTGGCCTTGGAACTGGAGAAGCGCGGCTATGACTGGGTGCGTGAGGAAGCTCATGCCTGAGCTTGCCAAATTCCGAAAAGATGCATGGGAAGCCTTTGAGCAGAGCGGTCTTCCGACCACGCGTCAGGAAGAGTGGAAATATACCTCTCTGGCTCGCATCGGCAGCACCCTCGGCGAGACCTGGTGGACAGCAGCTGCACCGGCCAGCCTTGCGGATTCCGACATCGAAGCGCTGGCTGTCCCCGGACTCGATGCCTGGCGCATCGTGTTTGCCAATGGCCGTTTGCTTCAGGGCGCGACGAAGCTTCCCGACGGAGCAAGCCTGACGCCGCTTTCCGAACTTCTGGCCGACAACGAGCAGCAGGCTGCAAAAGCCCTTGGATGGGAGGCCGATGCGCCGTTGTTCAATGCTGCAATCGCAGCCAATAGTGCTTTGGCCGAAGATGGTCTCTGTCTGTGTCTGGCCGACGGTGTGAAACTCGACAAGCCTATCTATATGTTGCATATCGCCGTAGGAAAGGGTGCCTCGCATCTGCGTCATGGACTATGGCTGGGCAGGCAGGCAGAAGCACATGTGATTGAGCACTATGCCGGGGTGAATGAAGAGCCGGGATTAACCCATGCGGTGACGCTGGTCCATTTGGGCGAAGGTGCACAACTGAATCACGACCGCTTGCAGGACGAATCGCTGAAGCAGTTTCACCTTGGTCGCCTGGATGTGAGCCAGAGTCGCGACAGCAACCTCACCTCGCACGCCATTGCGCTTGGCGCCTCCCTTTCCCGGCTGGATATTGCGGTAAGTCTCGCCGAAGCCGGAGCGTCATGCCGGCTCAACGGCCTGTATATGCCGACTGGCCGGCAGCACTGCGACCACCACACACAGATCGATCACCGCGCACCGCATTGCACCAGTCGCGAGCATTATCGTGGCGTGTTGGACGGCCGTGCGCACGGTGTGTTTAATGGCAAGGTGATTGTGCATAAAGGGGCTTCCGGCACCGACTCGGCACAGAGCAATGCCAATCTGTTGTTATCCGACAAGGCGGAGATCGATGCCAAGCCGGAGTTGGTGATTCATCACGATGACGTGAAGGCTGCACACGGTTGTACGGTCGGGCAGCTGGACGACAAGCAGCTGTTTTATCTCAAAACACGTGGCATATCCGACGAAGAGGCCCGCCAGATGCTTACCTTCGCCTTCGCCGATACGGTACTCACCGGCATAAGCCTTATGCCTCTGCGGCGTTTTATCGAGAAGGCCGCCTTCTCGAAGCTACCGCTCGGCATGGATGCCGAAGCGATGCTCGGATGATTCGGGGTTTTATATGATGGATGTAGAAAAGATCCGGGCTGAGTTTCCGATTCTGCACCAGCAGGTGTACGGCAAGCCGCTGGTCTATCTGGACAATGCAGCCACCACACAGAAACCGGCCCGCGTGATCGATGCCGTACGTCATTACTATGAGCGCGACAATGCCAATGTGCATCGTGGCGTGCACGCCCTTTCCGAGCGAGCCACGGCCAGCTATGAGGCTGCGCGCGACACCATTCGCGAGCTGATCAATGCGAACAGCCGGCGCGAGATCATCTTCACGCGCGGCGCCACCGAGGCCATCAATCTGGTTGCCTCAAGCTGGGGTATGGCCAATATCACTGCGGGCGATGAGGTGCTGGTCAGCGAGATGGAGCATCATTCCGACATCGTACCATGGCAGATGTTGTGCGAACGGATTGGCGCGACGCTTAAAGTGCTTCCGATCAACGATGCCGGTGAGTTGTGCATGGATCAGTTGGACTCATTACTTTCCGAGCGCACCAAGCTGGTGGGCATCGTTCACCTGTCCAACGCGCTGGGCACCATCAATCCGGTGAAAACGATTATCGATAAGGCGCATGCAGCCGGCGCAAAGGTGCTGCTCGATGGTGCTCAGGCTCTGGCCCATCTGAAGGTGGATGTGCGGGCGCTGGATTGCGACTTCTATGTGACCAGCGCGCATAAGATGTACGGCCCGACAGGTATTGGCATGCTCTATGCCAAGGAGGCCCTGCTTGAAGCCATGCCTCCATATCAGGGCGGCGGCGATATGATTGCCATGGTCACCTTCGAGAAAACACAGTACAGCGACCTGCCCTACAAATTCGAGGCGGGCACGCCGAACATCGCCGGTGCTATCGGCTTTGGCGCTGCCGTGAACTGGCTGAATAGTACCGGTATTGAAGCGGTTGCAGCGCATGAACACGACCTGCTGGCCTATGCCACAGAGAAAGCGAAAGCCTTCGACGGATTGCGCATCATTGGCACAGCTGCTGATAAGGCGAGTGTGCTGTCCTTCACCATCAAGGGCGTGCACCCGCACGATCTGGGCACCATTCTCGATCGCGAAGGGGTGGCCATCCGTGCCGGTCACCACTGTGCCATGCCGGTGATGCAGCATTTTCAGGTGCCTGCTACCGCCAGAGCTTCCTTTGCCGCCTACAACACCAAGGCCGAAGTCGATGCCTTGTTCGCTGCCCTGAGCAAGGCACAGGAACTCTTCGCATGAACATTCACCCAGAGGTTATACATGTTTGATCTGAGAGATTTGTACCAACAGGTGATTGTCGATCACAACAAGCGGCCACGCAATTTCGGCAAGCTGGCCGATTTCAACCATGAGGCGGATGGCTACAACCCGCTGTGCGGCGACAAGCTGCATGTCTACCTGAAGGTGAACGATGCCGGCGTGATTGAGGATGTGTCCTTCGAGGGCGAAGGCTGTGCGATTTCGGTGGCCAGTGCCTCGCTGATGACCGATGCACTGAAGGGGAAGACCGTGCGCGAGTCCGAGGACATATTCACGCACTTTCAGCATATGGCCACCTCAGATATCGGCGAAGCACCGGATGAAGAGATGCTGGGCAAGCTGACCGTACTGGCCGGGGTGCGAGAGTTCCCCAGCCGCATCAAATGCGCCACGCTTTGCTGGCATACCCTGCACGCAGCCCTGCAGGACAGCCCCGAAGCGGCGAAAACGGAGTAGTCATGGAGCTGCATATCGGAGAAAACATTACCGTATTGCGCGACTGCGCGGCGCTGCTCATCCCCATGGGGACACCGGTGACCATCCCCGAGGGCAGTCAGGTGATGATTACACAGGCGCTGGGCAGCTCATACACGGTCAATATCAACGGCAATCTGGCCCGTATCGAGAGCAGTGATGCCGATGCGCTGGGCCTGGAAAGCACGCCGCAGGAAGCAGAGAAGAGTAAGGCTGTTGCTGGCCCCGTGGACGAGGATGCATTGTGGGCAGCGCTGGAGAAGTGCTATGACCCTGAAATTCCTGTGAATATCGTTGATCTCGGATTGATTTATCACTGCGATATCAAGCCGCTGAATCCGGGCAACCGTATTGAGGTGATTATGACGCTAACCGCAGCCGGTTGCGGCATGGGCCCCATCCTTGTTGAGGATGTGCGCGCGCATTTACTGGATGTGGACAATGTCACCGAGGTTGATGTCGATCTGGTGTTCGATCCGCCATGGGATCGATCGATGATGTCGGATGAGGCCAAGCTACAACTGGGCATGTTCTAAAATGTCCGGCACACCCGTGTCCATCCCGATTGATGCTCAGAAGGCCTCTTCCGGACCACCAGCATGGGCCCCGCTGGCTCTTGGCTTTCGGCCTTTTTTCCTGCTTGGCATCTGTTTTGCGGTTTTGTTGATGCTGGTCTCGCTCGGCGGTTTTTCGGCAGGCCTATGGCAAAACAACTGGCATGCTAACTATTTCGCGCTGCCATTGTGGCATGCGCATGAAATGGTGTTTGGCTATGCAACGGCAGTCATTGCAGGCTTTTTGCTCACCTCGGTACGCAACTGGACCGGGTTGGAGACGCCATCCGGTACATCACTGGCCCTTCTGGTTCTTATCTGGCTTGCACCAAGGCTGCTGTCCACTATTCCCTTCCTGCCTCCCTCCGCCTTTGCCCTGCTCGACATACTGTTTCTGCCGGTGCTGGCCATCGTCCTGAGTAAACCACTCCTGCAGGCAAAACAGACGCATAATTATCCGATACCACTGCTGTTGCTGTTGCTCAGCCTGTGCAATGCAGCTGTACATCTTGAAGTTCTGGGTTTTGCCAGTGCTGTTTCCAGCCAGGCCATGCAGCTTGCCGTTGTCATCATCGTGGGCCTGATCACCATCGTTGCCGGTCGTGTGGTGCCGTTTTTTATGCAACGCGCCATCGCCGTACGGCCGGTCGAAAACAAAACAATTGAGAAGCTGGCTCTGCCATCGGTCTTGTTGTTTGCTCTGGCGATTGTTGCCGGGCTGACATGGCTGGTCATCATCACGGCACTGCTGGCCACGCTGATCCATGGCATTCGACTGATCGCCTGGTTTGATCGCGCTGTGTTCAGGCAGCCGATGTTATGGGTGTTGCATGCCGGCTACGCATGGCTCGTTGCAGGTTTCCTTCTCTATGGCGCAGCCGTGTTTTTCGGCATCCCGACTGTGCAGGCTATCCATGCCTGGACCGTGGGGGCTATCGGCATGTTCACCCTCGGTATGATGGCCAGGGTCGCACTTGGGCATACAGGGCGCAATATCAAGGCCCTGCCTTGGATGCCTGCGGCTTTCATCCTGATATTCCTTGCCACCCTGATCCGCATCATGCCCCCGCTTATTGAGCCGGCTCTACTTGACTGGTCGGTCATTGTCAGTGCAACGTGCTGGATTATCGCGTTTGTGATTGTCGGTGTTCGCTATTCTTCCATCCTGCTGCGCGCTCGGCTGGACGGCAAACCCGGTTGAAATAAAGACGAGGATAGAGATATGGCCGAATGGATTGAAGTAGCACCGGAAGCGGAAATCGGGCCGGGCGCACGCCGCGTAATCGAAACGGAAATCGGCCCCATCGCCGTGTTTAATCTGGATGGCGAGTTGTACGCTATTGCCGATATCTGCACGCACGATGGCGGCGAGCTTGCCAGTGGAAGATGTGAAGGCGATCAGATTATTTGTCCGCGTCATGGCGCCCGCTTCTGTATTCGCGACGGTCGCGCCCTCACACCTCCGGCTTTCGAGAATATCGAAACCTTCCCTGTGCGCATTGAAGGCGGCGTGATTCAGGTGAATATCGAGTAACCGATTGACGATAATCATTACTTCGGCGCCGATGGTGCTATAGTGGCCCCGATATGAAACGCATGGGGTTAAGTCGAATGCCGGGATTGTCGTTGCTGACCGCTATCAAGGCGCGGCTTTCCAGCAGGCCAGATTTAGAGCATGAGCAGGCAGTGATTCGTATAGTTGCGGTAGCTTTGGCGACTGCTTATTTCTTTGCCTTTGGAACGCCAACTGTATTTCATGTTGCCGTTTCCTATTTTACCGCTTGCATAGCAATGCTCATATGGATCATTGCCTTTCCCGGAAAAAATGTTCTCCGTCGTATTATCGGCATCATTGGTGACATTGGAATCACCACGACTGGCATGATTCTGGCCGGTGGGGAAATCGGGACTCCTATTCTTGTCGTTTACCTTTGGGTCATCACCGGCAATGGATTCAGATTTGGTGTTTCATACCTTATTTTTGCCACCATCCTGTCCTGCATCGGTTTCCTAATCGTGACCTATAATGTCTCATTCTGGTCATCCAATGTTCATCTAGTGATTGGTATTCTTGCAGTCATTCTGGTGATTCCAATCTATATGGCTGTTCTGATCAAAAAACTGCGCGGGGCCATTGCCGCCGCCGAGGAAGCAAGCAAGGCAAAATCACAGTTCTTGGCCAATATGAGTCATGAATTGCGTACGCCGCTCAACGGCATCATCGGTATGAGTGATCTGCTGGGTACCACCCATATGACTCGCGAGCAAAAACGCTTCGCCTCCGTCATCAAGAAATCAGGCAATCACCTCTTGGGGCTGATCGAACGCATCCTTGATTTGTCGCGCATCGAGGCGGGCAAGCTGGAGCTTGCCGAAGAGCCTTTCGACCTGCATCAACTGGTGCGCAGTGTTACAGCCATGTTTGAACCTCAGGCCAAAAAGAAGGGTATCCGGGTTGAGGCCAATATTGAGCCGGATGTGCCTTTTGCTCTGATTGGCGACCCGCAGCATCTGAAGCAGGTGCTGCTCAACCTCATCGGCAATGCCGTGAAATTTACCGAGGCAGGCCAGGTCATAGCGCATGTTGAGCTGCATTTCGATGCGGCCAACAGGCCTATGTTGCGTATCGTTATCCGGGATACAGGCATTGGCATGTCAGAGGCGGCACAGGGGAAAATATTCGATCAGTTCACACAGGCCGACAACAGTGTTACCCGCCGTTACGGCGGTAGCGGTCTCGGAACGACGATTTCCCGACAGCTGATCGAACTGATGGGCGGAAGAATCGATATGCAGAGCCGTGAAGGAGAAGGCAGCACCTTCACCATCACCATTCCCTTCCGGATGCAGGAAAGATCAAAGGATAAGCGCCAGCTTTCGCCCATCCGCGCGCTGGTTCTCAGCAACAAGGCATTGGGTCGGCGGCTGCAACATATGCTGGAGCGCTGGAACGTGGATGGCATCTGTATGGAGGACGATACCCCCCT
>CAZQTO010000097.1:0-8268 GCA_964596375.1 uncultured Zetaproteobacteria bacterium | reverse complement strand
ACATTGCGCGAATCGCTCAGGATAGAGAGGAAGACTTGCTGCGCTTCGGGGTTGGCAATAAAGGCATCGTCGATAAGCCCCCCGTGTTCGCGCACCTGACGCAATGCGCCGCCGGACAAATGCCGCTTGCCCTCCTGCGCCACATGAAAGATACGCAACAGACGCAGGGGGTCCTGCTCAAACACCTCACCGTCGCGTACACCCAGACGCTGTCCTTCGAGCACAAAGCCGTCACCGATATTCCTGCGCCGCTTCAGCCACTGCGGATGCAACTCCTCCTGAAAATGCAGGCACAACAGGCCGGACACGCGCTGGATGCGCCCGGCATGGCGAAAGTAATCCTTCATAAAGGCTTCCACACCCGGACGATACGGCTCGTTCTTGTAACCCATGCGTTCGGCCAGGCGCATCTGCTGCATAAAGCCCAGGCGATCATTGCCCCGCCCTGCCTCGAGGTGCAGGCCAACACGGCAGCGGTACAAGTAGTCTTGGGCCTGCATCAAATGCATGTGTTCGGTTTCGCTGATAAAGCCGAGCTCAACCAGTTGCCTGATATCGCTGCTGCCATGCCATGCGCGGGCCAGCCAGAAAACGGTCTGCACATCGCGCAGGCCGCCCCGCCCTTCCTTCAAGTCAGGCTCCATCAGAAAGGCTGTGTCTCCGGCTTTCTGATGGCGTTGCTGCATTTCATCCAGTTTGACCTCGACAAACACCTTGCGGCGACGCGCAAAGAAGGCGTCCACCTTGCCCCTGAGCACGGCATATCCATCACCACTGCCGCAAATCAAGCGCATTTCCAGTGCCGCCGTTGCTGTGTTCCAGTCACTACCCATGGCCTCAATGGTTTCATCCACCGTGCGCACGGCATGGCCGAGCTTCACATTCATATCCCACAGCACATAGATAAAGCGCTCGATGCGCTCATTAACCAGTGCATCAGACTCCGAACCCAGCAGGAACCATAAATCCCAGTCAGAATACGGGCATAGCTCGCCACGCCCGAAACCGCCAACGGCCAGCAGATCGACCCTGTCGGAAATATCCGCGGCCATCTCCTGCCATATGTCGCGCAGCAAACCATCCACCCCGTCACACAGGCGATGCACCAACACACTGCCCATCTCACCCGCTGCAAAAAGCTCTTCTGTCTCGCCGAGCAACTTCTTCAGCTCACCCGCATAACGGGCCGCAGGCATCACCGCACTACTCGTGCTCATCGTCACTCCCGTTCATCATGCGTACCAACTCATCCAGTGTATTGAGTGCATCCAGCGGTCGCATGGCGGCCACATCCAGTTCAGACAGGCGTGCCGCCAGTGCCGCATGCAGCCGCTCGCGCTCCTGCTTTTCACGCCGTTCGGCCTCGGCAAACAGGCCCAGCTGCGGCTTGTTCGATTCGGCTGCCATTTCGGCATCGTGTTCAAGCCGGTACAGGTGCTCGCGCGCCCTTTTCACCACATCCGGCGGCAAACCGGCCAGCTTGGCCACTGCGATACCGTAAGAACGATCCGCCGCGTTGTCCTCGATGCGGTGCAGGAAAACAACATCGCCACGATGTTCGCGTACCATGACAGAAGCATTAAAGCTCTGCGTATATTCGTCGGGAAGACCCGTCAGTTCGTGGTAGTGGGTGGCAAACAGGGTGAACACATCCCGCGCCTGCATCAGCTGCTCGGCCACCGACCAGGCAATGGCAAGGCCATCCCAGGTGCTGGTGCCGCGACCTATTTCATCAATAATCACCAGCGAACGTGGCCCCAGCTGATTGAGGATATGCGCCGTTTCCATCATCTCGACCATGAAGGTGGAGCGCCCTGCCGCCAGTTCATCGCCGGCGCCGATACGGGTAAAGATACGGCTTAACAGCGGGACACGTGCAGAATCGGCGGGAACGAAACAACCGGTGTGCGCCAGCCAGACGATCCATGCAACCTGCCGCATATAGGTCGATTTGCCGCCCATATTCGGTCCGGTCAGCAGCATGAAGCGCCGGCGCTGCATATGCATCTCGGTATCGTTGGCGACAAAACTCCCCGGCTCCAGACACTGTTCCACCTGAGCATGCCGCCCACCCTTCACCTGCAAGGCATGCCCGCCATGCACCTCGGGGCGCACATAACGATGCTCGATAGAAAGCCAGGCAAAACAGGCCAGCACATCAAGCCGGGCCACTGCAGCAGCAGCTGCCTGAATGGCTGCCGCGCGCCCGACAAGTTCAATACGCAGCGCCTCAATCAACGCCCATTCGCGAGAAAGAGCCGACTCCTTCGAGCGCAACACCTCTTCCTCGTGCTGATGCAACTCATCGGTAATATAACGCTCGGCATTCACCAGCGTCTGCTTGCGCACATAATGCACCGGCACCTGATCGGCCAGCGACTTGGGAATCTCGATGAAATAGCCGAACACCTTATTGTATTTGACGCGCAATTTACTGATGCCACTGACTTTTCGCTGTTCCGCCTCATAGCCGGCCAGCCAGTCGTCGGCGCCGCGCGCCAGATTACGCAGCCGATCAAGCTCCGCATCAAAGCCTGCACAAATCACCCCGCCATCCCTCGCATGCGCAAGCGGTGGCTCGACAATGGCCGCATCCAGCTTTGAGGCCAGATCATCCAATCCGCCCATGGCAGCAATCACCCCGGCAAACAAACCGCTGCGCCCATCCATGGCCTTCACCAGTTGCGGCAATACCAACAGGGAATTGGCCAGACCGCGATAATCACGCGGGGCGGCACGCTCCAGCGCCAAACGGGTGAGCATGCGCTCGATATCGCGGATATCCTTCAGGCTCTCGCGAATCGCATGCAGGGCATCGGCATCGTCGATCAGGCTCTGCACGGCATCCTGCCGCGCAGCTATCGAGGCTGTATCGCTCAGCGGCCGATCCAGCCAGTCGCGCAGCATGCGCGCCCCCATCGGCGTGGCGCTTTGATCAAGCACACCAATCATGCCGCCGTGCGGATCACCCGACAGGCTTTCATACAACTCAAGATTGCGCCGCGAGCGTGCATCGATACCCAGATAGCCCTTCGCTTCGCGCAACACCGGCAATTGCAGATGGCCCAGAGCCCGCTTCTGCGTCTGCTCCAGATAAACCAGCACCGCACCCACTGCGGCTGCAGCCAGTGGTGCCTTATCGAGATTCAGCGAAGCCATCTCACCTACCCCGAAACAACGCCCGATGCGTTCTTCGGCCACCTCGCTGGTGAAACACCAATCGCCCGGATGATGCACCGGAGCCTTGCAAGCTAAACCTGAAAACGCGTCCGAATCCGCCTGCAGAAGCAACTCGGAGGGATCGAGCACAGCCATTTCCTCATCAAGGGATGCAGCACCTCGTCCTTCAAGCAGGCGGAAAGAACCGCTGGACAGGTCCACCGCAGCCATCGCCCAATGGGTGGGGGTTCCGCACAGGGCAAGCAATGGGCGCGCGCAGGCTTCATCGAGCAATTCTGCTTCGGTAATCGTGCCCGGCGTGACCACACGCACCACCTCACGCCGTACCGGCCCCTTGGCGGCTCCGGGGGGTTCCATCTGCTCACAGATGGCCACGCGCACACCGGCGGCTACGAGCCTGGGCAGATACTGTTCCGCCTGATGCCAGGGCACGCCGGCCATCGGAATATCCGCTCCGTTGGCCTTGCCGCGCTTGGTCAGGGTGATATCGAGGATCTTGGAGGCCTGCACCGCATCGTCGAAAAACATCTCGTAGAAATCGCCCATGCGATAGAACAGCAGGCAATCCGCGTACGCCGCCTTGATGCGCAGATACTGCTGCATCATCGGTGTTTGACCGGAAAGATCAGGCTCGTCGGCTATGTTTTCACTGGAGAGGGCGGACATAGCGGGAAACTAGCAGCTTGGAGGCCCTGCGATAACCATGCGGATAAGTCCCTTGCCGGCAGCTTTCTATGATGGCGATGTCTGAGACGGGTGAATCGGGTTTGGCTAAACCTTGCGGCCAGGGGGGCATACGGGGGAGGGGAGGGAGGGAAGGAGCCCGTATGTGTAATCCCCCAGGCCGTGGTTATCACTGAAAGCGCAATCGGCCTTCTACACATATATATCGGAACAGAAGGAAAAAACTTTACACCCGGGCCTTAGGCCTCTGTGTCACGACCTTGCGCGGAGGCATGTAAACATCGTGCCACCGGAGCAAATGAAGTGCGGTGCCAGATGCAGGGGCCATGCTGGCGCAACGCAAGCATATGCTCAGCTGTGCCGTAACCCTTGTGTCCGGCAAAACCGTAAAGCGGAAATTTCGCGTGGATCATGCGCATCAGACGGTCGCGCACCACCTTGGCCATGATGGAGGCCGCAGCGATTTCCTGCACCCTGTCGTCGCCGCCTATGATGGCCTCGGCTGGAATAGCCAGTTTGGGTAGGCGATTTCCGTCCACCAGCACCCGCGTCGGTTTTACGCCAAGGGCATCAACACTCCGACGCATGGAAAGCATGGTGGCATGCAGGATATTCAAGCGATCGATCTCTTCCACATTAGCCATGGTCACCGCATAGGCCACAGCATGACGGCGCAGATGGTGGTACAGCTTCAGCCGCTTCTTCTCCGCCACCTTCTTGGAATCGCGATATTGCCCCAGATAGGGATCGTCCGGCGAAAGAATCACCGCCGCCGTCACCACGGGGCCTGCCAAGGGCCCGCGCCCTACTTCATCGACTCCTGCCAGCATGCCTGCCCCTAAAAAATGAAATCAGAGCCAGACTATGCGGCGCTCACTCATCTATGCAAATAATGTTTTTACCTCATCGTCTTCAGCAATGGATCTACCAAGGCGATAACCTAGCTCCCTATAGGCCTCAAACTGTTTCTCATCAAAAAACTGGTCGGCCGTAGATTCATCAGGGAATTCAGGATGACTGCTCTTGTAGCCATAAATATCTTTGGGAAGCTTGTTAATCAGGGTCGTCTTGATATAAATCAACCTGCCGCTGGTCCCATCCTGATAGCTAATAGTGCCGGATATAAAACCGCTGTCAGCCAAGTCTACAGCATAGGGGCTTCGCCTATTGCCGAATTCGTTCAAATCAGGTTTCGGACACATTTCAAGAAACGATGGCATCTTAATATCAGCACCAAAATCTACCCGTATCTTTTCAACACAATTGGCGAAATCGATAAAGGTGAATCCTGGATCCGCCCCTCCATCACAGAGGACTATCGTTTTCACCTTGCGCCGAATCAGTTCATACAAAGCCAGGTTTTCATAATGACCACCATCGGCAAGGTGCACATAGCGACTCTCCTCATTCAGGCCAAAACCAAACATTTCGCGCAGGCCGTGGACAAGCCAGTTGGGAGAATTTGTGTACAGCATAAGTCCGCCCTTGGGATTTGGTGCCCAGTAACCAAGACGAACGTTAAACAGCGCCATCAACAAAGAAACGCTTCGATTGCGTGTCAGCCCCTCCCCACCGGGTGCTCCATGCGGGTCAGCAGCAGCACCTGAGATCGCCATCGCTGTTGCCAGATTCATCTTTCCACCCATGTATTTTTTCGTTTCCTGCCAGCCAGTCACCTCACTGCCGCAATACTTTGGAGAGAGAAGAAAGTTTTCCCCTCCTCGTCCGTTTAATTTATTATTATTGGAATCTATCGAGACCATATTCGTGTTAATCAAGTGGTACGGGCCAGTAGTTCCATTTTCGAAATCGCACATATCATGCAATGCGGAGCCATCAGCTTCTGTTGCAATGGAAGCCCCATCGCATGGGCTCTCTTTGTTGGGCATAAACAGCTCCATCAATCGATCACGATAAAAACGATGAATTGAGAGGTAGTTTATATTCACCGTAAATGACAAAATGAACACCAGTGCCACGCCATACCACTTCCACTGCCAGATCAGATCGGTGTTATTTAGTGAAATCCAGTAGAAGAGCAATAAAATGCCATAAACCAACATAGCCATTGCCAGTGGGGCAATAAGTCCAAGCGGAAGTTTCCCCTCTTCTTTATTCTGAGACTTATAAATCGACAGAATTGCGGTGATTACACCGGCCAATGTTAAGCCGGATGCGGTTTCCGGTGCCGCATCAAACGTAGCCAGATAGTGATAAACAACAGGAAGGCTGCCAACGACCAAAAGCAATGCGGAAACCTTTAATATCTTCCCTGCCTGTTTTTCAAACCACCGCCTTATTCTATAGGCTCGATGTGTTGAAAATGGAGCCCGAGAGCACAATCCATATAAAAGACTTAAAAAGACAAAGACCCCAATAACCAACAGGGATAATCCGATAACCTGATTTGCCAGAATATTATCGTTATAAGGCGGAAACAGGTCAAAATGTATTAACGCCGTCACACCAAGAAGCAATGGAGTGCCAAACGTCAATAAACTTAATATCGCACCGCGAAGAATAACGGCAATCAACGATGCTTTGGTAATCCCTTGGCCAGGTGTGAGATAATTGCCGTTGTGTCGCAGACGGCGAATAAGAGAACGAGATTCTTTAACGCCCTTGCCGGTTGTTCGTCCGAAAAACTTCTTAAACGGAAAGTTCTCTTCGGTATCGAACCGCTTTTCTGAACAGTTTTTCCCGTGTGCAAGAAGCCACGTCAGGGCTGAACCGATATAACCACCACCGGAGACTGTCGAGAGATAGTGAAACTTTTTCAGCCAGCGCTTTTCAGCCAACGCCTGCATAACCCCGAGGCTGAAAGTAGCGGAGCGAATGCCGCCGCCGGAAAAGGCCAGCCCAAACAGATTGCTTTTATCAACATCTTTATGCTGTTTGCGGATGTGTTGCAGTTCTTGTGCCAGGAGCTTTTCTTCAAACTCCTCACCCTTGATGTAATCACATTGATTCCGATCAGATGCACCCATCTCCCTTCCCCTTCGCCGCCAACCAATCCCGACGGCCTTTCCTCAGGACGAAGGTATAGCTCATCTCACATTCAGGAGCAAATGCAAAGCGGGTACAGCGAGGGTGCTAAGCCCTCAGCACAGCGCCGAAACGGCTATCCATGGCCTGCACAATAGCCCGGGATGCGGCATCGGAATCCTCCTGCGTCAGGGTGCGTTTACCATCCTGCAGGGTGAAACGGATACCGAGACTCACCTTACCCTCAGGCACACCCTTGCCTGCATAGCGATCGAAGATACGCGCCTCGGTGAGCAGCTTGCCGCCAACCTTGGTGACCGTCTGGATAATATCATCAGCCACGGCATCGCCATCAAACAGGAAGACCAGATCGCGCTCCACACCGGGAAACTCCGGCAGCGGCACAAACTTCTGCCGTTTACCTGCGGGCAGGGCATCAAGATCAATGGCTGCGACAAACACCGGCCTGACAATATCAAAACCTGCAGCAATCCCTGCATCCACGCGACCGATCAAACCAACCTCCGAGCGCCCGACAAGAATCTTCGCACTCTGTCCGGCCTGCAAGCCGGGAATGGCTTCGGCCAGAAAACGTCCTTTCAACCCCTGTGCCTGCAACCAGTCCTCAACCGCGCCCTTCAGATCGAAGAAATCGGCATCGCGCGCAGCGCCATGCCATGCATCGGCCTGCATTTCGCCACTCAGGAGCCAGGCGATGACATGATCCTCGCTATGACCATCAGCAGATTTGCAATACGTCCGCCCCTGCTCGACCAATGCCACGCCGGGCTGTTGCCGATTCAGATTGTGCCGGGCGATCTTCAAAAGCCCCGGCCACAGGCTGCGACGCATCACCGCCATATCTTCGGAGATCGGATTGGCCAGCACGATGTCGTTATCGTCTCCTGCAGTAAACAAACGCTGTTCGTTTGGTGCAATAAAGGCATAACCAACCACCTGCACGAAACCGGCGGCAACTGCGTCATGCACGGAGCGATCCGCCTTGGCAGGCCGGGATACAGCCAGTGGCGGCAGTGCGGCAGGAATCGCATCGAAGCCGATAATGCGTGCATATTCTTCCGACATATCCTCGGGGATAGACACATCATGGCGGAAAGAGGGAATGCCCACATGCAGCACATCATCCTTGCGCGATAAATCAAAGCCCATGCGGCGCAACACATCATCAACGTCTGCACCAATACCCACGCCCAAACGCATTTCAAGCGCCTTGATGCTACATTGCAGGCTGCGACCATCTTGCCCGTAGCTTGCATCACCGCACACACTCAGTTCACCGGGGCGACCACCAAACAATTCTACGATCATGCGTGTGGCACGCTGCATGGCCGCTTCAACCATGGCCGGATCGATGCCGCGTTCAAAACGCATCGATGCCTCCGACACCATGGCCAGTCT
>CAZQTO010000096.1:0-8322 GCA_964596375.1 uncultured Zetaproteobacteria bacterium | reverse complement strand
GAATTCAATACCATCGCCGTGGATGACGGCATTGCAATGATCTCGCGGCTGGGCAGGGAGTAGAGCATGCCGCCATGCCCCATAGCAATGCCGTCATCCACGGCGATGGTATTGAATTCCTTGGCCACGCCGCCCGCCGCCTCGATCTCGCGCGCCACCATCTGGCCGAGATCCTTCAGGTGCACATGACCGGGTACGAACTGGGTGAAGGAATTGACCACGGCGATGATGGGCTTGTCGAAATCGCCGTCCTTCATGCCTGTGGCGCGCCATAGCGCGCGGGCGCCGGCCATATTGCGGCCATGGGTGGTGGTGCGGGAACGGTAAACGGGCATGGTCATCCTCCAAAACTTCAATGGGCGCAGCTTACATGGTCATGCGGATGCATGCGATACAGCAACAGACAGCGGATGCATGCGATACAGGATCAAACGGCGGATGCATGCGCACAGCAACAAGCAGTGCATGCGACACGGAAACCATACGCTCTGTATCGTTGACATCCAGCAGGTGCCCTTCGACACTTCCGTTTATGAGCGCAAACCTGAGCAGCAATGCATTGATGCAGCAACTATACGACACCCCCGAAGACGAACTGCTGGAAGAAATCAGACAAACACGCGCCAGGCTCGGCGACAAGGTGCTGATTCTCGGCCATCACTATCAACGCGAAGAGGTGATTGAATTTGCCGATGTCACCGGCGATTCGCTCAAGCTGGCACAGTATGCAGCGGCCACCAAGGCGCCCTACATCATCTTCTGCGGCGTGCATTTCATGGCCGAAACAGCCGATATCCTGAGCAGCGATGATCAAACCGTTATCCTGCCAGATCTGGCCGCCGGCTGTTCGATGGCCGATATGGCCGACGATGCGCAGGTTCGCCGCTGCTGGCAGGAATTGAGCGAAGTCATCAAGCCGGATGAAAGCGTTACTCCGGTGACCTATATCAATTCGACTGCAGCGCTGAAATCATTCTGCGGCGAGCATGGCGGCATTGTGTGCACCTCGTCGAACTGCTCGCGGGTGCTGAGCTGGGCATGGGGCCGGCGCGAAAAGATTCTGTTTTTCCCCGACCAGCATCTCGGTGAAAACACCGCACTGGCCATGGGCATCCCTGAGACAGACATGATTATCTGGGACCCGGCCAAACCGCTCGGCGGCAATACGGTGGAAGCCATCGAGAAGGCGCGTCTGATCCTGTGGAAGGGCTTTTGTTCCGTGCATCAACTGTTCAAGGCGGAGCATGCGGCTGCCATGCGCGAACAACATCCCGGCATCGAAATCCTTGCTCATCCGGAATGCTCGCGGGCTGTTTGCCAAACATCCGACTTCGTCGGCTCCACCGAGGCCATCATCCAGTACGTTGCCAAGGCCCCGGCCGGACAATCGTTTGCCGTGGCCACCGAACTGAATCTGGTGAACCGCCTGCGCCTGCACAATCCGGACAAGCCGGTTTACTTCCTCTCCCCTACCATCTGCATGTGCTCGACGATGTTCCGCACCGATCCGCAGCATCTTCTGGCATCCTTGCGCGAGGTGGAGGCCGACCATGTGGCCCATCCGATCCGCGTGCCCGAGATAGATCAGCGCTGGGCCAGACTATCCCTTGAGCGTATGCTAGAACTTGCCTGAAACCCCTGGAGAAACACCATGATGTTCGAATCTGCACACAAATTTCTTGGATCCTGCCTGCTGGCCGCCCTGCTGTGTTTCACGCTGCCTGCGTCGGCGGAAGAATCAGCACCCTCGCTGCTTAGCCTGGAGCAGCAGATCAACGAATTCGTCAACGGACCTGATTTCCGCTACGCCCCGGACAGCGTTGCCCGCGCACGCGCTATGCTCGCAGCAGCCACCATGGCCGACCACCGGCAGGATGCGGCGAGCCGGGATCAGGGAGCACTGGAAACCGCTGAGGCAGTCAACAATGCACGCCGTGTCGTTGCCGACTTCAAGGCGAAATATGCCGAAACGCTCAAGCTGGAACAGGCGGCAATAGAGGCGGCCGGCAATATCCCCGACAGCGGACTGCGGCTGGCACAGGAGGCCATGATCGATCTGATCCGTGCCTTCGAGCAGGGCCGGCTCAACGAAAGCGCAGCGCTGGCAGCAAACGCCAACAGCCAGTTCCTCACCGTGATAAAGGACAAACTTCCCTCCATTCTGCAAAAGACCGACGCCGCGCTGCTGGCTGCATCGCGCAACAATGCCAAACGCTATGCGCCTGTAAGCTATGCCGCAGCGGAGAAATGGCTGGCCGACACACTTGCCTATAACGACGGACTCAATGCTGCCTGGCCCGAACACCCGCGCCTTGGTCTGGCTCTGGCCGCCAGAGCCGACGAACTGGCCGGGCAGATCATGCAATGGCGCAAAAAACCGGATAGCTATGAGGAACTCGTGCTCAAGGGCAGAAATGAGCGCCTGGACATGGCGCGGGCTCTCGGCCTGCCGATCAAGTCCGGCGACCCGATGGCCGATATCGATGCCGAACGAATTGTGCAAGCTATTGAGGAACAGCGGAACGCTGTGCAAAGGCAGGGGCAGAAATATCAGCAGCAGCTGACCATGCTTGAAGCGGAGTACCAGCAGCAGCTTGCCGAAAAGACCGATGAACTGCGCAACGAACTGGGCCAGCAGCAGGGCGCACAGATGAGCGACATGAAGGAGGCCTTCCGCGCCAAGCTGGAACGCGAAACCTTTGAAACCCGCAGACAGCAGAAGCTGGGTGAAATGTTCAAAAAGGACGAGATAGAGATTTTCGCCAATGTGGACGGTTCCCTGTTACTCAGGCTAACCGCCCTGCAATTCGGCTCGGGCTCCACCAGCATCAACAAGAAGTATTTCGACCTGCTCAGCAGGGTGCGTGGCGGCCTTGATCTGTACCCCGAACGAAAGATTGTTATTGAAGGACATACGGACAACCGTGGCGAACCCGACGTCAATCAGCGCCTGTCGCTTAAGCGTGCCGAAACCGTGCGCGATTTCCTGATTGCTGCCGGCATGGACGGCAGCCGTTTGAAGGCCCTTGGCTACGGCGAGGTGCGTCCGGTGGCCAGCAATGATTACGAGCGCGGCCTGGCCATGAACCGGCGCATCGACATCGTCATACAGGCCGGCAAGTGACAGGTTCAGACAACCTTATCGGCATCCCCGATGCGATGCAGGCGCATGTGCACGGCCTGCTGGAATCCCTGCAGCACGAGTCGCCGCACAAGCGCGCCCTCCTGCTCGATACCATCCGCCTGATTGCTTCCTGCGACAATGCCGGAGACATGAAAATGGTGAGCAGCGCCATTCATGACATCGGAAAAGGCCTGGAGGTATTCAAGCCATATCAGGCAGTCCGCAAGGTCAGTGTCTTCGGCTCGGCACGCACGCCCCGGGATGAGCATCGTTATCAGCAGGTGAAAGAATGTGCCGCCCTGCTGCGCGACAACGGCCTGATGGTGATTACCGGCGGTGGCGGCGGCATCATGCAGGCGGCCAACGAGGGTGCCGGCGAAGCCCATTCCTTCGGCATTAATATTAATCTGCCTCTCGAGCAACTTCCCAACCAGTTCGTCGACGGCTCATCACGCCACTTCTACTGCAAGCACTTTTTCATCCGCAAACTGTTCTTCCTCAAAGAAAGCGATGCGGTCATTCTCGCCCCCGGCGGCTTCGGCACGCTGGATGAAGGCTTCGAGACCCTTACCCTGCTACAAACCGGACGCACCCCGCCGGTTCCCGTGGTCCTGCTGGAGGCACCGGGCGACGATTACTGGGGGCCCTTCGTCAATTCCTGGATGCGCCGACTGGTGGACGATCACCTGATCGACGCGAACGACCATCGCTTCCTCTACCATACCGACAGCGCCGAATCAGCGGTGCGTCATATCACCAGCTTCTACAGCAATTATCACAGCTTCCGTTATGTCGGCGAATGGGCGCTGCTACGCATTACCTGCCCGCTTTCCGAAGATGACTTGCAAAGGCTGAACGCGGAATTCTCCGACGTTTTGAATCAGGGGGCCATCGAACAGGTGTTCCACTGGCCGAAAAGCGACGACCCTGAACTCGACCATCTGCCTCGCCTTCGTATGATACTGAACCGCAGTCGCATGAATGTACTGCCGGAGATTATCCGGCGCATGAATGGTCTGGCCAATGGCGGCAACGGAGCCCCACCCAGCGGAGGATGAAGGTGCTTTGAGGGCCGCTTAGTCGGGTAGCAACTCGGGCGTCATCGCCCAATTGAGATGCCACTCCCGCTCTTCATCGCGCTCCAGACAAACCACACCGGCATTCTTGAAACGGATCAGGGACAGGGCTTCATCGTTGCACAGAAGCAGTCCTGCCAGACGTTGTAAATGCGGCAGATGACCAACCAGCATCACATCTTCCCTGCGCTCCTCGAGCTGTGCCGCCCACTGATCGGGATCATCGGCAGGCTTGAGCCCGGGAGCTGCAGCGACGACAAATGCATTGTGGCAGCCGGCCAGTATTGCGGCAGTTTGCGCCGCCCGCTCCTTGCCGCTGTGCAACACCTCGGGCACAACCACGCGAGCATGGCGGTATAGGTAATCGCCCATGCGACGGACATGGTCTTCCCCCTTTGCACTCAAAGGGCGAGCCGGATTCTCCTCACTCGACAGTGCTTCACCGTGTTGAACCAGATAGACATGCATATTCCCTCCCATTCATCCCCGCCAAACCGGCCGGGCTCAGCCTATGGCAAAAAAACGCCGGACATCGCCCATCTCTTCCGTCTTCGGCGCGCGTGGCAGATTGCTGGCCACCGCACGACCATAGGATCGTGTGTACAGACGTGAATCGAGGATGGCGATCACACCGCGATCCTCCTGCGTACGGATCAGCCTGCCCGCCCCCTGACGCAGGGCGGCCACCGCCTCCGGCAACTGGATATCATAGAAGGCATTACCGCCCTTGTGAACACAAGCCTCGCAACGCGCCGCCAGCAGCCTGTCGTCGGGCGGGGCAAAGGGAATTTTATCGATGATCACCAGACTCAATGACTCACCGGGCACATCCACACCTTCCCAGAAACTGCGTGTACCGCACAGGACGGAATGCGTGTCTTCGCGGAATTGCTGAAGAATCGCATCCCTGCTGCCGCTCTCATTCTGCACCAGAACCGGCCAATCCACGGCTTCGGCCAGACGCGGTGCAAGACGGCGCAGCATCTGATGCGAGGTGAACAGCACAAAAGCACGGCCACTGGAAGCATTGAGCAGACCGCGCATCTCTTCGAACAACACATCCTCGTACTCGGCTGCCCCCGGGGCAGGCACATGGCGCGGCGCGTAAATCATCGCCTGCGTGGCATAATCGAAAGGCGAGGCATGGGCCACGGCACGGGCCTCCACCCCCTCCCCTGATTCTCCGGTATCAAGACCGAAGCGTTCGGCGGCATAGGCGAAGCTTCCCGATATACGCAGGGTGGCGGAAAGCAGGATGAAAGAGGAGGCACGCGACCACAGCTTTTCGCCCAGCACCGGGCCTGTTTCGACAGGGGCCAGCAAGTGACTCGCTGCCCGGCCGCTACCCTCGCGCCACGACACATAGCCCTTGGGTGCCTTAAGGATGGCCTCGATGTCCATGCAAATGGCTTCGGCCCGGTCGGAGAGACGGGCCGTTTCTGAACTGCGCTCGCGGCGCGCATCGGCAAAGCCGGACAAGTCCTGCCAGAGCTCCTGTACACGCTCCAGATCATCCCGGTCGAATGCCTCCACCACCTGGATGAACAACATGCTCATATCGCGCTTGAGCTCGGCCTCATCGCCGAATGCTTCCAGCACACCTTGCATATCGTTATGCCATGTAGTCAACCGATTCAGGGCTACCTGACGACCGAAATGGCGGCAGGCCAGATCCGGCAGGGCATGCGCCTCGTCGAGAATGGTGACATCGAAATCGGGTAACACCTCGCCGAAATCGCCGGATTTGAGTTGCGCATCAGCCAGCAGCAGGCTGTGGTTGCTGACCACAATATCCGCGTCCTGTGCAGCCTGCCTCGCCCTGACCAGCGGACACTCGTTCCAGTATGTGCATTTGGTGCCCAGACATTGTTCGGCCGTGGCTGTGATGCGTCCGCCGATGCCGGCTGCAAAGACATCGAAGGAGAGGGATGCCAGATCACCGTCGCGACTGTCCTTGGCCCATTTGTTCACCCTGAGCAGACTGCGCTTGGCCCACGCCTCGAGCTTCGCATCCTGCAGACTTTTCTCCAGTCGCTGCGGGCAAAGATAGTTGGCCCGCCCCTTGAGCAGCGCAATGCGCCGACGAACGCCCAGCGCCTTCTGTACCGTGGGAATATCGCGAAACATCAGCTGATCCTGCAGCGCACGGGTATGGGTGGAGATAAGGACTTTATCCGAACAACGCAAGGCCGGAACCAGATAGGCCAGCGTCTTGCCGGTGCCTGTTTCCGCCTCGGCCAGCAGCATGCCGCCCTGCTGCATGGTGTCGGCAATTTCCCCGCTGAGATCCACCTGCTCGGCACGACATACATAGCCCGGCATGGCCGATGCCAGCGCACCGTCCGGTTGAAAATCGCGGGTAGTTCGAATTGAAAAAGAATCGGCAGCGGGCATGGACTGCAAGACTACTTCAGCATGACGCATACAGGCAAAGCATCAATTCGTACCCTCCGGCATCCTCTTCACTGGCATATTCGTTGCTACGTATTGCACATGCAGAGAGGTCGTCGAATGAGCGCCATTGATGTGATAAATTCCCCGCATGCGTAGCATGTGGGTTTCTTCCATATCATGTAAAGGTGCATTAAGCCTTCTCTTTGCTGTTTGCATCTGCCTTTTCCCTTTTCTGTCTGAAGCAAAACCCGAATCGATTTCCCTTCAATTAAAATGGAAGCACGCATTCCAGTTTGCCGGGTTTTATATGGCCCAGGAGAAAGGCTTTTATCGCAATGCAGGCCTGCAAGTTGATATCAGGGAAATGCAAACAGGCATGGATGCCATTGATGAACTTGCCAATGGTAAGGTGGATTACGCATTGGGGGATTCCGGAATCTTATTGGCACGTGCAAACGGTGCACCCATAAAAATATTGGCGGCGATTTTTCAACACTCTCCTCTTGCCTTGATTGTGAGAAAGGAGCCGACGATAACAAGCATCTCGGACCTGCGTGGAAAACGCATCATGATGACGCCCGGCATGAATGCCGACATTATCGCCGCACTCGGTGCTGCAGGGATTTCTTCCCGCGATTTTGTGCGCCAGGATATCAGCTATGATATTCATGACTTGGTGAATGGAAATACCGATGCGTTCAGCAGTTATATTACAGATCAACCGCATCAGCTGGATTTGCGCCACATCCCTTATCGCATTTTTCACCCCAGAGATCAGGACATCGATTTTTATGGAGATATTCTCGTTACCTCCGAGAAAGAGATAAAAAGACATCCGCAAAGGGTCAGGGCTTTTATCGATGCATCCATGCGGGGATGGCAATATGCCCTTGAGCATATTGATGAGACCATTGATCTTATTCTACAAAAATTCAACACACAAAACCTGTCTCGGGAACAGCTCAAGTTTGAAGCCCTGAAAACAAAAGAAATGATTTTAGGCGATATTGTTCAGATAGGTTATATAAGTGAGCACCGGTGGCAAAACATTGCCCGCATCTACACCTCTCAAGGCTTGCTTCCGGCGGGGTTTTCGGTCTCAAAGGCCCTGTATCAACCGGACTCCGGGCTTCTTGGCCTGATTAAGGAAAATAGCGGGAAGATCACATTCGCATTCCTGATCGTTCTTCTGTTCTTCCTTGCCCTGAATACCATGTATTTACGCAGGGCTGTAAAGCAAAGAACGAGTGAGCTGGAAGCCAAGGAAACGGAACTTCAGCACCTCAATAAGGAACTTGAGCAGCTATCCCTGCTGGATAGCCTGACCGGCATAGGAAACAGACGAATGTTTGATCAGGTGTTGGATAGAGAATGGTTCCGCGCCCAGCGAGACAAGCATCCTATTTCCATCATGCTGATCGATGTTGATTTTTTCAAGCCATACAACGACAACTATGGGCATCAGCAGGGCGATCATTGCCTGCAACAGGTTGCACATATCCTGAATGGCATCACGCACCGCTCAAGCGATTTGTGTGCCCGCTATGGTGGTGAGGAGTTTGTTATTTTGCTGCCGGATGTAGATTCGACAAACGCCCATCGACTGGCAGAACTCTGTCGCATGAACGTTGCCGATGCGGCAATCCCGCATGTCCATTCAAAAGTCGGCGATGTGGTAACCATCAGTATCGGTGTAAGCACTGCAATTCCTATGGTGGGAAGCGATCC
>CAZQTO010000095.1:0-8416 GCA_964596375.1 uncultured Zetaproteobacteria bacterium | reverse complement strand
TCAGCTCGGGCGTGTTGACGCGCAATTGATAACGCAGCTTACTGGTGATGTCGGTAAGATTGCCGTTGATATCAGCCAGTTCAATCCCGTCCACCCTGACCAACAACTGTTCAATTTGCATGCGCTTCACATCCGGCATCTGCGCCTTTACATCCAGCGACAGATCATGCGCTGCATGCAACTTCAACGAGCCTGCCATCACGCGCACTCCGTTGGGCCTCTGTTCAAGCTGTATATCCAGCCCCAGTGTTCCCTCGCCCAGAACCTGAAGCTCCGAGGCTAGCTCACTGAGATTGCTCAGGCTGGCTGCCGGCACTGTTATGTGGCCCTTGATCGGCAGATGGGCCGCATCAAACGTAGCAATATCGGCCACCGGGCCAACCATGCCATCGACTGAGAATTCGTCGCCCCCCAGCTTGCCTGACATGCGCAGCGCCACCGGTCGCTGCATCTGCACATCATCCACTTCAACATTGAGCGCGGTAAGATGAATATTCTGCCCGCTCTGCGCATCGATGAAATGCACCTCGCCGTCATTCATGTGCAGGGATTGCGCGCTAAGCGCTGCCAGAATGCCGCCACCTGCCTGCTGCTCTGTAACCGGCACCTGCTGTGTAGCCTGCCCCGACACTGTCGCGGACGCTGCAGCAGCCTTATCACCTGCCTGAGCGGCGTCTGCGGGCAACAAATCCTCCCAGTTGTTAAAGCCGTCTGCAGCACGATTCAGCTGCACCTTGGGGGTATCCAGGACAAAGCGTTCAATCTGATACCTGCCCCCCAGCAAGGGCAGGACGGCCACCTGCACATCCAGACTTTTCACCTGCAAAAGATCACCGGCAGCAAAGCCCTTCGGGTTGGCGACATGCACATCCTCGATGCGCAGCCCCACCCAGGGGAACAACGAAGCATGTAGCTGACCGATTTCTATATGTCGGCCGGTGGCCTTTTCGGCCTGATCGACAATCAATGATTTGTATTGATTGGCATCAATAAAGAAGGGGGCTGCAACCAGCAGGGTAAACAGCACACCAAGAAAAATAAGGCTGTAACGAACGGTTTTCTTTGCTGAATTATTCATTACCGTATCGTGGAGGATGGGGGCTTCTACTGCAAGTGCGGAAAGTACTCCAGAAGCTCGGTAAAATGGTCCACAACATGCGTTGCGCCCGCCTTACGCAAGCTCGTCTTGTCGGCAACACCGAAAGAAACGCCCAGACCTGTCGCCCCGCTGGCAGAGGCCATTTGCATATCCAGCACTGCATCACCGATGACCGTCGTTTGAGCACCACCAACGCCCATTTCGCGCATGCACTCGTGGACCATCGCCGGGTGTGGTTTGGAGGGGCAATGATCGGCTGTGCGCAGGACCAGAAAATAAGACTCCAGAGCAAACTCGGCCAACACACGTCGCAAGCCGGCATGGGATTTCCCGGTCACAAGCCCCAACCAGTAACCGCGCCCTTGCAGGGTATCAAGCGTTTCGCGCACCCCGGCATACAGCGCATAATCGCCGGGTAAATCCCGGTATAGACGCCGATAGGTCTCCGTAACAGTTGCAGTCAGCTCGGCCTCTTCACCCGACAACAACTGCTGCACAGCGGCGGGAAGTGACAAGCCGACAACTTCGGACACAGCCGGCACCGACGGCTGTGGCAAATCATGCTCGGCAAAGGCTATTTGCATCACCCGGATAATATGGTGATGTGAGTTCATCAGGGTACCATCGCAATCGAATAAAATAAGCTTTCTCCGATCCATGAGCAGCGTCTCCGGCATGCGTCCTCCAATGATGGAATTGAAAATAAGGCAGAAGTCTTCCCCTCCTTATATAATAAAGCCAGATAAGAATGCTGGCCGTAAATGCATATAAAAAAATATCCCGAAGACAGATAGCTCTATCGCCAATCAGGTTTGTATGACTATACTGCGGACAGCAACAAACAAGGGGGTGAATATCGATATTTAAGGTGAGGTGCATGCCTATCAGCGTGAATCAACTGAGTTTCCTGATTGTGGAGGATGATGACTTACAACGTATGGTGGTCTCGGAAATGCTGCGATCACTGGGGGCGACTATGATATGCGATGCAAGCAATGGCAGGCAGGCACTTGATATCCTGCGTAGAGAAAAACACAAACAGATAGACATCGTCATTTGTGACCTGAACATGCCGGAAATGGACGGGATGGAGTTCCTGAGACATTTGGGGGAAGAGCAACAGCATGTTTCAATCATTATTACGAGTTCTCTGGATAAAAAACTGATCGACTCTGTTGGGAAAATGGCCAACATGCATGAGATTCAGTTGCTCGGCAAGATTGAAAAACCTGTCACGCCATCGACTCTTGAAGCGCTGATTTCTCAATATATAAGACCAGGGAATAAACGAAGTCAGCAAATTATTACTCAGGCCTCGCCTTTCACACTTTATGAAATCCTGGACGGCGTCCGTACCAAGCAGATTGAACCGTTTTATCAACCCAAATTGAATATTGAATCAGGAGAAGTCATCGGCGCAGAGGCTCTGGCCCGATGGATTCATCCCCAGCATGGCGTGATAACCCCGGATGCGTTTATTCCCCTGCTTGAGCAAAGCGGCAACATCGATGGACTGACTTTTCTCATGCTCGAAAAAGCAGCCTCTGCATGCAAAATGTTTCATAGCAAAGGCTTTTTTATTTCCATTTCAGTCAATCTTTCACTGGCCTCTCTGGATGATACCAATTTGGCAGACAGGATCATCCAGGTGGTAAAGGCTGCAGGCATTGAGCCCGAACACATTATTCTGGAAATAACCGAATCGGCAGCTATGACCAATGTTGCTCATTCACTGGAAAATCTGACACGTTTGCGAATGTTCGGGTTCGGTCTATCTATCGACGATTATGGAACCGGTTATTCCAGCATGCAGCAACTTACCCGCATCCCTTTTAGCGAGCTAAAGATAGACCGTTCTTTTGTAAAAGACGTTTACGATAACGAGGCCATGCGTGTTGTTGTTGAACAGAGCATCCAGATGGCGAACAAGCTGGGGGTCAAGACCGTGGCAGAGGGAGTGGAAACCCGCCAGGGCTGGGATGTATTGAAAGAAATCGGATGCGATACCGGACAAGGGTTCTATATTGCGAAACCGATGAGTCTCGAAGACTTTTTTGATTTTCTATTGTGGGCTTCAGTGTCCAGGAGAGGCAGCCCCGAATCGGAATCAGCAAGCAAACTCTAGAACGATTATATCATCATGGATAATGACTGATTCTTCTTGTCGGCACTTTGATTGCGGTTATCATCCGTTGCAAGGAAATAAACGGGGCCGTAGCTCAGTTGGGAGAGCGTTACGTTCGCAATGTAAAGGTCGCCGGTTCGATCCCGGCCGGCTCCACCAGTTTCCGATCCCATAAGCTTCCCGGCGAAGATTCCATCTATCTCAACACAGCATCAGGAGCCTTTGGATAAAGCTGATACAATCTCGTGCATAGCATTTGTAATAGAGCGCAACTCATCGGAATCAATAATAAAAGGCGGCATGGTATAAATCAGCTTGCCGAATGGGCGTAACCATACGCCAAGCTCAACGAACATAGGCTGCACGAGTTCCATATCCACCGGTTCAAGCATTTCAACGACGCCGATTGCCCCAAGCACCCGCACATCTTTTACTCCGGGCAGTTCCCGGCAAGGCGCAAGTTCCCTTTTCAATTGCGCCTCTATATCAACGACCCGCTGCTGCCATGGTGAAGCCAGCAACAGATCAATACTGGCCAGCGCCACAGCACAAGCCAGCGGATTGGCCATGAAGGTTGGCCCGTGCATGAGCACCGTTCCTTCCCCATTGGCATCAGCGTGCACACCCTGCGCCACCCGCGCCGTGGTCAACACAGCAGCCATGGTCATGTAACCGCCGGTCAGTGCCTTGCCAACGCACATGATGTCCGGCGCAATGCCCGTATACTCACAGGCAAACAAGCGGCCTGTGCGCCCGAATCCCGTGGCTATTTCATCAAGGATAAGCAGCACATCGTTGGCATCGCAAAGGGCGCGCACCCGGCGCAGGAACTCGGGAGCATAAAAACGCATCCCCCCCGCTCCCTGCACAATCGGCTCAAGGATAACGGCCGCCAGTGTATCCCGATGCGTTTCGATTTTATCTTTGAAATCGGCAATCTGGGATTCCTCCCAATCCGCATCGGTGCGCGCTGTGGGTGCATCTGCAAAAAGATGTTCGGGAAGCATATCGGCAAACAGATGATGCATGCCGCTGACCGGATCGCACACCCCCATCGCCCCGAAAGTGTCGCCATGATAACCGTGCCGAATGGTCAGCAGACGGGTCTTACTCTGGTATTTATTACCATGGCCCTGCGCCTGCCAGTATTGCAGCGCCATCTTGATGGCCACCTCAACCGATACCGAACCGGAATCGGCAAAAAACACGTGTTGCATACCAGCCGGCGCTATCTCAAGAAGGCGGGCCGCCAGGCGCGCAGCGGGTTCATGCGTCAGACCACCGAACATCACATGCGCCATCTTTTGCATCTGCGCTGCGGCGGCAGCATTGAGTTCGGGAACATTGTAGCCATGAATGGCACACCACCACGAAGACATGCCGTCAATCAGCACGCGCCCGTCTTCAAGAAACAGGCGCACACCCTTTGCCCGCTGCACGGCAAACATCTGCGCGGGTGATACCATCGAGGCATAGGGATGCCAGACATGACTGCGTTCAAAATCCAGCCAGCCCTCCGCAGTCTGATCCTCCGTCACGCCTTCACACCGGATATCAACTCAAGGACAAAACGCTCCAGCACAACCCCTTTCTGCTCCGTGCTTGCGCCTTTAAGCAACATTTCCACCTGCATCATGCGCTGCATGGCGCGCATCAACTCCTGCGGTTCCCAGTTCCCGGCTTCACGCGGTACAAGCTGGCGTGCCTCACCGAATACGCCGGCATTCTGCGCAGCACTGCGCTTGTCGCTGGCTGCATACCAGACAAACAGCAAGAGCTGTTGCAGGCGAATGGAAATCCAGCTCAACACCTGCACCTCGGCCACCTGTTGCTCACGCAGCAGACCGCGCAGCAGGCCGATAGCTGAAGGGGAACGTTCGGCGACGGCTCGGCACAAGGCAGACAAATCTCCCGGACTGCGCTCGCCAAGCAGATCCCCGACCACATCGATGTTCAGCGTGTTGCCCTCCCCTGCGTCAAACAGGCGCAAGCGCTCGATGGCCTGACGTGTCGCCATGCGCATCCCAAGCAGATGTTCGCTCATCATGGCCAGCGCTTCGTCGCTAAGCTTGAGGTCCGCATCCCTTGCAAGCTGGGCCAGCCAGCGCCCGAAGGCTGCCTCATCCATGCGTTCCAGCGTGCAGCATGCGACATCCGGCAATGCGCTGATGCGTTTATGCAGGGCTTTCTTATGATCGATGCCTGCAGCACAGATAATCAGGCGCAGGCCCGCAGGGGGTTGTGCAGCCAGTTTTTCCAGTTGGTCAATCTGATTGGAGCGTGCGCTGCCGGCATTGCGCACCATGGCATGGCACTTAACCTCACCGAACAATCCAGGTTGCAATTGCTGATGAATCAGCGCCAGTTCGTTAATGTCGACACGCAGCACGGTGGCACCGTCGGTGCTATCGGCGAGCAGCAACTCCGCCGTTTCGAATACGCCGTCGCCATCTGCACCGTTCAGATAGTAGCATGCATATGACGCAGGAAGCAGCTTGGAGGCAGGCAAGCGAAGCGACATAATGTCGGAATACTCTTACTTAAAATCCGGAAGAAAGCTTGAGCCAGGCCTGCCTTATCCATTGTGTCTCAAGATCGGAACGAATTCGCGTCTTGGCCGATTCAATGGTCGTCGGGCCACCGGTCACATCGAGATCTTCATACACTGAGATCGCGCCACTGTTCCAAATACTCTCACCATTTTGCCAAAGACTGATCTCGCCGCTAAGGGTCATGCGATCTACGCTAACAATACCGCTGGCATCGTAAGTGATGGCCACCAGCGATTCGGCAAGCCTGCCAATGTGCAGCTCCGCCTCAGCCTCTTGATCCGAGGCAGCGGCAATCACCTTGTACGAGGCATTGTCGCGCAAATAGGTCAGCCAGCTACTCATAAAGCGTTCGTTGCCGCCAGCCCCGACAACGCGCACAACCTGCACATCTGCGGGAACCACACCGCGTCCCATGCCCATCAGATGATAACCGCAAGAAGAAAGCATCAAGCAAATCAGGACAACAGTCAGCGACCTCATGACGGACGCACCACAATATTGAGCAGGCGCCCCGGAACCAGCACCACCTTGACGATTTGCATACCATCCAGCCATTTGGCGATACTGGCATCGGATTGAGCCAGTGCCAATGCATCATCCTGAGTCGCATCTTTGGCCAGGATGATCTCGCCCCGTTTTTTGCCCTGCACCTGCACTACCAGTGTCATTTCATCCTGCACCAAAGCGGACTGATCCACTTGAGGCCACCCAGCCACAACAGCCACCTGATCCACACCCAGCTTCTCGGCAAATTCACAGGCAAAGTGCGGCACAAATGGCGCAAGCATAATCGCCAGTGCTTCAACACCTTCACGGTACGCGGCCTTGCCAGCTTCACACTTTATGTGGAAATCCTGCAACGCATTGGCCAGCTCCATCAGGGCGGCAATCGCCACATTAAAGGCAAAGCCATGCTCAAAGGCATGCGTTACACGCTGGATCGTTGTGTGAATGGAAAAGCGCAATGCCTTCACCGCAGCGGCATCTTCATCATTCCCCGTATCGGCATCCAGCTTCTCAAGCAATCGCCAGACGCGTTTGAGAAAGCGGTAGCCTCCCTCGACACCGGCATCGTTCCACTCAAGCTCTTTTTCGGGCGGCGCAGCAAACAGGGTGAATAGACGCGCCGTATCGGCTCCGAATCTCTCGATAATCGCCTTCGGATCGACCGTATTCCCCTTGGACTTGGACATCTTGCTGCCGTCCTTGAGCACCATGCCCTGGGTCAGCAGGTTGATGAACGGCTCGTCCCCGCCCTGCTCGGAGGTAAACAGGCCGGCATCGCGCATCAGCTTGTGATAAAAGCGGGCATAGAGCAGGTGCAGCACGGCATGTTCCACACCGCCGATGTACTGATCCACAGGCGCCCAACGTTCAATGGCCTTGCTATCGAGCATCACTTCATCACTGCGCGGAGATGTATAGCGGCTCATATACCAGGACGACTCCATAAATGTATCGAAGGTATCCAGTTCACGATGGGCAGGCTTGCCGCACTGCGGACAATCGGCATGCATAAAAGCTTCACATTCGCCAAGCGGTGAGGCCCCGCCGGTCGGTTGCAGATCGGTCGGCAAGATCACGGGTAACTGATCGTCGGGCACGGCAACCGCACCGCAATCATCGCAGTGAATAACCGGAATTGGCGCACCCCAGTAGCGCTGACGCGATACCAGCCAGTCGCGCAAGCGAAACTGAACACGTTCCTTGCCCCTGCCCTGCTTGCTCAGGTATTCGGTGATGGCCTGTTTGGCCGCAACAGAATCGAGGCCGTCGAAATCCCCGGAGTTGATCAGCACGCCCTGCTCGGTAAAGGCAGCCGATTCGATGTCCCATTCACCTTCTGCCGGTTTGATAACCTGTTTAATCAGTAGATCGTACTTTCTGGCAAAAGCGTAATCGCGCTCATCGTGCGCCGGCACACTCATCACAGCCCCGGTGCCGTAACCCATCAACACGAAGTTGGCGACCCACACCGGCACCAGGGCGCCGGTGATCGGATGCACGGCATTGAAACCGGTCGGCATCCCCTTCTTTTCCATCGTTTCGACATCGGCTTCCTTGGTCGACAGCTTGCTGCACTCTTTGATAAATGCAGCAAGTTCGGCATTTCCCTCGGTTGCCTTGTGTGCCAGAGGGTGGCCCGCTGCCACCGCCATATAGGTCACACCCATCAGCGTATCCGGACGGGTGGTGAAGATATCCAGGGTTTCATCCGAGCCTTCAAGCCCGAACGACACCTCTGCACCGGTCGATTTGCCGATCCAGTTGCGCTGCATGCCCACCACTTTTTCGGGCCAGCCGGTCAATGTATCCAGGTCGGCCAGCAGCTCCTCTGCATAAGCAGTGATCTTGATAAACCATTGCTTCAGATTTTTGCGCACTACCGGGGTATCGCAGCGCCAGCAGACACCATCCACCACCTGCTCATTGGCCAGCACGGTATGGCAGGGCTCGCACCAGTTCACTTCGGCATTGGCCTGATAAGCCAGACCCTTGTGCATCAGCCGGGTAAAGAGCCACTGCTCCCAGCGATAGTATTCAGGTCTGCAGGTGGCGATTTCACGGCTCCAGTCGTAGGAAAGCCCCAGCCTTTTAAGCTGCTCGCGCATCTGGTCGATATTGGCATAGGTCCACTCG
>CAZQTO010000094.1:0-8613 GCA_964596375.1 uncultured Zetaproteobacteria bacterium | reverse complement strand
GAGCAACGCTGCATGGCCTCATTTCAGACACAGCCCTGCGGGATGGATCATTTTTCCGCCCTGCTGCGTTATTGCTCACTTATGTGCAAAAAGCACATGACGCTATCAATGCCTTGCAGAATCGAAAAAATGCTCTCATCGCTGCGCCCGTATTTTGTGTTTGCAGACCCGATCCTATGCAAACCCGTCCCCACCGTTTCCGATACAGAACATCGCTTCCCGGCCTGCTGTTAGGCGCCATACTGCTTGTGTCGGCTGCCGCATGCCAGCAGCAGCCGTCCGCAACCACGTCGGCTATTCCCTCTTCCCCGGCCGCAGCCACCATCGGCGAAACAACGATCTATGAAGCAGATATCGATTCCGCCATCCAGGCCCTGCCGGAAACCCTGCAGGTCCAGCGCAACAATCCCGAGCTACGCTCCCGTGTACTGCATGTCCTGCTGCGCCGTCAGGCACTCAGCCAACAAGCCATCGACCTGCATCTGGATGAGGACCCGCTTATACATCACCGCATCATCAAGGCGCGCGACGACATTCTGATCGAGAGCCTGCAGCGGTGGAAAATTCGCCGCATCCCTGAACCGGATGAGCCTACCATTGCTGCCTATTATCAGGCGCATCTGACTGAATTCACCATCCCCGAACAGGCGCATGCGCGACATATCCTTCTGGGCAGTAAAAAACAGGCTGATGACGTTCGCAAGGCACTGCGCAAAGGCAAGGATTTCGCAGCCCTGGCCGCCGAGCTCTCGCGCGATGACGGCACGAAATCTCTTGGTGGCGATCTCAACTGGTTTCCGCGCGGCGTGATGGACAATGCATTCGAAGATGTTGTCTTTTCCCTGAAAAACCCCGGAGATATCTCCGCACCGGTCAAAACCCCTTTCGGCTGGCATATTATCGAGCTGATCGGCAAGCGACCGGCTAGTCGCCAGACGCTGGCTGAGGCTAAAGGGGACATTGCCGCCATCCTCAAGCAGCAAGCCATGAGCGCATGGGTTGATAGCCTGACGAAAAGTGCCGGGGCACAAATTCTGAACATGCAGTACACCCGGCTTCCGGGTGAACAGGCCCCCTGAACAAGCTCTTCCGTGATGCGGGCACGATGAACAGTAAACTCATCGCCCGCCTCGCCGGACCCCTGGCTGCCATCCTGATCAGCCATACCCTTAACATCCCCGGCCATGCACACGCCCCGGCCATGCTGGGTATCGCCACATGGATGGCCATCTGGTGGATCAGTGAATGTGTACCTATCGCTTTCACCGCCATGATCCCGCTGTTTGCCTTTCCGTTGAGCGGCGTCGTGACAGCCAAGGATATTGCGCCGCGCTATATCAACAGCATCATTTTCCTGTTTATCGGAGGCTTCCTGATAGCCCAGGCGCTGGAACGCACCGGCCTGCACAAACGACTGGCGCTTGCCCTGTTATCCCGACTCCACGCCAGCCCCCTGCAACTGGCGATCGGCTTTGCACTGGCCACTGCCTTTCTCTCCATGTGGATCTCCAATACCGCGACTACCATGCTGATGGTCACTATCGCCGTACCCCTGCTGGCCCGACTGAGCGAGGAACATGGGGCCGAGACCATGCAGCCTGTGGCCATCGCCTTCCTGCTAACCATCGCCTACTCGGCCAACATCGGAGGCATGGGAACCCCGGTCGGCACAGCGCCCAATCTGGTGTTCCTTGAAACCGTCAGTGCCCTTGCCCCGGACATGGCGCCGTCCTTCCTGCAATGGATGATGCTTGGCGTGCCGATGATGTGTGTAGGTCTTGGCGTGGTATTCCTGATGATGCGCAAGCGACTTGCCGGGGTGGCCTGGCAAGCTTCGGATACGAGCATCCTGAGACGCGACCGCACCGCACTCGGGCCAATGCGTCGCGAAGAAAAGATTGTCGGCTGGGTACTGGGGCTGACCGCGCTTGCATGGATGAGCCGCGAAGGCATTCATGCCGAATCATTCAACATTCCCGGCTGGGCCTCACTGCTGCCTTACCAGGGTGTGGACGACGGCACGGTTGCCATTTTCGGCGCAGCCTGGCTTTTTCTGCTGCGCGGCAATGATGGCCGTGCGGTGCTGGGTGGCGAAGCCTTCGGCAAATTACCCTGGGATATTGTCATGCTGTTGGGTGGTGGCTTTGCACTGGCCTACGGGATGCAGCATTCCGGTGCCTCACAGTGGCTGGGTGAGGAGCTTGATTTCCTCAGCGGCTTGCCCCTGCCCTTGATGATGCTGGGCATCGCACTGGCCATGACCTTCCTGTCCGAAGTCACCAGCAATACGGCCATCACGCAGGTGATGCTTCCCATTCTTGCCGCCGCTGCGCTGAGCAATCAGATGGATCTGCTGATAATCCTGCTGCCGGCCACCCTGGCCGCCTCCTGCGCCTTCATGCTGCCGGTAGCCACACCGCCCAATGCGATTGTTTTCGGCACACATCAGGTACCGATGCGGGAAATGATGCGCGCCGGCATCAGGATGAACCTGACCATGGCCATCGTCGTGGTTGCCATGGTCCTGGTCATTCGCCCGCTGCTCGGCAACTAGGGTCTGTTCACACTAATAATCATTCCACAGAGCGTATCTGGAGAAGCGTTTTGCCTTACGCTCCAGGCTTTAAACCTGCGGCAGAACCGCATAGCAGGTGAAGCTCTGTCCACCCCGTTCGTCGAGATATGCCTGCTCATCGAGATACATTGAACGTAACTGCATATCCACCGGTTTATCCAGCTTGCCCTGCATGATGCTGCGAAAATCATCGCCGCCGAGCAGGCGATGGCGCTGCGTGAGGAACAGCATATCCAGCCCGCCATCAAGCAGGGTGCGATGCACCCCCGGGCCGGCAATCATATAGGCTGATCGATAACCCTCGGCAGCCAGTAGCCGGCGAACATCAGGACCGTTGATCTGCGCAGCACCGCGCACCACTTCCACACCCAATCCAATCAGACGATCCACCTGTTGCTGCGGAGCTTCTTCCCCGGTCAGCACCAGCACACGCCGATCCTGCACCTTTTCCAGCGCCGCCTGCGGAATATCGAGGCTGCGCGACAGAATGGCCACATCGGGCTGCGGCTTCAGCCCCTCATCCAGCCGCCAGGCGGCCAGATCAGCATATTCCGCCTCGCCACCCACGGGCAACAGATCCTGAGCATTCCCCTTGGCCAACTGGCGAAAATAGCGCGCACTGGTCAGCATGATGTCGGATTGCGCTGCCAGTTCCTGATACAAACGCCAGTCGCGCTTATTGGCCAGTGAAGTCGGCACCCCCTGCTCGCCCTGAGCATCGGGCAGGGAAATCCGTCCATCGAGACTGGCAATGAAGTTGGCGTAAATAAACACCTCGCCGGGCTGAGCCCGGCGATGCAGGTGCAGCGTAAGATACAAGCCCTTCAAAGGCATTTTCTGCTGTGGTGCAGGATAGAGCCGTAATACCGTCATAGAGCCATCATAGCCTGTCCACAGTTGCGGCGCACCACTGCTCTTCTTGAGACCCTAGGGCACACAGCCGATGGACTGCAATGCGCTGCGAACATCAGCAGGCGACTGGACATGCACGGCGCGAAGACCTGCCTTCGTGGCGGCCTCAACATTTTCAGGCATGTCATCAAAGAATAAAATCGAATCAAGCTGGACACCCAGCGCATGGGCAACATGCTCGAACACCTGCGGCTCGGGCTTGCGATAGCCAATCTCATAAGAGGTGAAAACACGCTCAAACGAGGACCAAACCTCCGGGAACATGGCCGACCAGACTGCATGATGGCTGGCGTTCGTATTGGTGAAGGCGTAACAGGGAAGCTTGCTCCGGGCCGCCTGCAGCATGGCTCTTGTCTCGGATATCTCGCCCAAAAAGATGGCATTCCAACCCTCGGCGATTCGGGCATGATCATCTTCCAGTTCAAGGGCCGCAGACAGATGGGAGAAATAGGCTGCAGCCGTGATCTCACCGCGCTCGTGCTGCTCGTAGGCAAGATCATACTTAAAGGCCTGCCTCATCTGCTCACAGGAAAGGCGTGAGATCGGCTTCCACATCCTGAATGCGCGATTGAAGTCAAAATCGATGACAACGCCACCGATATCGAAGAGCAGCACCTTAATCTTGTCGTCGCGCATCCAAACAGGACCTCCGCATTCATTGCCAGCACATCTTTCTCAAAGGCAGGCATGAGGATGCCTGTGATGCCGATGGCTGTCTGCACAGCATTATGACGCTTCAGCATGAGATATATATGGCCGTAAGGATTGCCAAAACCTGCCCATGGTGGAAGATTGGTATCCGTGAAGGGTCAGAGGATAAGAGCTGAGGAAACGTGTGTAATGGAAAGCAATGCATCTCCCGATACCATGAAGAAGCTATCGAGCCACGGTCGACTGCTGGATAGCGAACACTTTCCGATGCTTCAGGGTATGTCCCCGGTGATGATCGGCATCCTGAACAATGCCAGCAATCTGATGCATGTCTCTGAAGACGTGGAGCTGCTGCACGAAGGCGATACCACACATGATCTTTATTTTATCGCCAGTGGCTGTGTATCCATCGCCAAACGCGTCGGAAATGGCGAAAAGATGCTGCGTAAGCTTGGCAGCGGTGATGTGTTCGGTGAATTCGGCACCTTGCGCAGCAAAGCGCGTTTTGCCTCAGTGCACACCCACGAGCTGAGCATCATTATTCGCGTGAAAGCAGCTGCAGCTCAGCAGGTTCTGGAGGTTGATGCGACCTTCCGCGAGCGCATGATGCAATTAATGAATAAGCGCATTCTTTTAAGTTTCATCTCCAGTCACCCCGTGTTTCAGGAACTGAGCGATGCCGCTGTTATCGATCTGGCCGACACCTTAAATCTCCGCTTTGTCGCGCAGGACAATCCGATCTTCATGCAGGGAGAGCCGATTGAAGCACCCGGCATGATTGTCTCCGGCGAAGCGACGGTCCGCATTGATCGGGATGTTCAGGTGCTGCTGGAGATGCGCCGTAGCAATGAAATCATTGGTGCAGCCCGAGACAAGGCAGGACTGGCTGTCTATTCGGCCCTTGCCTCCAGTGATACTGATTTACTTACCCTCGATGAGGCAGCCATGGCTTTGCTGCGCTCGCATTCAGCCGCAGTAGCAGATCATGTGGAGCAACTGATTGCCGAACAGGCAGCGAAAACATTCAAACGAATCGCTAAATTCTCTTCTTAACTAAGAAGGGTGCTGCTCAAGCGGCTTTCTTTTTGACAAGCAGATAAACAACGAAGGCAATCCCAAGGAGCGCAGCGACGAGGCTGTAATCCTCGACCAGCCAGATGATGGTGAAGAACACAGCCGCAAACACGGCCGTTTGCACCAAGATGATCTGGAAGGTTTTCCCCGGTGGCAGCTTCTCCGGGTCTTCCTCCGGCGCCTTTCCGGGAGCGCGCTTCTCGGGTGGGTCTGGTTCCTGTTCACTCATGGTCAGAGTTTAGCCTGTGCCGCTTACACATCCAAACCGCCGAATTCTTAAAGCACTGCTGATTCCTGAATAGGAGTTATAAACCCTTAAAGGGGGGGCTTTTTTAGACAACACCTTTTATACTTTTTTCCACTACCACATGGGCACTTTTCGTTCCTTCCTGTTTTGATAGACTTCCTTGTAATTGTTTTGAAGTTGATTTTTGCTTTGCCTTTTTGGAATTGAGGAAGGGGTAAATTTCTTACAATTTCATCCATTGTGTTTGATTGCACCCATTCATAATCAGCATTTATTCCGAATCTTACTCTTGAGTCGACTTGACCAATGCATATCCCATACCATGACCTTGCCTTTTGAGAATATTTTCTTTTTTTACAATGCTGTTCTAACCGAGGGATAGATATGGATTGAGGGTCATCATTGCAATGAATAGTTAAGCCTGTTTCTCCATCCTTCAATCCAAGAGTAAGGTCGTGATTTCTCCCATCCGATTTCCCCATTTCTATTAATTGGGAAACACCGTCATTAAACACTTCTATAGTGTCGCCGCTCAGCGTAAGCAACATAAATCCTAAATCTACAATCGCGGGATTCTCTAGCTGTTCAATGTCATGAATTATTTGATCGAATAACGAGCCTTTATATTTGGTCAAAATCCCTTCTGGAGTTTCTATGCCAGGAGCCCCCTCTCGTCTTGTCATCATCGCAAGATCAAGATCGCTGGAGATGTCATCAGCTAGGTGCATCATTGTATACTTGTCATCTACCCATAAATTCTGCTTCAGATGATAAGAAAGAATCGTTAATTCATGGGTAGAAAGAATCCTCTCGCCGTACGTTATCCTTCGATTGACATAACTCAGGAAGTGAAGTGGTGAATTCAACATTTCCGTGACAACGTCAAGAAAAAAAACGTCCATTACAAATGGCGCTTTGATGATTTCTGACTCTTGAATTTTTAGGAACTGTCTGGCTTGGAATGAAAGAGCTGGGTAGTGATCAGACACAATGCAAAATGGATAAATCTCCTTAAAGTCTCGATTTACTTTGAGCTCGATTCCGGCGCCATCAATAAGAGAATAGTTCTTGTCGCTTAATAGGGTTCCACACAGATATGCCTGATCGTAAGCACTCTGGACAGCTTTTTTGAAATCGTCCTGTAAGGAGTTGTCGTTACCTTTTCTTGCCAGAATGGTGAGTTTTTTGGATTTCGCTTGGAGGACGATTGCTCGATTTGCGAAGACTACCAATACATCAATTTCGCCAACTATATTCTTCTTGGAGTCGCAGATATTCACATTCAGAAAGACCCGACGCTCACCAAAAACAAGAGTTAATCTCTCTGCTGAGAACTCCTCGGCAAATTCTCCTCTATGTTGCATCCCGATTGATTGATATCCCCTGTTGTCATTAATCCAGAAGAACGGCGTTTCATATAACGCTTCCATCAAGTTGTAATTTTGAAATAACAAATAATTATTTTCTGAGAGTTTAATAATTGGATAGGCGTTTTTTGGGTTGAAGTCGTCTAAGGATTCAAACCCATCCATGCCAATTGGAGCTACAAACGATTCGACAACTTTCCTGAATATGTCAAATTTAAGCCCAGACCTCTCGCAAACATCCTCGATTGTGAATGTGAAGGCATCAAGGAAATTCCATTTGCTTGGGGGAGTCTTTCTAAATCTAAGAATAGCCTCAGTTGCTTTCTCGTTTTGGAAATATTGGATTGATGTAGCGACTGCAAGAGCGTGATCAATGGAGAAGCCCTTATGTTCCAACAGCCAATCATTATCCTTTCTATATTTTATCGCCGAGAGGTCTCTATATTGAAAGTTATAAGCTGCCTCTCCTCCATAGAAGATTGCTTCCCTTAAAACAGTCCCGTTACTACAAGGGTTAAAATCCGCTTGGCCATCAACAGAGGAACCCAATATATCTGATATGGAAGGCAGCATGGATTCATGAATTTCTTTTAGCATAGATTCAGTTCTATCAATGTATTCCTGAAGATGCTCTGGGGATGGTATATCCGTGTTCAGTTGTTTTTTACAGGCTAGGCCAATGAGGGTGGATATTTCTGTCCTAACCAGCCTTTCCGTTGAAAACTGCTCCATCACATCATCTACTGTCATGGTTTCAGCATATTTAATGGTGTTGTCTCGGAAGCAAAAGTAAGCAATTGCATGAGCATATCCAGAGGAATTACATACTTCAGCCAACTCGGAAAATATTTCTTGTTCAGTTCTGGGGGATCGCTCACCTGCGTTTACGCAATTGGTTGGACCATCTGGATTCTTGGAATCCGATTCACACATAGTTACCCCCTCTTTTGATTATGCGGCTTATCTTTGAGCCAAGCAATCTGATATGAGTGTCTTCTCAAGTCGCTAAGCGTCCCTCGCGGCGCAGGCGGTTGGTGACCATGCGGTGATAGAGCCAGGCACAAAGCGGGCGAATCAGGGGCAGGCCGATCAGCCATGCGAGGGGTTTGAGGCGCGGGACGCGACTCATCAATAAAATATAGGCCTCGATTTCGGAGAGGATGCGGCCATCCGGGGCACGCACATGCAGCTCAGTGAGGGCCAGCTTCGGATCGATGCCGAGGCGCTTGAGGTTCTCATCCTTGCCAGTGATATCGAACCATTCGACATCACGGCCGGACTCGCCGGCCATCGCCTCGTACTTCTCCCTATCCCGCACGCATTTCTCGCAGGCACCGTCGTAGTAGACAATGATGCTCATGACCGGAGTTCCGGCCACAAAGGATTAGCTGAGTTGTGCAGCAGCCTTGGCAATGCGGCCTACCGCATCTTCCAGCGTGGCCTGCGATACGGCATAGGAGAAACGCACATGACCGGGGGAACCGAACTCGGTGCCGGGCACCAAGGCCACACCGGCATCTTCCAGCAACCATGCACAAACCTCGAGGTCATCGCCGAGCACCTTGCCTGCCGGGGTCTTTTTGCCCAGCCAACCGGATACAGACGGAAACACATAGAACGCGCCGTCCGGGGTGATGCAATGCATGCCCGGAATGGCATTGATGGCGGCAACCAGCCAGGTGCGGCGGGTTTCGTATACGCGCACCATTTCTTCCAGCGCATCGGTTGGGCCGGCGAGAGCGGCAAGCGCTGCCTTCTGCGAGATGGATGAGGGATTGGAGGTGCTC
>CAZQTO010000093.1:0-8813 GCA_964596375.1 uncultured Zetaproteobacteria bacterium | reverse complement strand
TGACGAGATCGACCTTCAGACGGCGCTTATAAAGTTCCGGCGCATCATCAAAAACGTGTGTTTCGAGGATCAGCGTGCGCCCGGCAAAGGTGGGGCGGTAACCGAGATAGGCCGCGGCCTTCCAGTGCCGCTCACCACTTGAGGCATGCACGGCATAAATACCGGCCGGTGGATGGGCAAGGTCTTTCACATCGATATTGGCTGTTGGAAAACCGAGTTTGCGACCGCGCTGCTCGCCTTTGCCGACATGGCCTGAGATGCTGTACGGCCGACCAAGCAAATCGCCAGCCAGACCAAAATCCGCGGCCTCAATGGCCGAACGAATACGGCTGGAGGAAACCACGGCATCGTGCATCTCGAAGGCGGAGGCCTCGCTGACGGTAAAGCGCATGGCATCATGCTCTCCCATGCGGCGCAATTCGTCGGCATGCCCTTCGCGGTGGCGGCCGAAAGCAAAATCGTAACCGACATGGATATGCCGAAAGCGCAGCGCATCATGCAGGCGCCGCACGAAATCTCCCGCCGAGCACTGCGACAACTCACGCGTGAAATGCAACAGCAGCACGGCATCCATGCCTGCGGCTTCCAAAAGCTCAAGGCGCTCGTGCAGATGGCACAGGCGGCGCGGCGCTTCTCCGGGGAAGAGTACGGCGCGCGGGTGTGGCTCGAAGGTCACTGCAATGGCAGGCCCATTCACAGCCAACGCATGGCCGCGCGTTTCAGCCAGCACCTGTTCATGGCCCATGTGCACGCCATCGAAGTTGCCAAGGGTCACCGCTCCGCCATGCAGTAAAGGATCATCTCGCCCGGTTGCCCAGCTGCGCAAAATCTTCATGTCTTTTTCCCGCTGGCGATACGCTCAAGGATACGGAAACAGTAAGGCCATGCATTGGTCTCATCCGCCGCATGCTCTTCACGAAAGACCTCACGCCATTCCCCTTCATTCAAGCTGGGAAACCACGCATCGCCCTCGAAGGTAGCAGCGATGGTAGTCAGATAGAGACGGTCGGCCAGCGGCAAAGCGAGGCCATAGATCTCGGCACCACCGATGACCATCACCTCATCGGCTCCTGCTGCTGTCTGCTCCAGATCATGAAGGCTGTGAATGATGCTGCATCCATCAAGGTGAAGTGCGTGGTTGCGGCTGAGTACGATGTTCTGCCGGCCAGGCAAGGCCTTGCCGATGGAGGCAAAGGTGTTGCGGCCCATTAGAATGGGCTTGCCCATGGTTTGCCTGCGAAACCACTGCATATCAGCAGGCAGCCGCCATGGCAGGTTGTTGTGTGCGCCGATCAGGCGTTCTTCGTCCATGGCGGCAATCAGGGAAATCAGCATGCCCGCATCCTTCCGTATATGCCCTTGCCTTGCAAAGGCGGCAAAGCACATGCGTCATGATAAATTGACTTCATATCATCCAAGACTATTCTTCAATGATGCTTATCTGACTGGAATAAGGAGATAAGAGCATCTTGAGCAAGCCAAACTCTCCTGCATCAGTCAATTCTGAATACACACAACAAAGTAAGATGCGTACTGAACAGGTTCGCCTGTTATATTGGGCGTTGCCGGCAAGTATTCTCAGTTCTCTGGCTGTGGCTGCGATTCTTGTCTATGCCCTATGGGGCGAGACTTCTCATACCATCCTCCTGCTATGGGCAAGCGCGCTGGTGATGCTGTCCTTCAGCCGCTTATGGCTTGTTTTCATGTATAAGAAGTCGCAGCCGGAAGGTGCCGCTACACAGGTCTGGTTATCAAGGTTTATCGTCGGTGCGACCCTCGCCGGTCTGGTGTGGGGATCTGCCGGCGTATGGCTGATGCCAGCCGATTCTATTGGCTATCAGTTGTTGGTGTGTTTCGTCCTTGGCGGTGTGATGGCCGGAGCCACCCAGACCCTCTCAGCCATCATGCTTGCCTATGTAATGTTCTGCATTCCTGCCGGGCTTCCAGTTGTCATCTGGCTTTTCATGCAGCACACGGCCATTGCCTCCGCCATGGGACTGCTTCTTTCCTTATATACATTGTCGCTTATCTTTATCGCACGAAATCTGAACCATGTTGTGACCGAATCATTCCGCCTGCGCTTCAAGAATGTCGGCCTGCTAGCCGAGATGAAACAGGAGATTACCGCCCGAAAAGAGAGCGAGGACAGAACACGGAGAAGCAACGACATCCTGGAGATGCTGGCAACCAGCTTTCCTCTTTCCGCTGTGCTGGGTGCCATCAATATGGCCATTGAAAAGGAAATCCCTTTAGCCACCAGCTCCATACTGCTGCTCGATGAAGCAGGCAAAGATCTGCATAATGCTTCTGCTCCCAACCTGCCGGATGAATATGTCGCCGCCATCGACAACGGCATTGCCATTGGCCCCTCTGCCGGATCATGCGGCACAGCGGCCTACAGAAATGCCACCGTGATTGTCGAGGATATCGCAAACGACCCTTTGTGGGCTGATTTTAAAGACCTGGCCCTGTCGCTCGGCTTGCGAGCCTGCTGGTCCATACCTATTCGCAACGCAGCATCCGAGGTGCTGGGCACCTTTGCGCTGTATTTCACAGCACCGCGAAAACCGGATGCAAAGGAGAATGATTTGTTGCATTGGGCGGCCCATCTGACGGGGATCGCCATTGAACGACACTCGGCGGCGGAAAAACTCCAGCAAATGGCGCATTACGATACACTAACCCAGTTGCCGAACCGGACCATGTTCATAGACCGCCTCGAACAGGGCCTGGCGCAGGCACGGCGTGGAAAACACAAACTTGCTTTGCTGTTTATTGACCTGGATCGCTTCAAGCTGATTAACGATACGTTTGGCCACGAGGCTGGCGACAGTGCGTTAAAGGAAGTGGCAAATCGATTACACGCATGCGTCCGCGAAGTGGATACGGCCGCACGTATTGGCGGAGATGAATTCACCCTTATTCTGACAGAGCTGCACAACAGCAGCGATGCTGCATTGGTCGCCCGAAAAGTGATTGATTCGCTGTCTCTGGATCTTGAACTGAAAGGCGGCTGCATGTCTGTCGGCGGCAGCATCGGCATCAGCCTTTTTCCGGACGATGGAGATGATATTGATACGCTTATCGCCAAATCCGATAACGCCATGTATCAGGCCAAAAAGGAAGGCGGCAACGCCTTGGTTTACTACTCGGACACCCTTTCAGAAAAATCGTAGCTATTGTCGCCCCCCTTCGGGCGAACCTCCCCTGATTCAGATCCCCGGTTGCCCGGCGGATTCCATGGCCTCAAGGTCCACGCCGACGATGCGCGACACGCCGGGCTCAGGCATCGAAACGCCGATAATGCGCCCTGCCATCTGCATGCTGACCTTGTTGTGCGTGATATTGAGAAACTGCACGTCGGAGCAGAATTCCTGCACCATCTCGCCGAAACGGCCGACATTGGCGTCGTCCAGTGGCGCATCCACCTCATCGAGAATGCAAAACGGGGCCGGCTTGATGCGGAAAATAGAGAAAACCAGCGCCACCGCGGTCAGAGCCTTTTCGCCGCCGGACAGCAGATCAATATCCTGCAGGCGTTTGCCGGGAGGTTGGGCAATAATCTCCACGCCGGCAGTTTGCAGATCCTCCGAATCCAGACGCAACTCGGCTCGTCCTCCACCGAACAGGCGCGGGAAAGTCTGCTTGAAATAGGCGTTGGCCTGATCGAAGGTTTCCTTGAAACGCTGCCGCGTGGTGCGATCGATGCGACTAATGGTCTCGGCAAGCGTTGTCAGGCTACTGTCCAGATCGGCTGCCTGCGTGGCCAAAAACTGCTCGCGTTCGGCGGCCTGCTCATATTCCTCGATGGCCAGCAGATTTACCGGGCCGAAACGATTCATGCGCTCTTCGAGTTCGCCGGCCCGGGCCAGAACAGCAGATTCATCAACCTCTTCCTGCATGGCCTCGAGCTTTCCGATCAGGGCATCGCCGCTCTGCCGGCAGCGGTTCACGATTTCCTGCTCCATGTCCTCAAGTCGCGCCGTTTCAGAGGCCAAGGCCACTTCGCGCTGTTGCCGCTGATTGCTTCTGTCCTGTCGCTGGGCGCGCAGCCGATGCTCCTGTCGTTCGGCCTCCAGTGCTGCCTGCTGTAAATCGTGCCCGAGCTTGCGCACCTCGTTGAGTTCGCGGTGCATGCCTTCCACGGCCTCAGCGGCTTCACGCAACTGCTCATCCATCTGCACATGCTGGGCAGCCTGTTCGATCTCCCCGGCCAGACCAAGCAGTGCGTCCTTGTCCTGATTGATGCGGGATGCCAGGCCATCAGACTCCTGCTGCAGGCGTTGGCGTTCGCGTTGCAGATTGTCTACAGCCTGCCGATGCAGGGCCAGGGCCTGCGCGGCTGCAGCCCGGCTGTTACGCGACTGATCAAGTTGCTGACGGGCTGTCTGCTCGGCAGTACCCTTTTCCGCAAGCAACTGCTCCGCCTGATGAAGCTGCGCAGGATCGGGAATGGCTTCGCCGCCGGCTTGCTTGCTCAGGTTCTCTCGTTGCTGTACCAGCTCCTGATTTTCGCCTTGCAGGCGTTGCAGGTGAGTCTGCAGCGACTCGATCTCGGCATGCGTGCGTGCGCTCTCCGCCTGCCGCGACTGGCTGTCGCTTTGTGCCTGTGTGGCTGCAAGATGGGCCTGCTGCCATGCCTGTTGTTGCCCGGCGAGACTGCTCTCGCAATCGGCGAACTGCTGCTCTGCGGCAGTCAGCGCAACAGCGGCTTTCTCCAGCTGTGCCGTTTTATCACGCAGCTCGCGTTGCGCACCCAGACGGCGGGCGGCGGACTGATGCGCCGGCGGAACCAGCCAGCCTCCGCGCTCCATACGCCAACCATCACGGCTGACAGCAGCGAAGGCGCGTGCTTCGCTGTGCAATGCGCCAGATGCAGCGGCAATATCATCAAGCAAGAGAACAGTGGCAAACATGGCAAACAAAGGGTGTCCCGGATCAAGCCCCAGTGCCTCGGCCAGGCTGCCCGGAATGTTTTCCTGCGCACTGCCGGTATGAAAAGCCGCCGGTAGTTCACGGCTTTCACTGAGAACCTGCCGCAGCGAATCAATATTTGCCCCGCCGGGCAATTGCGCATCCCCGTCCTGGCCGCGCAGGGCTGCGGTCACCGCCAGATCGAGCCCCTCACCCACCTGCAGGGATTCATCCACCCACACAGCACCCATGTCACGCCATTGCCGCTTCAAATCGGCATCAATGCCGCCCGCTTCGGCGCGACCCTTCAGGGCCTCGATATCGCCATTCAGCCTGCGAGCCTCACCGTGGCGGACATTCAGTTCCTCTTCGAGTGCATTGCGCTGCCGGCGAATCTCATCGAGTTCCTGCTGTGCCTTATCGAGGCTTTCCCCGGCTTTCCGGACAAGCTCCGCATCAGCCTGCACGGCCGCATCAAGTTCTACAGCCTTTATTCTGGCCGCATCCATCTGCTCCCTGATTTCCGTTTCCCGACCGCTGAGCAGGTGCTGCCGCTCCTGCAATCGTCCGAGGCTGATCTCTGCCTGCTCACGACGCTGTTCGGCATCGGCATGCTGGCTGCGCAAGCGCTCGAATTCGCCCAGCAGGCGGTCGCGCTCGGCGCGCTCTGCTTCATGCCTGTGCTGTGCTGCTGCAGCATCACGCTCGGCATTCTCCAGGGCTTCGATCAGCGGCGTATCGCTCTGCTCCTCGATGCGCTGTTGCAATGCTGCCAGTTCGGACGCCAGCTGCTCACTGCGCTTCAGACTTTCATCGTGGCGCGATGCCGTACTCTTGCGACGCTCTTCGAGCAGTCTGCGTTCGCCAGCCAGTTGTTCAGCCTGACGCTGCATCTCGGCACGCTGCATTTCGGCAGCGCGCAGTCTGTCCTGCACGCCCTGCGCAACTTCCTCATGTGCCACCAGCTTCTGGCGTGCCTCATCCAACTGTCGCTCGCCTGCCCCGTGCAAGCGGGCGATTTCCTCTTCGGCCTGCGCTGCAGTCTTAAGTTCCGCAATTTCCTTTTCGCAGCGACGGCGATGTTGGCGCAGGCGAATGCCCAGCGACAGCGCCTTGGTCTCTTCCCATTCGTTTTGCAGCTTTCTGAAGCGCTCGGCACGACCGGCCTGCGCTTTCAGGCTGCGGCACTGGGTACGGACCTCTTCCAGCAGGTCCATCACCCGCTCCAGATTGGCCCGCGTATCCTGCATGCGGCGCTCGGCCTCGCGACGGCGATGGCGGTATTTCATGACACCGGCCGCCTCCTCGAGCATGGCGCGACGCTCTTCCGGCTTGGCCGAAACCATGCGCGAGATCGAGCCCTGCTCGATGATGGCGTAGGCGCGGGTGGAAATGCCTGTGTCGAGGAACAGATCGACCACATCCTTCAGGCGAACCATCTTGCCGTTGATGAATGCATCCGAGCCGCCTTCACGGGTCAAGCGGCGGCGGATGCTGACCTCTTCCATCTCATGATACGGGCTGGGCAGTTTTCCCTGCTGCACGGCGAAGGTCAGCTCCACATCGCACACACCAACCGGAGGGCGGGTCTCGGAGCCCTGGAAAATCAGGTCGTCCATCACTCCGCCGCGCAACTGACGCGCCGAATGTTCGCCCAGCACCCAGCGAATGGCATCCACGATGTTCGATTTGCCGCAGCCGTTGGGGCCGATGATGGCGGTAATACCCTCGGCAAGCTCCACCTTCACCGGGTCGACGAAGGATTTGAAGCCGGCCAGTTCGATACGTTTCAATCGCATATCGTCAGGCCTGTGCCTTATTCAGATGATTCAGCATGAGAAAGCTCACCATACACGCAGTAAAACTTGAGGTGACGATCATGTAAAGTACCACCAGCTGTGCGCTGGCCGCAGCCAGCGGGGCAGCACCGGCCAGAACCATGCCGACGAAGATGCCCGGCATATGCACCAGCCCTGCCACACGCAGCGTGTCCACCGGTGGGATCATGGCCTGACGCAACCCGGCCATGGCTGTTCCGGAATCGCCCATGCGATGAAACATCAGGGAAATCGTGTTCATACCGTTGGCGGCAATCATGCTGCCCAGCGGAATCAGGGTGCGGGTATCGGCATCGATGGCGCCGGAAAACGCCAGCCAGGGCAGGGTGACAGTGCAAGCCGCTGCCAGACCGACACTGGCCGCCAACCATGCCTGTTTAGGCGTGCTGTGATGCGCGGCCGAGGTTCTTGCAGCGAGAATGCAGAAAGCCAGCACGAGCAAGGCCTGTGCCCAGTGCGAACGGATATCAAAGATCCAGTGCAGTACGAAGGCCAGCACCAGCAGTTGCACCAGGCCGCGCAGGCTGGCCAGCAGCATGCGCTTGCCCAGATCGAGCTTTTCGCGCCATGCCCATGCCGCAGCTCCGAAAAGCAGCAGCCATGCGGCCAACAGGCCGGTCAGCGTATCGGCGTCCGGCAGGGCGCTCAAAGTCGGGATATGTCCGCCAGTTTAAGGAAGAGCCCGCGCAGGCGGGTGAGCAGGGCCAGCCGGTTGGCTCGCACAGCTTCATCTTCAGCCATCACCATGACATCGTCGAAGCAGCGGTCCACCGGTTCGCGCAATTCGGCCAAGAGCGCCAAGTTATCCTCAGGCTCCAACTCACCATTAGTTTGTACTTCATGGCGGGCTTTATCATTGAAAATTCCTATGGCTTCGAATAGTGCCTTTTCCGCAGGCTCCGCGAAGAGAGCTTCGTTGACCTCGTCCGGCACCGATTCGACCTTCTTCAGAATATTCACGATACGCTTGTTGGCCGCAGCAGCAGCTTGGCCCGCCTCTGAATTCGAGAAAGAGGAAAGAATGCGAGCAATTTCCATGACTTGATAAAGCGGGCGATCAACACTGCTTTCAAGCGCTGCCTCAATAGATTGTTTCGAATAAGACAGGCCCCAGTCGTAGTTCAACAAGCGTTCGACAATAAATGTATAGACGGCTTTTTCCGTTTCTGGAGATATTTCAACCGTAATACGTTGTTCATTCCATTGTCTGGCCGAAAGACGAATCAGTTCCTTTAAAGAAATGTGCGTCGGATTGTCTAGTGTAGATAGTGCAGGCTTTCCTTCACGAATAAATTTGTCCGTAGACAACAACTCGATCAATTTGATTGCTGATCTCCTGAGAGCAAACGGATCTGCGCTCGCTGTCGGGATTTTCCCGATCTGGAAGTAGCCAAGAAGCTTGTCGATGTTTTCGGCTATGCAAATAGCGCGGGCCTCAAGACTGCCGCTACCCTCGTAATGTTTTTCGATTGCTTCAGCAACAGCATCAGGGCGCTTTTCCAAACGTGCGTACTGCCCACCCATATAACCTTGGAGTTCAGGGAATTCACCTACTAGCCCGGTTGTTAAGTCTGACTTGCATAAATACGCAGCAACTGATGTTGTCTCCAAATCAGCAGCCTCAGTGCAACTGGCAATGCGACGCGCCAAGACTCTTAATCGAGCGACTTGATCACCGACCATTCCCAAACCATCTTGAAAAACGACTTGGTTAAGTTTTTCTACTCTATCTTCCAACGATTCTTTTGGATCGCGATCATAGTAAAACGCTGCATCAGCCAACCGGGCATTTACTACTCGGACGTTACCATGTGCCACTGCAGACGGATTTTTAGACTCGATATTAGCAACTGTGAAAAAGCAGTTGCTTCTACCACCATCTTTTTCCTGAGATGAAAAGCAACGCTGATGATTCTTTAATTCGATGCGGCTTACCTCGGACGGCAGACGCAGAAAGCCTTCATCATAACGGGCAGCAACGACACAAGGCCATTCGACAAGATCAGTCACTTCGTCCAACAGGTCTTCATCTTTAACGAGAAAAACCCCATTAGCATCAGC
>CAZQTO010000092.1:0-8838 GCA_964596375.1 uncultured Zetaproteobacteria bacterium | reverse complement strand
TCTGGCAGGCTTGCTGTGGTTGATGCTCTCCGCCGGCGGCGCCATATACGTTTACGCTGCCCTGTACGGACTGGTCAGTGGCCACTTCTGGCTGCTAGTCCTGCTCAAATGGCTGATGCTATCCGCCCTGATGCTGCTCCCCGCCCTCACCTTCGGCGCCACCATTCCTGCCCTGCTTTCGCATCGGGATGAGTCCGCACACGATAAAGAGGTCAGCCGTGAGTCCGGCGCTCTGCTGTTTATCTCCTCGCTGGCCAATGTGCTGGGCTTTCTTCTCATGGTGTTCGTACTGCATCGCCTGCTCGACTACGGTGTGCAGTTGCTCATCATCGGCGGCATTTCGGCTCTGGCTCTGATTGTCTACTGCAAAGGCAAGCTTAAGCATCTGATCCCCGCCTGCATGGTGGTCGTCGCGATGGTCGGTTGGCAGCACTATAAATGGGATGAGGATCTTCTTTTCCTCAGCTACACGAACTTCAGAGATGTAGAAGAACTGCGCACAGAGCGTGCGAATTTCAGCTTCCCCGACCGCTACAAAGGTTACCAGGATGTTTTTTCCATCAACTGGATGGATAATAAGCCTTTCTTCTTTATCAACGGCTATATCAGCATCCCGCTGAATAATCCGTCGGAGAAGATCGTCGGCGCGCTGTCTTCTCTGTATGCACCGCGCCTCGACGATGCGCTGGTTTTGGGGCTGGGCAGCGGCGCGACTGCCTCATCGGTCGGCCTGTTCTTCAAGCACACCGAAGTGGTTGAAATCAATCCCGTGGTGCGCGAAAACCTGTTCCGCATGGCGCAGTGGAACTTTGATATCGAGAACAACCCGCGCGTCGATATCGTGGTCGATGATGCCATTCATCATGTGAAGGTCGGGGACAAGAAGTTTTCGATGATTCTGAACACGGTGACCACGCCGCTGTACTTCAGTTCCTCCAAGCTCTACACACAGGACTTCTTCGACAATATTGAAAAAAGACTGACACCGGACGGCGTGTATATCACCTGGGTAGACTCGCGCATCGCCGATGTCGGCACCGATATCATCCTGCGCACCCTGAAGAAGAGCTTCAAACACTGTGCAGTGCTTTACGTAAAGTCCTCCTATTTCCTGCTGATTGCCTCCAATGAGCCACTGCGCGTGCAGCAGGCGGAAGCGGTGACGCAAAATCCCGATCTCGCGGCAAACTTGTGGAATAAGCATGAAGTCGTGGCCGGTTGGCTGCCCTATCACCTGATGAAATCAGATGTCTACAACCTGATCGACGACCCGAATGGACCCATCAATACCGCCGATTACCCTGCTCTTGAATTTGAAATGGCCCGGCTGCACGACAGCGGCATCTATGAATTCAAATCCCGCCTGACAGAAGCCTTCGACATCAAGGACATCCGGCAGGCACTGGGTGAGGTCAGCGAGGCATTTCCTGCAGATTTTGTGGCCCAGGCGGAGGATCGCTTAGGGAACTCCAGCCTGACCCGTGGCTGGAAAAAACTACTCAAGGGAAGCCCCGACTACGTCCAGAAAGCAAAGCTGGCCGAACTGGACAAACGAAGACTCAGGGCCGCCACCGAGGGGACTGTGAAGGCGTACCATGCTCTGGGAACCCAGTTGGCCCGTGTAGAACATTATCGGGAAGCCATTCCCGTTTTCCAAAAAGTTCTGGAAATCGACCCGGAACATAATAACGCCTACTACAATCTGGGCACCTGCTTTGAGCGCCTGGGCGATAACGATAAGGCTTTGCAGAACTTCAACAGTGAAAAGAAGCTGGACCCGACAGATGTGGATGTGGATTACCGCATCGGCCGGCTGCTGGTGCGCATGGGCCAATATCAGAAAGCACTGGATGCCCTGAATGAACACATCACGTCGCAGAAACCAAAAGACGGCAGGGCCTACATCTACCGCGCCATGGCGCACAAGGCATTGGGCCATACCGCCCTTGCCCAGGCCGATATGCATCGCGCCCTCGATTTGGACCCTGAGGACAAGACGCTGTTCGATCAGGTTGGCTTGTAAGATTAAGATGCAGGAAACCCAAAGACGTTAGCGCCAGCCCGACATCGGCACACTCGCTCTTGTTGGTAAAAAAAAGGCCCTGCAGAGCAGGGCCTTGATTCATCAGATTATATTAACGGCCTCGACCCTGGCCTTGGCCCATACCCCGACCCTGACCCATCCCTTGTCCTTGCCTCAAACCTTTACCGCGTTCGCCCACCGCATCAGGGATTTCTTTACCCTGCTCTTTGGCGCGCTCTTTCATCTGCTCATGCTTTTCAATGCGATACTGTTCGCGCTCTGCATCATTCATGTTGCGCATCTTTTGGCGCTCCTCGATGCGTTCCTGTTCGGTCATCAGTTCACGGCCGTACACCTTCTCCTTATCAGCCGAGTACGCTGGGATTGAGCCAAACGAAATACCCACAAGCATGGCTGCCATCATGGTCAGAAAAATTTTCTGTTTCATTGTTTCCTCCAATATATCGGGTAACACGTATGGTGCATTGTAGTTTACAAATTATTTTCCTGACATGTGCCAATATGTCGCAGCTGGATGATCCGCATGATACGTTTCTTTGTTCATGAGCATATCTCCTTAAATCTTCTTTTCGGGCAACTGATACAATGCGTGGCAGGCAATGCAGTTGTTCATGGTATCGGCCAGTTTCAACTGGATTTGCTTGGCGGGTTGCTTCTCCTTGGCCATCTTGGCGATATCGTCAAAGGCATAGTGCGTGCCGAAGCCAAGCTCCTTGAACTCAAGCGGCAGCTTGGCGCGCAGGCTGAAATCCACCGTGGCTATGGCAGCACTGCCAAGCGGAATCGCAGCTGCTTCCACAGCTGCCAGATCGTCCAGAGCCAGCGCTTCGACGATGGTCTGGCTGGTTTCCAGCAACAGGCGCATCTCCCCGAGCACAGCCAGTCTTTCGGCAGGTTCCAGAAGTACAGCGGTGCGGCCGTCATCAGCCTTCTCAGTATTGCCCAGTACAATAACCTTGAGTGCACCTGCAACGAGCAGGGCTGACAACAGGCCGATGGCAATCCAGTGCGGTTTTGTGTTTTTCATTGTGTTCTCCTTATTTTAGTTTGATTAATTTTTCTGAGATGTGCTGCAGGGTTCTGATCGTGATGGCTTTCTCTTCATCAGGAATCTCACTGAGCACTTCCTGCTGGAAATCACGCACCAGAGGAATCATCACCTCCAGCGCCTGATGCCCCTGTTCGGTCAGCGCTATCCGGAAGTAACGCCTGTCGTCCGGATCAACGGTGCGCTCGACAAGCTGCTTTTTTACCAGCCCATCAATGCGACGGGTGATGGTGGTTTTATCACGCATCATCAAAGCCGCAATCTCAACCTGCGTCCTCGGCCCCTGCTTAAACAGGCGAAAAAGAATGCCGAAATCCTGTGCCGACAACGGGTATCCATGACGGGAAAAACGCTTGGCAATCTCCTCGGTCATGAGGAATGCCGTTCGGTTTACATTCAGACCAATGGCCTGCTCCAGCTGAAAATCCGCAATTAAATGATTCATCGCAATCTCCTATAGCCCGCACACTATCCATATTGATTGCACTATGCAACTGTTTGATTATGCATCTTTATATTAAATGAAAGATAGTGAGAAAAATCGGGTGTGGCTAAAGATCCAGAAGACGTCCCTGCCGGCGAAGCCAGCGGCGCTGTTCTGTAAAATCCGGAAACAGCTTGGCCACCTGCTCCCAGAAGGCGGGTGAATGGTTGTGGTGCACCAGATGGCAAAGCTCATGTGCCACGACATAATCGATAACATCCATGGGCGCCATGACCAGCCGCCAGTTGAAGTAGATACGCCCATCACGATGACAGCTCCCCCACCGGCTGCGATACGACTTAATGCCAATAAGGGTTGGCTGCTTGCCGATTCTTTCGGTCAGCAGGCGTGTGCGCTCGCACAGCACTACTTTTGCCTGCCGCTTGTACCATCGGGTCAGGGAAGCAATCACGGCCTCTCTGTGGGGCTCCCCGCGCATGCCAAGATGCAGCTCACCAGTCTCTTTATCCAGCCGGGAGCGCCCGGCAAAACGCAGCCTGTATTCCCTGCCGAGATAGGTAATGCAATCGCCTTCGGCATAGCCGCGTGAGTTTCGCTCCTGATTATAAACAGCAGCATCGGCAAGCTTGCGTTGCACCCATGCAGCCTTATCGCGCAACAGGCGCTTCACATAGAGATGCGGCACCAGTGGATGTGCCGCCACCAGCACCATCCCGTCCGGGCACACTTGAATACCGACCGTTCGCCGCTTGGGCCTACGCTCGATCACATAGGAAAAGCCACCTTCGGGCGTATCAAAATGGTAAATCGCTATTCCCCGCGCCATGCAATACGTCCGGCCACGACATCGCCGACAATGACAATCGCCGGTGATGCCGCCTTCAGTTCGCCACTGGCTGCACTCGAAAGATCACCAATACTGGTCGCCTCTTCAGGCAGGGTAGCCGAAGCCATCACGGCCACAGCCGTCTCTCCGCTCAAGCCGGCATCCATCAGGCGATGGGCAATCTGCGGCAGATTCTTCGCTCCCATGTAGAAGACCAGCACGGGAAATGCCTGCACCAGTGCCGGCCAGTCCACGCGACTCGCCTCTCCCGCTTCATGCCCCGTGAGAAATGCGATACTTGAATTCACGGCCCTATCCGTAACAGGAATACCTGCCATGGCGGGCGCCGCCACGCCTGCAGTAATCCCTGGGATGACGCGAAAGCGGATACCCGCAGCCGCCAGCGCGCGAATCTCCTCGCCACCGCGACCGAACACGAACGGATCGCCACCCTTGAGTCGCACAACGCGTTTCCCCTCGCGTGCCAGCCCGATCAATGTCTCACTAATGTCATCCTGACTGGACGAAGGGCGGCCACCGCGCTTGCCGGCCGGAATCAGATCGGTGCCGACGGCAGCCAGATTAAGCACCTCGTCGGACACCAGCGCGTCGAACACAATAACGTCACAATTCACAATCAGTTTCGCCGCAGCCAGCGTCAGCAGGTCGGCAGCCCCCGGACCTGCACCGACCAGCGCCACCTCACCGGCAAGGAGCGGGTCGGATAGTTTCGTAATCTTCCCCTCAGTCATACCTTCTCCTGAAATCTGCCGGCCAGCCATTCGGCGAAGCGCGGATGTTCACTTAATACCGGCCCGATGGCGACATCCAGCCCCGACTCACGTGCGACCTGACCCAATGCATCCATGCTGTGGCCCGGAAACAGCAGCACCGGCTGAATCAGCACGTCCCTGATTCCCTCTGACTTCCACAGTCGCAGCACCGAAACCACATCGCACTGGCCGTGCAGGGCCGCAATAGCAGGCAATGGGAACTTCTTGCTGCGCTCGTACAACTCTGCCATCAGCGCCCCGGCCACACTCAGTCGGTACAATGCAAACATCACCGCCCGCTGCTTTTGCCGCTTCCCGACAGCCAACGTCAGCGCCATCTCCGCCATATCGGCCGGGTATGCAGCCGGCCCGGCAATAAGCTTCACATCGGCCATCTCCGCCATCGCCGGCACATCCTTCTCCAAATGCCGGCCGTGGGTCAGAAACAGAGGAAGAACCTTCGCCCCCTGTGGTAGGACATCACCCAGAAAGGCAGCTCCCACCTCACCGCCAAGTACCTGCGCCACCTTGCCGCACAAGGCCTCAACCGCATGCCGGTGCACATCGTTGGGGGAACCGTGCGATAGCAGGATATTCACTTCTCCCCCCTTTGCAAAAGGGGGGCGTGGGGGGATTTCGATTCAAGTACCGCCTTTTCAATCACGGCCATCACACCATCCGTATTTCGCATCACCTCACCATTGTCGAATCTTAGTACCCTCAGCTGCATTGCGCTCAAATCCTCATCTCGTATTCGGTCCCGTGCAGGACCGCTATCTGCATAGTGCTGGGAACCGTCCACCTCGATCACCAGACCAGCTCTCGCACAGTAGAAGTCGACAATATAGCGGCCAAGCGGTTTCTTTCTGTAGAACTGCAAACCATGCAATTGTTTTCGGCGCAATCTCGACCACAGCAATTGTTCCGCATCGGTCATTTGGCTGCGCAATCTACGGGCATGCGGTTTCAGATGGGAGCCATACTGCTTCAATTCAAATCCCCCTCAATCCCCCTTTGGTAAAGGGGGAAGGAAATATCGCGCTGACCAGACAGGCTGTGGCTAGCTAAAACTCAATACCCTGCGTGGCCTTGATGCCCTGCTCGAAGGCATGCTTGATCATGCGCATCTCGGTAACGGTATCGGCCACATCGATGACGTCGGGGGCAGCATTGCGCCCGGTCATAAGGATATGCATCCATTCCGGTCTTTCTTCGCGCAGAAACCCGGCGATCTCCTCACCAGAGATCCAGCCGTAACCGGTCACATAATTGATTTCGTCGAACACCAGCATATCGAACTCATGGCTGCGCAACTTTTCCTTGCACAAATCCCATATCTCGCGGCTGGTAGCGATGTCCTGTTCCGGGTTTTTGGTGTCCCAGGTAAAGCCATCGCCCAAGGCGTGCCATTCGATATTGTCGAAACGCTCAGCCGCCTTCTGCTCGCCGGTCTTCCATTTGCCCTTGATGAACTGGATCACACACACCTTCATGCCCCAGGCGGCAGCACGGAACACCATACCGAAGGCGGACGACGACTTGCCCTTGCCGTCGCCTGTGTTGACCACAATCAATCCCTTTCGTTTGTCGCGCGCTTTCATCGCTTTTCTCCATAGTTGGGCACGAAAACCGAGCCCTGCCTGATCACCGGAGCATCGAACAGATGACTCAGTCGGTTGCCTGTAAAAAGCTGCTTCGCCTCACCATATTCGGCTCCACTCTTGCCATCAATCAGAATAAGATGATCGGCAATGGCCATCGCCTGCTGCAGGTCGTGCAATACGGTAACAATCGCACGACCTTTGGCACGTTGTTCTTTTATCATATGCATGCAGTGGATCTGATGCTTCAGATCAAGATGTGCCGTGGGCTCATCAAGCAGCCAGATGGGTGCATCGCGCAGCATCAGTGCCGCAAGCTCCGTGCGTTGGCGTTCGCCACTGGAAAGCTCGCCCAATGGCCGCTGCAACAGGGGCGCAACATCCATTGCCGCTGCTGACGTCTCAATCTCGCTACCTGCTTCGCCCGCAGCAAGCTCAAGGCGCTGCCGGACTGTGAGACCGAACTCAGTGGGCGGTAATTCACCCTGCCATGCGATGCTTTGCGAAAGCTCATCACGGCCGTAAGCGGCCAGCGGCCTGCCCTGTAACTCAATACCTCCGCTGGCCGGAATCAACCCCGTCAGCGCCAGTAATAGGCTCGACTTCCCGGCCCCGTTCGGGCCGAGCACCACCACCACTTCCCCGGCCTTGATTGTGCAGCCGAGGCCCGAGAGCAGGATGCGCCCGCCGCGCGTGATGGAAAGATCGGATAGCTCCAGCAGCACAGACATCAATTACGCCTTATCAGAAGAAACAGGAATACCGGCACACCGATAATGGCGGTAAGAATGCCGACCGGCAGTTCGGCTGGCGCAATCACCGTGCGTGCAGCCGAATCAGCCAGCACCAGCAACAGGCCGCCACCGATGGCCGAGGCAGGCAGCACAGCCTTATGCAGGGAACCAAACAAAAGGCGCATCAAATGGGGGATCACCAGGCCGACAAAACCGATGGTCCCTGCGGCGGTGACAGCCAGCGCCGTGACAGCCGAAGCGAGCAGCAAAAGGCGCTTGCGAAGGCGTTTCACATCAACGCCCAAGGCCTCGGCATGGCGTTCTCCGAGCAGCAACTTATCCAGCGAGCGGGAGAGAATCAGGCCGCAGACCAGAGCGACAACCCAGGCCAGCAGTAAAACAGAAATCGGAAGATCGGAGTGGGATAAATCGCCCATCATCCATGAAAAGGCACGAAACAGACCCTGCTCTGGAAGCAATGCAAGCAACAGCGCAAGCACGGCGGACCAGAAGGCGGCCAGCACCACACCGGCCAGCAGCATGCGATTGGGCCCCAGATGCGCAAAGAACATCACGGCCACGATGCCGATCCATGCGCCGGCAAAGGCTCCGACCGACATCAGCCATGCCGATTCGGGCATGAACATCAGTCCGCTGACGGCTCCTGCCGAAGCTGAGCCCGCCACACCCAGCACATAGGGCTCAGCCAGCGGATTGCCCAGCAAGACCTGAAACCATGCGCCAGCCAGCGCCAGCAGCCCTCCAACGGCAAAGGCGGTGAGCAGGCGGGGAAAGCGTAATTCCCAAAGAATGGTTTGTTCCAAGGCATCGCCCGGAGCAAACGGATTGATCCAGTGTTCACCAACAGCCAAGCCGAGCAGAAGGCAGATGCCTACTGCACACAAAAGAGCGAACCAACGCATTTAGATCAGCCCAATGGCAAGCAGCATGAAGCACTCGCAATATTCGATACCGGCACCCAAACAGTCGCCTGTCATGCCGCCGAGCCTCCATTTCAGGTATGCCCGCCACAACAGCAGTGCGGCAAGGGCCACAACAGCAAACAGGAATGAAACGACAAACCATGTCAGCAGAAAGAGCAATAAGCCCCAAGTCCACAAGGCACGCTGCGGAATATCCCATTTAAAGCGCTCGCCACTGCCCGGGGCAATCGCATCAAGCGACAACGACCAGAAAATCGCGCCAAATCGCGCCCAGGCCGGGATCAACAGAAGAACCCACAGATTGATTTCCGCTGATTGGACAATCCACGCCACGCTAACCAGCTTGCAGACAAGAATGGCCACCATGGCCACCACGCCGAAGGAGCCGGTATGCGGATCCTTCATCACGGCATGGAATCGTTC
>CAZQTO010000091.1:0-9199 GCA_964596375.1 uncultured Zetaproteobacteria bacterium | reverse complement strand
GCACTGGCCTGTGCGTAGGCATCGGGTGTGCCGGCGCGGACATCCACACGCTCAGCGTTGCGCCCGAAGCTGCCTAGGGTCGCTGCGGCATTAAGCTTGGCGGACGGCTCCGTAAAACGTTTTACATCGCGCTCGAAGAGCACGACACCTGCGGAGTTTCCTGGCCCGTAGGCAACACTTTGCGGGCCCTTGAGGACGGTGATGCGATCATAGGCAGCCGGGAACACATAGGCTGTGGGCGGGTCCATGCGCTGGCCGCAGCCGCCGAGCAACATCTCGCCATCCAGCAGGATATTCAGGCGCGAGCCGGCCATGCCGCGCAATACCGGATCGCCGTCGGTTCCACCCTTTCTGATGGTTGAGAAACCGGGGATGTTCTTCAGGTAGTCGGCACCGTCGTGCGCCGGGATCGGCTGGCGCGGGGCCTTGGGATCGGTGACCACGGTCAGCGGTTCCTGACTGCGCGGCGCGGTCACCACCACTTCGTCCAGCGTGCTGTTCTGCGCGCTATCCGCCGGCAACACATCAGCGGCATAGCCCGTCTGTAGCGTTGCCATAAAAAGCCCCATGGCCAGCAGGCTGGCGAGATTCCCGTTCCGTCGTTGCATAACACCCTCTTTGTATGTGGTTTTGAGGGCTGAACTGTTATGGGTGGGGGGTTATCCGTAAATGCGACACGTTGTCGCACCTGTTTCGGAGGCAGGTTATTTCAGGTTTTCACGGGTCGCTTGGATAGTTTCCTTTGTAAGGTGCGCCGGTGCATACCCAACCTTCTGGCCGTCTCCGAGATGTTGCCCTCGCATTCTGCCAGCACCTTCTGGATATGCTCCCACTCCAGACGATTGACCGACATGGGCTGTGGCGCAATCTCCGCCCCCACATCCCCCTGCGTGCGTTCCAGGGCGAGGACAATCTCGTCGGCATCCGTCGGCTTGGTCAGGTAATGCGTGGCACCCAGCTTGATGGCCTCCACCGCCGTGGCGATGCTGGCATAGCCGGTAAGCACAACAATACGTGTATACTCATCCAGCGCATGCAGCCTCTCCACCAGCGCAAGCCCGGATGCCCCGGGCATGTTCAGATCAACGACGGCATACTCGGGTGCATTGTCGTCGATCTTTTCCAGTGCTTCATCCACATCATGTGCCACCATCACGGAAAAACCCCGGTTGACCATCGCCGCAGCCAGAACCGAGCAGAACAATTCGTCGTCATCGACCAGCAGCAGGCTGGGACAATCCCTGTCGTTCTCGCTCATGGCTTCACCGTGAGTTTCATCAGCGGCAGCACAAGCTTCACACAGGCCCCGCCCTGCGGGTGGTTGGCGAAGACGGCTTCACCGCCCAGCCGGTGCATCACCGCCTGGGTGAGGACCAGGACCAGCCCATGCCTGTTCTCCTTGGTGGTGAAGAAGGGTTCACCCGCCGATTGCAGGGCCGCCTCGTTCAATCCCGGACCATGATCGCGCACCTCCAGCTCGAACATGTCGGGGCTCCACACCACGCTGGCTTCCACCTGTTGCGGCGATACCTCAAGCGCATTGTTCAGCACATTGAAAATGGCTTGGGTGAGGGTTTCGTCGACCACGATGACAGGTGCCGGATCGCAGCCCTGAATCTCCACCTGCAGATTCGCCCCGGGATGCAGGGAGCGCCAGTCCGAAAAAAGACCTTCGCAGTAGCGCTCAAGATCGATGCTTCGCCCGGATTCCGCCTTGAACTGTCCGGCGCTTGCGCTCATTTTGGCCATGGTTTCCTTACAGCGATCAATCTGCGAGCGGATGATGCCGAGCTTGAGTACCAGCGGCTTATGGTCCTTCCATTCATGTTGCAGTTCGTGAACCAGAACGGCCATGGTTGCCAGCGGCGTACCTACCTCGTGCGCCGCACCGGCTGCCTGTGTGCCGAGGGCAATGATGTGCTCGTCGCGCGCTGCTTTTTCGCGCATGTCGGCCAATCTTCGTTCGCGCTCACGCAGAACATCGGACATACGCATAACGAAAAACACGATCAGCCCAACGCTGAGCGCGAAGGTCAGCCACATGCCAACCAGATGCAGGTGGAAGCCGTTGCCCGCGTGGCCCATCTGCATGAGGAAAATCGGCTGGTAGAAAAACACCAGAAACGAATAACACAACAGCACAACGCTACCCGTCAGCCAGGCGTAGAACCTCGGCAACGTTGAGCCGGCAATCATCATCGGGAGGAGATAAAGCGAAATAAACGGATTGGTATAGCCGCCGGAGAAATACATCAGCACAGTCAGGAAAGCGACATCCAGCATGAGTTGGGCAAAGTAGGCCATTTCGGAGATGTCTTTTTTGTGCCCGCACAGGCGGATGCAAAGCAGATTCACCGCCATGTAGACCAGGATCACGGCAAGCAGCGGCCATACTTCCAGATGAATCTCGGAGACAAAGCGCGACAGGGCGAGCAGCGCAAACTGGCAGAGAATCAGGATGCTGCGCATCTGCAACAGGCGTTGCAGGTTGCGCGACAGGGTCGGCGCATCCGTCAACGTCGCTGGCGCTGACTGCAAAGACGGCATGGCTGACTCCTTTCAAGCGAATTCGACAAACAGCTACCCTTGATAGGCCTGCCGAGACGGCATACTAGCGGGTTCGGCCGCTGAATGTTGCTGCGACAATATGTCGCACGGCAGAAAAGGGCTCGAAAGCCCTTGCATGGGGAAGACGTTGCCTGGGCTGTCGCTTATTCCGCCTTGCCTGCTGCCATATCCTTTTCGATCTGCAATACATGCCGGGTGACCTCGATGACCGTATCCGGGATCAGGCTGATCGAATCAATGCCCAGCCGGACCAGGAATTCGGCCATCTCAGGATAATCCGACGGGGCCTGCCCGCAGATGCCGCAATGCCGCCCGTTTCTTCTCGCTCCCTCCACGGCCATCCTGATCATGCTCAGCACTCCCGCATCGCGCTCGTCGAAATCGAAGGCGACCAGATCCGAATCCCTGTCCACCCCGAGTGTGAGCTGGGTCAAGTCGTTGGAGCCGATCGAGAAACCGTCGAAAATCTTGGAGAAGGCATCGATCTGTATGACATTGTTCGGTATCTCACACATCACATACACCTCAAGGCCGTTTTCACCCCGACGCAGGCCATAGCCTGCCATGGCCTCAATGACTTTCTCGCCCTCCTCGACACGGCGACAAAACGGAATCATCAGACGCACATTGATCAGCCCCATATCATCGCGAACCCTTTTCATCGCCCTGCACTCAAGGGCGAAGCCTTCAGTATAGGCTGGATCGATATATCGGGAGGCCCCTCTGAATCCAATCATCGGGTTCTCCTCTTGCGGCTCAAACCAGCGCCCGCCGAGCAGGCTTGCGTATTCATTCGATTTGAAATCCGACATGCGCACAATCACCGGCTTGGGCCAGAAAGCCGCTGCAATCATGCCAACGCCCTCGCACAACCGCTCAATAAAATAATCTGCGGGCGATGTGTAGGCACAAGTCATGCGCGCGATTTCAGCCCGCTCCTTTTCATCCTCAACACGCTCCGGATGCAGCAAGGCCATGGGATGAACCTTGATGTGTTCATTGATGATGAATTCCATCCTGGCCAAACCCACGCCATCGTTGGGCAGCATGCAGGTGACAAAAGCAAGCTCTGGATTGCCCAGATTGAGCATGATGGAGGTATGCGGTCGCTGCAGATTAGAAACATCCGTGCGGATAACCTCGAAAGGAACCTCCCCGGCATAGATATTGCCGACATCACCCTCACAACAGGAAATTGTCACGAGAGCACCTGTTTCCAACGTTTGGGTTGCTGTCGCACACCCCACCACGGCGGGAATACCAAGCTCTCGCGCAACAATTGCAGCATGGCAGGTGCGGCCGCCCCGGTTGGTGACAATCGCAGCAGCAAGTTTCATCACAGGTTCCCAGTCAGGGGAGGTCGAATCGGAAACCAGAACCTCGCCTTTCCTGAATGATTTCAGTTCAGATGTATCCTTGATAATCCGCACATGGCCTGTGGCCGCTTTTGTGCCAACAGCCCTCCCCTGCACCAGCACCTGCCCTTTTGCCTTGATGACAAAGCGCTCGAGCATGGTGGCATTGCTCTGCGATTCAACAGTCTCAGGGCGCGCCTGAACGATGTACAAGCGCCCATCCACACCATCTTTCGCCCACTCGATATCCATGGGCACCGCATGCCCGGAGCGAGCACTGTAGTGCTCCTCAATCCTGATCGCGTACTCGGCCAACGTCAGCACATCTTTATCACTGAGGCAGAATCGCTCGCGCTCCTCCACTGCCGTGGGGATATTGCGGGTCTGCACGCGCGTATGCCCGGTGGCATACACCATCTTGATTTTTTTGGTTCCCATCTTGCGGCTGAGCACGGCGCGGTGTCCCTGGCTGAAGGTCGGTTTGTGCACATAGAATTCATCGGGGTCCACAGTGCCCTGCACAACATTCTCGCCCAGGCCGTAAGCGCCGGTGATAAACACGACATCGCGAAAGCCGGTTTCAGTATCAAGCGTAAACATCACGCCGCTGCTGGCGATATCCGAGCGCACCATCTTCATCACGCCAATGGAAAGATAAACCTTGAAATGCTCGAAGCCCTGATCGGTGCGATAGTGAATGGCCCGATCCGTAAACAGGCTGGCGAAACAGCGGCGGCAGGCATCGAGCAACTGCTGCTCACCCACCACATTCAGATAGGTGTCCTGCTGACCGGCAAAGCTGGCGGTCGGAAGATCTTCGGCAGTCGCGGAAGAACGTACCGCCAAACTCAAGCCCTCGCCGTATTCGACCTGCAACTGTTGATAGGCTGCAATGATTTCCTGCTGCACGACCGCCGGGATACCGGCTCCGTAGATAATATCACGCGCCATCGCTCCGCGTCTGGCCAGATCCTCAACATTGGCGGCATCAAGTCCGTCCAGCGCCTTGTGCAGCGGGTTCCATGCGTCTGATTCATCCAACATCAGGCGATAGGCATCGGCGGTAATGGCAAAACCGTTCGGAACCTCGACCCCTTGCGGTTTCAGTTCCCGGTACATTTCTCCCAGCGATGCATTCTTGCCGCCGACAAGCGGCACATCATCATAGGTAATTTCATCGAACCATCGCACATATTCCATGGGAAGCCTCACTGAATAACCAAATAACCCTGTTATTTGTATAGCATATTCAGTGAGGTCCGTCCATGTTCACCGTCTTAAAGAGAGGGGTTTTTTTCCGCCTTCGGTCAACGCCCTGCGGAACCACTTATGCGTCTCCATAACCAGCAGGATGACCAGTGCCTCCGGACACCCTGCTGCATGCCTATCGGCTAGGCTTTTGTTGCGGGGGAGCTACTCCAGCTGTCTTACAGTCCTCGAGCGCTGCTCACCCGCCGCACAAGCGCCTTTTCGATCTCGACAAGAAAGAGAACCGTTGACGAAACAGCAAGGATTTTAAGCCACTGCAGCATGCTGATATCGGCACTACCGAACAACATTTGGGCTGGGGGAAAATAAGTGAAAAGCAACTGGAAAAAGATAAGCACGCCAATCGCCCACAGCACATAGCGGTTGCCGAGCAGCCCCTCGCGATTGAGTACCGGCTGATCGATATATCTGGAATTAAACACATAGAATATTTCAAACATGACCAGTGTATTCACGGCAATGGTACGTGCCTCCTCAATCGACACCCCCTGCATTCGTTCCCAGAAAAAGAGCCCGAAGGTGCCGCTCACCAAGATCAGGGATACAAAAGCGATGCGCCAGACAAAGAAAGCAGAGAGCAACGGCTCTGCCGGACTTCGCGGCGGGCGCTGCATCACATTGGCTTCGGGTGGTTCGAAGGCCAGTGCCAGTGCCAGCGTCACGGCCGTAATCATGTTCACCCAAAGAATCTGGACAGGGGTAATAGGAAGCATCTTGCCGAGCGCTATGGCGGCAATAATGGTCAGCGCCTCGCCACCATTCGTCGGCAAAATAAACAGAATCGATTTCTTTATATTGTCGTAAACCGTGCGCCCTTCTTCAACAGCATGGGTGATCGAAGCGAAATTATCATCCGCCAGCACCATTTCCGCCGCTTCCTTGGCCACCTCCGTCCCGTTCCGCCCCATGGCCACACCGACATCGGCCCGTTTCAGGGCCGGCGCATCATTCACGCCATCGCCCGTCATCGCCACCACGCTTCCATTGGCCTGTAATGCCTTCACCAGTCTCAACTTATGCTCGGGGCTTGACCGGGCGAAGATATCCACGCGCTTGACCACCTCGCGCAGGGCTTCATCCGTCAGCTCCTCAAGCTCATGCCCGTTGATAACAGACACACCGTCGCCAAGTTTCATCTGCCTGCCAATGGCCGCTGCGGTAATCGCATGATCTCCGGTAATCATTTTCACCGTGATGCCGGCCGTTGTGCAGCGGGATATGGCTGCAATAGCTTCATCTCTCGGCGGATCAATCATGCCCACAAAACCCAGCAGGCTCAGACCAAGTTCCAGATCGGTGTGGCGCAACTCGCGTCGATTTGCATCGGGAGTCTTAAATGCAATCGCCAACACCCGCTGCCCCTTGCCGGCCAGCTTTTCTGTGGCTTTTTCCCAGTATTGCCGATCAAGCGGCACATCCTCACCCCGCTGACGCTGATGGTTGCATAGGCTGAGAATCCGTTCGGGAGCGCCCTTGATGTAGATGAATCCGTGGCCGGCATGGTCATGATGCAGCGAGGCCATAAAGCGGTGTTCGGACTCAAAGGGAATCACATCGACACGTGGCCATTGCCGATTCAGATACTCCGAATCCAAGCCGGCCTTGCAGGCCAATGTCACCAGCGCACCTTCGGTCGGGTTGCCGTGAATCGTCCATTGCTTATCCACTTCCGAAAGCTTTGCGTCATTGCATAAGGCGGCAGCTCGAATCATTTCATGCAAAACCGGATGCTCTTCCAGGGCAACGTCTGTCCCGTTCGAAGAGATAGAGCCGTGCGGATCGTATCCCGCACCACTAACCTGGAATTGGTGCTCGGAGGTCACGATCGACTGAACGGTCATTTCATTCTTGGTCAACGTTCCGGTTTTGTCTGAACAGATCACCATCACCGAGCCGAGGGTTTCAACTGCCAGCAAACGGCGGATAATAGCGTTTCGTTTTGCCATGCGCTGCACACCGATGGCGAGGGTGATGGTCATGATTGCAGGCAGGCCCTCGGGAATCGCTGCTACGGCAAGCCCTACGGCGGCCATGAACATGTCTGTTGAGGTATAGTCACGAAACAGCACACCGAAACCAAACGTCATCGCTGCAATCAGGGCAATCGCAGCGGTCAACCACTGCCCGAAGCGGGATATCTGTCGCGTCAAAGGGGTGTCCAGAACCTCTACCTGCTCAAGCAAAGAACTGATGCGTCCTATTTCTGTTTTGCTCCCTGTTGCTACAACAATACCGCTTGCCTGACCGTAGGTCGTCAGGGTTCCCGAGAAGGCCATGCCAAAACGATCACCCAGCGAAACCGACTCATCGACAGCCTCTTTCGACTTTTCAACCGGAACCGACTCACCTGTCAGAATCGATTCATCAATCTGGAGATTTTTGATGGCAAACAATCGAAGATCGGCCGGAACCTTGTCTCCGGAGTGTAAATGCACGATATCACCCGGAACCAGATCTTCGGCCTTTATGCTCTTGACGACACCGCCGCGCAGCACGGAGGCATGCTGGGAGAGCATGTTGCGAATCGCATCAAGCGCTTTTTCAGCCTTACCCTCCTGAATAAAACCGATAAGGGCATTGAGCAACACGACGGCGACGATCACGCCACTATCCACCCAATGTTCAAGGAATGCCGTCATCGCCGCGGCAATCAGCAAGACATAGATCAGGGTATTATTGAACTGGGCCAGAAAACGAATCAGCGAACTACGCTGTTTGGCCACCTGAAGCCGATTCGGACCAAACTGTTCGAGTCTGGCCAAAGCTTCTTCCGGACTCAGTCCTTCCACACGGCTCTCCATAAACTGGAAAACCGCTTCGACCTCCTGTGCATGCCAGTCGGTCCGGGTGATATCAGGCGTGTTCATCTCCAACCATCATATCAGATTTAACTATATAGAGCACAAACAGGTGAATCAGAGCGGATGCAGGCAGGCGACCTTATGCTCACCGTCGGATAGACGGGCGTCGAACTGTGCACAGTCGGCCTGGGCAAACGGGCAACGCAGACGGAAGGCACAGCCCGACTCGGCAACACCCTCATCGCTGCGCACGATTTCCTCGCCCTCGGCATGACGCAGGGACGGATGTCCCACAGGGCGCGCATCGAGCAGTTCGCGGGTGTAGGGATGTTGCGGATGCTTATATACCTCCTGCACATCCCCCTGTTCGACAATGAAGCCGGCGAACATCACCGCCACGCGGTCGGCCACATGCCGAACCACCGACAGGTCGTGGGAGATAAACAGATAGGCCAGCTGATGTTCCTTCTGCAAATCGCTCAGCAGATTGAGAATCTGCGCCTGTACCGACACATCAAGTGCGGATACCGGCTCATCGAGCACCAGCAGTTCGGGGGAAACAGCCAAAGCGCGGGCAATACCGATGCGCTGCCGCTGGCCGCCGGAGAACTGATGCGGATAACGTTCCAGCACGCTCTCATCCATGCCGCACTGGGCAAGGATATCGGTCACCTTCTGGCGCCGCTGGCTGCCATTGAGTTCCGGGGCATGCACGCGCAGCCCCTCGCCGACCGAATCGACAATCTTCATGCGCGGATTGAGGCTGGCGAACGGGTCCTGAAACACCATCTGCATATGCCGGCGCTTTTTGCGCAGCGCCTTGCCCTTAAGCCCCGACACATCCTCGCCGAGCAGCGTAATGCGGCCTTTATCTGCATCAAGCAGGCGCATCACCAGCCGTGCCGCGGTTGATTTGCCGCTGCCTGATTCGCCGACAATGGCCAGGGTTTCACCGCTTGCCACTTCGAAGCTCACGTTGTTCACCGCATGCGTCACCCTGCGCACCCCGCTCCACATACCGCCGGAGACGAATGATTTACTCAGTGCTTCAACCTTCAGCAGGCTCATTGCATCGCCTCCACAGCCTTGGGAGCCGCATCCCCGTGCACGCAGCGCGCCAGATGCTTTCCTTTACTCCAGGCGTCTTCCGCTACGGCTGCCTTGCATGCCGCATCAGCCAGCGGACAGCGTGCGGCAAAACGGCAG
>CAZQTO010000090.1:0-9325 GCA_964596375.1 uncultured Zetaproteobacteria bacterium | reverse complement strand
GGTCACCACATCCGCCTGTCGCAACAAAGTGTCAAGGTCGACAGATTCAATGTCGTGTGTTCGATAAAACTCAGGGAAATCCAGAAGATCATGAGCCATTACTGAACAACCAAACGCTTTAACTAACTGAGCAACATCCTTCCCCACATGTCCACAGCCGATAATGCCCACAGCTCTTCCGCTGAGTTCGCGCCCGACAATCTGCCGCCAACGCCCCGCACGCACCTCATCTCTTGCATAGGGAATGCCACGCAACATGGATATCATAAAGGCCAGCGTCAGCTCAGAAACAGAACGCCGATTCACACCACCAGTCCAGCCGAAACGCACCCCATGCTTACGCAGGGCACTCATATCAATCATATCCGTTCCGACGCCGTACTTACCCAGCGCTTTTAGATCAGGAAGTCGGGAGATGACATATTCATCCATTTTTTCAAGTGCAGTAATCGCCTTTTCCGCACCCTGCAGAAATGCGACCAGCTCATCCCCAACCAATGATTTCCCTTCATCATTGAAACGTGTATTCGGATAACGTTTGAGCAATTCTTCGCGAAGCACCGGGTTTTTTGAGAACGAACGCGAGGCCACAGCCACCTTGCACGGATTACTCATCGGCATAGCACCCGGAAAAAAACTCCTCGCAGGCCGTACGGAATTGATCATCGTTTTCATAACGCCCGATAGAAACAGCACCCTGATGGTCTGGCATTATCAGTGTAAGCGAGTTCTTACCGGTATTTTTCTTATCTTTTCCAATCGCTGAGTAGAACTGCTCAAGAGGAACAGGAAAACCATAAAATCCCTTGTAATTCTTTTTAAATGCAGGGTGCATGCGCTCGAAATTCTCCTGACTTCCCGAACCAAGTTTCCAGGCAACGAAGTTAGCCATATCGGAGCCAATACTCACCGCAACACCATGCGGAATGGCAAAATGGGTGGCGGATTCAATAGCATGACCAAAACTGTGACCATAATTAAAAACCCTCCGTGGCCCTACATCAAATTCGTCCCGCTCAATGTATGCCTGTTTAACCTGCAACGAACGATGGATAAATTTACGCATCGTCTCGCCATCTTTAAACATCGCGTCGTATTCATCTGAAATTTTATTAAAAGAATCAGGTCCGTCGATCACATGCACTTTAAGCATTTCCCCAACACCAGAGCGCACATCAACCTCATTAAGTGTGGTAAGAAAGCGTGTATCTATGTGGACTTCGCGCGGTGGAGTAAAGGTACCGAGAATATTCTTGGCATCACCGGCATTGATCGAACTTTTCGAACCGATGCAGGAATCTGCCTGTGCAAGAAGCGTGGTGGGGTAAAAGATCCAGTCAACCCCACGCAGCATGGTTGCGGCAAGAAAGCAGGTGATATCCTGAGTGATTCCGCCTCCTATGGCACAAAGCCTGTGATCCTTGCGAATCTTGCACGCCACCAAATGCTTCACATAAGCGGGAAAAGCATCAAGCGCCTTATTCTCTTCCAGCGCATCAATCAGTAATACCGAATCATGGGCAAGAATGCGCTGCATTTTGTCACGATATAAATCAGCAACCTTAGCATCGATAATGAAATGAACACCCTCAGCTACGTTTGCCTCGAGCACATCCAGCGCCGCATCATCGAAGAAAACCTGATACGGGCCGGCATGTGACTGAATCGTCATATTCGCATCAGACACGGGTAAATCCTCCATCAATGGCAATATTCTGACCGCTTATATAGGTATTCTCCGGACCGGCAAGCCACGCAACGAATCTGGCAATTTCATCAGGCGAGCCGAATCTCCTGGCAGGAACCATCTCCGCCAGTTCCTTCATACCATCCTCCCCCAGAACCTGCCGTGTCATATCCGTATCGATAAATCCGGGGGATACGCAATTCACCAGCACACCGTATCGAGCCAGTTCGGCAGACATCGCCGCAGTCATCCCGTCCAGCGCAAACTTACTGGCCGAATAGGACACCCTGAATTCTTTGCTTATTTTACTCCAAATAGAGCCGATATTAACAATCCTTCCCCATGATCGAGCCTTCATCCCTTCGACAACGGCCTGCGACAAGCAGAAGGGCGCATGCAGATTTATCTGCTGGATATTCCGGAAATCCGCCTGATCAATCTCGGCAAAACGTCCGATCTTATTCACACCAGCATTATTGATAAGAATATCAATCTGCCGCTTCTTCATAGATTCGGCAAAAAGATCAACTGCCTGCTGATCGGCAAAATCGACCCCAAAGTATTCGCTGCCTGAAGGACCTTTACCGCTCAGCTGGCACCCTGTAACTAACACCTCGGCGCCATCTTCGATCAAGCGCTGTGCAATCGCATAACCAATACCACGCGTCCCACCAGTTACCAAAGCTGTCCTACTGGTCAAAACAGATCGTTTCACGCTTGCTGCGCAGCAGCTTCCGACCTGACTAGCCGGATGAGATAGGAACTCACCAGATGGTCTATGATCATATGCGCGTCTTCAGCAGGTCCATATTCACCCTTCATCGCAGGAACATGAATACATGCCTTGCAACGCTCCCGGACAATTCCGCCGTCGAACGAGGTCAAACCAATGGTATGTGCCCCGATAGAATTTGCGTAATCAACAGCATGTACGAGGTTCTCCGAATTACCAGAGGCTGTAATCATTACGACCACATCTTCCGGTTTCAAGTATACCTTCAACTGATCGACAAACATATTCTCATAACCATTATCATTGGCTAGAGCAGTCATCACGGCACAGTTGTCATTCAGACTCATCACCTTGAAAGGCTTGTCCCACGAGCGGGTACCGAAGCCAATATCGTTCACGAAGTGGCTAGCTGTCGTAGCACTTCCTCCGTTCCCGATAAAATAAACCCATGAACCCTGCTTCCGGGCCTGAAGAAAGGTGTCGACAAAGCGTTCTATCGCCTTACTGTCTATTTCCCCCATCACCTTGCTGAGATAAGCGAAATAACCATCTGCATAATCTGCAACGCAATCGCTGTCGGCATAAATTTGATCGAGATTGTTCACGGTGCATCCTCCGGAACCGAATCATCCAGTTTGTATGTTTTCTTCCATGAAGGGTCCGCAAAATAAATATCGAAGACCAGCTTCATAGTTCGAAGCGCATCTTCAGAGGTGCCAGATGATACTTGCTGATCATTCAAAATAGAATTTGTAAATGCAATTATTTCATCATCCCAAGATGGATCATGATTATAGCGGGTAATTTGCTCCCTAGGATCGCCCTGATCATTGTCCGGGTCAGCCTGCACTACTGTCAACGTCTCAGCTCCGTAGCTTTTGGTGCCGGATAAAATACCACCCAAAATAAGGCTGCCTCGCTCCAAGTTTATATCAAGGTGGAAACGATGCCTCCATTGGGTGGCTGAGGAATTGAGCATGCCAACAATTCCATCCGCTGTTCGCATCAAAGCATATGCGTTATCTTCAACATCATAACCCCAGTAGCTATTCGAAATAAAACTGTGCACCTCAGCAAAGTCCCCACCAAAAAAGCGCATGAGGTCAACCATGTGAATTCCTTGGTCTAGCAAAACGCCGCCACCTGAAATCTCTCTCTTCGTGCGCCAATCCGACTGATTGAAGGTAATCAACTTTGACTTCCCGTAAACCCCTCGCATATTGATTATACGCCCGAGCTCTCCTGACCGAATGATTTGCAGCGCATCCTGTACGGACTCATGATAACGATGGTTAAAACCATACATCAACTTGAGATTTGGATGTCTTCCCTCACAGCGAATAACCCTTTCAATATCTTCCACATTGCGCCCCGGAGGCTTTTCACAAAAAACATGCAGTCCCTTTTCAAGACCTGCAATCGTCACTTTTGGCGCGATGTCATTCGTAAGGCACACGATCAGAACATCAATATCTTCATCAATCAATTGTCGATAATCTGCATGAAAGCGAACACCATCAGGTAATACTCCATCACCGGAAAAAACACGATCACAAACTGCAACCAACCGTAAGTTTGGATTATTCTCAACACATACACTTCGACGCTTACCAACCACACCGTAACCGGCGATACCTACTTTCAGCTGTGCCATTATTTTGCTCCACCATGATCGATTCGAACTAACACACTCATTATAAAAACTCCCTAATCACTTCCACCACATGCATCGGACGCCAATCACTTAAATCAGCGATCTGGTGGCGACATGAAAAACCATTGCTAACCACACATGTCCCAGCACTTATTCTCTCCAGCCGTGGCAACAGCCTCTGACTGGCAACAATACGGGAAAATCCTGCGTGTTCCACTTCGTAACCAAAAGCTCCGGCCATGCCACAGCATCCTGCATCACTATCAGCAACAACAGAGCCTGGAATGCGGGCCAATAACCGACGAGTCCAGAGCCCACCATCTAAGACCTTCTGATGACAATGGGTGTGGACCAAAAATTCCCTAGGCGCATCTGTTTCCGAAACCTGCCATGATAGCGTGCAATGATCAGCGGCCAACTCCCTTTCCAGAAAAGAATCCAGCAACTGTACACGACCAGCAACTCGACTCGCCAGTTCATCATCATCCAATAAGTCTGGCAAATCCTCTACCAGAGACGTGGCACAACTGGGTTCACAGACTAACAACGGTGAACCGTCTGCAAGCAGTGTATCCAATCGCTGAAAAAGCCTTGTGCCATTTCGCTTGGCCTGATCAAGAAGCCCTTGGGAGAGAGCACTGCGCTGACTATCTCCCAAGGTTGCAAGCTCAACCATGTAGCCCGCCGCCTCAAGCACCTCGATAGCTGCACGACCGATTTCGGGCAGGTAGTGTTCAGTATAGGTGTCGTTGAAGAGTACAACTCTGCGAACTTTTTTATCGCCGCAGCACTGCTCCGTAAGACTCTGGCGACGTGTCCGCTCCGCAAACCATTTACTCAAGCGTTGACTCGCATATGGCGGAAATTTCCGGTCAGGAGCGATTCTCAAAACCCTCGCCAATAAACTACGTACCAGAACATTGCCCATCAATATATTGGCAAGAGGTGCCATCAAGCCCGATGCAAGCCGGGCCAACTTGGGAAGGTTGCCAATAAACCGCGACCGTAACGGAATACCATGCACCTTTTGATGTTGATAAAGCACCTCGGACTTGAGACGTGCCATATCCACACCATTCGGGCACTCCCCCCGACAGCCCTTGCAGCTCAAGCATAAATCCATCACGACTTTGAGCTCATCGCTTCCCACACCCTCCGAGCCAAGCTGGCCGGTCAGCACCAGTCGCAAAGCGTTCGCACGACCCCTCGTGCTGTGAATCTCATCACGGGTGGCGGCATAAGATGGGCACATCACACCAGCTTGGGTCTTGCGGCAAGCTCCGACACCGGTACAACGCTCTGCGGCCGCAAGCATTCCACCTTGCATACGGTAATGAAACATACTCTGCACAGGAAGTGGCCCGTAGCCGACGCCGAAGCGAAGATGACTGCCTGTCGGCGGCGTATTAATCACCTTACCCGGATTCATGCGACCTTCCGGGTCGAACAACAGCTTCACCTCGCAGAAAGCCTCGTAAAGCTGCTCGCCGAAGAACCGCCGATTGAAACCACCGCGCACGATACCATCGCCATGCTCACCGCTCCATGAGCCGCCGTACTTCTGCACCAGAGGAAAGACTTCTTCCTGTATCTGCAACATGCATGCGATATCGGCATCCCGATGCAAATCGTGCAAAGGGCGTATGTGAATAAGTCCAACGCTGGCATGGCCGAACATGGATACTGGCTGTTTATGCTTATGACAAACCATTAGCACTTCTGCCACGTAGTCCGCCAACTTCTCCGGCGGCACCGCCGCATCCTCAATATAAGGTACGGGTTTCTTAGCCCCCTGCACGGTCGTCATCAGCCCCAGTGCACTGCTCCGCAATTGCCACACATCCCGGATGGCATTCGACTCAGACATCACCGGCGTTGCATAAGCACGGCCCTCGAGTCTGTCGGCGATGTGTCGAATGTGTTCAACCACTTCGGTTCCATCGTCGGCTTGCACTTCGATCACCAGAACAGCGGCCGGGTCACCCTGAATCAGTGAACAGATATCACGCGTCAACGGATGAATGCGCGCCTGACGCAATATAACGCCGTCAATTAACTCTGTAGCTGATGGGTTCTCATTCACAATGAGTGCTGCGGCACGCAAACCCGCATCCAGACTGGAGAAATGCGCCAGACAAACGGCACTGTGGCGAGGTAAAGGTGTAAGCTTCAGCTTAGCCTCTAGGATCACACCAAGCGTTCCCTCACTACCACAGATCAGCTTGGCCAAATTCCATGGATCGGCATCCAATAATGCATCCAGGGCATAGCCTCCGGAGCGGCGGATCACATTGGGATAACGTGTGCGTATCTCGTCTGCATGGCGCGCAACCAACTTGTGCACAGCACAATAAATGTCACCTTCCCTTTCTGTTAGCGCACATTTTGCGGTCAGATGCTCAGCATCCAACGGGCCAAGATTGAGCACTTCGCCCGTGGCCAATGCCAAATCCAATCCATGAACATGATCAATGGTCATGCCATAACGTACCGAACGCATGCCTGCTGAATTATTGGCAATCATGCCGCCTATATTTGCACGATTGGCCGTGGCTGGATCGGGCGCGAAATGCACACCATGGGGTTTGAGCAAGGCATTTAACTCACTACAAACGACACCCGGCTCTACCCGCACCCAGCCTTCATCAAGATTCAATTCCAGCACCCGAGTCAGATGTTTGGAAACATCTAGAATCACTGCTTCGCCGATAGATTGACCAGTCAGGCTCGTTCCCCCGCCACGAGCCAACAAAGGCAAGCCCTTCTCAGCACAGAACCTCACTGTTTTTACCGCATCACTGCGATCCCGCGGCATAACCACAGCCAATGGCTGCATCTGATACATGCTGGCATCTGTGGCATAGAGGCCGAGTGAAACAGGATTAGCAAGCACTTCACCTTTAATACCAGCCTCCGAAAAATTAAGGGGGGTCATACCTTCATCCCCATCCGGTTACTGATACTGAGTCAGAACGCTTGGATATTTTGCGTTGTAGGTTTCTATCAGTTTCAATAATTTATCTACATTTTCAGGAGACCCGTTCGACGTGACGAACTCAAGGTGTTGCGCATAAATCTGTTGTTCATTCTTATCAGAATCAGATTTTGACCAGCCATATGCAGCATGGCCCTTACCCTGAGAAATCGTCTGCCTCGGCATTTTCTGTTTCCGCAGAATGGCTGATAGCTTGTGGTAATGCTTGCGCCCGAGAAAAGATTCAAGCTGTTGCAATGGCTCGTCCGGCGTCATGGCCAGTGACTCAAAACTGAGGGTGAGAACATTATTGCCTTTATCAACAGCCCCTTTGGTGGCGACATCCAACCATTCATATAATTTGGTAATGGAAAGAAGTACTTTATCCATCGCATTTGCCTCTATGAAAGCATCCTCCCAGCCTGCAGTGAACCAAGGAACTTTTTTACCCTTGTAGTTTGATGAAACAGTAAATTCACGCGGCGAGTCAAATCGCTCTAAATAAGCATGCCAATGCCGCACTACGTATAACGGATGGCGAACGACCTCAACAACTCTTGCTCTACCTCCATATGCCTCAAATATTGGATCAGCAACCAGCATAAGCATGTGGGACATGACATTCAGAGCAATATTATTATCATTAATATCAGCTATTTTTTGATCGCCCTCCTTAGCAAACAGACGTTTTATACATTGAACTTTATTAGGATTATTTGAGAGTCCTGAGTCATCGCTCCAGCGAAGATTAACCTCGCGACCAACTAGATTATTATATTGGGATAAGTCTGCGTAGGTATTCAACATCCAGCCAACCGCATCCGGACTCATTTTATCAAGGTGGCGCAAAATACTCACGTACTCATACACATGCTCGATCTTGAACTTTTCCACCCGGTCCATCCCACTGACAATAGGACCCAACAAGCTTTTTCCTGTCCCCCAAAGACCATCAACAATGATTATGTCATTATTTAGCGAATTGAATTTTTCTAACAACATCAAAGATGCCCCAACCCGCTCAAAAAATTACGAATGATTTGTAATCCAACAGGGCCGCTCTTCTCTGGATGAAACTGTGCTCCATACACATTCTCCCTGCGGATTGCGGCCGAGATCATCCAACCGCCGTAATTGCAATCCGCCAATCGATGAGCCTCGTTATCAGGTTGGACGGCAAAAGAATGTATTAAATATATCGCATCACCCGGGGTCAAACCCTGAAGAATTGACCCCTCCCATCCGGAAAGCCCCTTTGGCAGCAAAAGACCCGACCATCCAATATGTGGAATTTTGCGCGACTCTCCCGAAATTGTTTTATTCGGGATAGGCCTCACACGCCCTGGAATGATATCAAGACCTTTGTGCTCACCAAACTCCTCGCTGATGCCAGCCAGCATCTGCATACCCAGACAGATACCGAGTAGCGGCTTACCTGAGTCGGCAAATTTCACGACCACCCTATCAAGCTTTCGTTCGATCAATCCGCGCATTCCATCGGCAAAAGCGCCCACGCCGGGTAGTACAAGGCGCTGCGCTGATAACAACACTTCCGAATCATCGGATACTACAACCTTGGCACCGCAATACTCAAAAGACCTGCGCACACTAAACAGGTTGCTGGTTCCGTAATCAACAATCGCGACTTCCACACCCATCAGATATCCCTCACTTCAATTCCCGCTGCTCGAGCGGTCTGACGAATTTCGGGAATATTCGAGCGATCGTAATGGAGGATATCAGCCATCGCCACGGCATCCGCATGGCCTTGCTGCACCACATCAGTCAGATGTGCTTCTCCCCCCATGCCGCCGCTGGCAATAACAGGAATAGACACAGCATCGCTCACAGCACGCACCAGCTCACAGTCAAACCCTTTGCCAGTACCTTCCTGATCGACCGAGGTCAAAAGAATTTCACCTGCCCCCAGTTCGCTCCCGAGGCGTGCCCATTCAATCACATCCAGCCCGGTCCGTTCACGTCCGTTATCCGTGTAGACCTCCCAATGCCCCTTGCCCTGACGTTTGGCTTCGATCGACAGGACCATACACTGTGTACCGAAGATATGAGCGACCTCGCGGATCAGTTCGGGGCGCTGCACGGCAGCAGTATTAATCGCCACCTTATCTGCACCCGCCCTTAAAATTTCACGCACATCATCCACCGAACGGATGCCCCCCCCCACTGTCAACGGAACAAATACATCTTGCGCCGTAGACCGTACGATTTCGTGCAGGCTGTTCCGCCCATACAGGCTGGCAACAATATCCATATAGA
>CAZQTO010000089.1:0-9523 GCA_964596375.1 uncultured Zetaproteobacteria bacterium | reverse complement strand
GGTATCAAAGCCCATGGCTTCTCGCATATCACCGGCGGCGGCATGTTTGATAATATCGAACGCCTGCTCCCCGAAGGTCTCGCGGCCACCGTGGACATCTCATCCTGGCCCGTGCTGCCGGTATTTGAATACCTCCTCTCCTTTGCCAATGTAGAGCGCAACGAACGCTACCGCACCTTCAATATGGGCATCGGCTTTGCAGTTATCCTGTCCGGGTCCGAAGCGGCCAAAGCCGAGACCGTTCTGCGCGATGCCGGTGAAACCGTCTATCGCATCGGCCGTATTCACAAGCAAACAGGGGAAGCCGTTACATTGATTGGCTGACGCCCTTCGCGTCTGTCTCTTAATAATTCGGGGGAAAGTGGTTGAGTCGCTTGCAGAAACAGGTGCGGGTTTTGAACAAGGACGTTCTTATGAGCAATAATGCAATCGCCGTGATGGCATCGGGCAAGGGCAGTAATCTGCGGGTCATTCTGGACGCGGTGGCGGCAGGCACCTGTCCGGTGGAAGTGAAGCTGGTGATTTCGGATAAGGCCGATGCGCAGGCGCTGAAAATTGCGCGCGCAGCCGGGGTGCCGGAGGTGCTGCATCTCAATCCGAAGGAGTATGCCGATCGTGCATCGTTTGATGCCGACTGTGCCGAGGCGATTGATGCTGCCGGATGCCAGTGGATTGTACTGGCCGGTTATATGCGGATTCTATCCAGTTCGTTTGTGCGCCGTTTTCGCGGCCGCATGATCAATATTCATCCGTCGATTCTTCCCGCCTTTCCGGGTGCGAAGGCAGTGGAGGCTGCACTGAGCTATGGTGTGAAGGCATCGGGCTGCACGGTGCATCTGGTTGATGAGGTTCTCGATGGCGGGCCGATTCTGGCTCAGGCGGTCGTGCCGGTTCTCGATGGTGATACGCTTGAGAGCCTGCATGCGCGTATTCAGCTTGAAGAACACAGGCTGTATCCGGCCACTCTGGCGCGTATGGTGACGACCGGATTCGAGATTGATGGCCGACGTGTGATCTGGCGTACATAATGCCGCCACACTGAAGGCAGGCTTGCCTGCCGAAGATACGCCCACGCTTTACCAAAACCCTTATTACACTTAGCTTCGGCGGCTGTTCATTTTTTTGTGTGACAAACAGTGAAGGGACTGCAGGCTAGACCTGACGGCCCAAGGAAGGATTCATCATGTTTCAGAGTATTTTCGGCATGTTCTCCCGCGATATCGCGATTGATCTGGGCACGGCCAATACGCTCATTTATGTGCGCGGCGAGGGCATTGTTCTCGACGAACCATCGGTGGTGGCGCTGCACGAAGGCGGACCGGGCAAGAGTCGTCGGGTGTTGGCCGTCGGCCATGATGCCAAGCGCATGCTGGGCCGTACGCCGGGCGCCATTCAGGCCATTCGTCCGCTGAAGGATGGCGTGATTGCCGATTTTGTGGTTACCGAGGAAATGCTCAAGCAGTTCATCCGCAAGGTGCACAAGCGCAGCTGGGGTATCGCGCCGCGCATCGTCATTTGCGTACCCTACGGTTCGACACCGGTGGAGCGTAAGGCCATCCGCGATTCAGGCCTGACAGCTGGAGCACGTGAGGTTTACCTGATTGAAGAACCGATGGCGGCTGCTATCGGTGCCGGTCTGCCGGTGACCGAAGCATCCGGCTCCATGGTTGTTGATATCGGCGGCGGTACCTCGGAGATCGCCGTGATCAGTTACGGCGGCATTGTTTATTCACGTTCGGTTCGCGTGGGCGGCGACAAGATCGATGAGGCCATCATCAATCACCTGCGTCGCAAGTACAGCCTGCTGATTGGTTCCTCCACGGCGGAAAACATCAAGATCGGACTGGGTAGCGCCTATCCTCAGGAAGAGCGCCGGGAAATGGATGTGAAAGGACGCGATCTGATCAACGGCGTGCCAAAGAACCTTTCTCTAGACGATTCGGAAATTCTCGAAGCCATCACCGAGCCGGTGAATGCGATTATTGAAGGTGTCCGGGTTTGTCTTGAGCGTACCCCGCCGGAGCTTGCCGCTGATATCGTCGACAAAGGCATTATGTTGACTGGCGGTGGCGCCTTGCTGGTTGGTCTCGACCAGCTGGTGCGCGAGGAAACAGGCCTGCCGGTAACGGTGGCGGAAAATCCCCTGCACTGTGTTGTGCTCGGCACCGGCCGGGTGCTCGAAGAGCTGGATCGCATGCGGGACGTTCTTTTCGAGGAATAAGCAGTGTCGCGTCGCTGGTTGGGCGTTCGCCCCTTGATTTGGCTGGCGACCTTGTTTGTTCTGTTATTTATTGCTCAGCAAAGCCCGCTCGGCCAGCAGATAGGCCCGCGGACCAATCTTTTTTTTGCTCCCTTGATCAGCGTCCTGCAGGCCCCTGCGATTTGGTGGCAGGACATCAGCCAGTGGTTCATCGGGCGCGACCATCTACAAACAGAGGTTCTCAATCTGCGGCATCGCGTCCAGCAGCAGTCTTTTGTCGAACAGGAGCGCGATGCCCTGCGAGCCGAAAACATGCAGTTGCGCAGCCTGCTCGCCTTGCCGGAACTGCCGGACTATATCTGGCATGCAGCCAAGGTTCTCGGGCGCAGCCCGGATAAAATGAGCCAGCGATTGATGCTCAAGGCGCAGGTTCAAATTCGTGGTGACGATGCCGTGGCCTCCAGCGAAGGCCTTGTCGGCGTCGTTGATTCCGTCTCCGGCCACTTGGCCGTCGTGCGTACCATTCTTGATGCTTCGCTGGCAGTACCGGTAACCCTGCCCGGTAGCGGTCTGGCTCTGTTGGTGCGTGGCCAGGGCGAGCGGCTGCTGGTTGATTTTGTTCCCGCTGAGCAAGCCCCACCGGTGGGTAGCGTGCTGATGACAAGTGGTTCCGGTGGTGTATTTCCCCCCGGTATTCCTGTGGCGCGCATTATGCGTATTCGACCGATCGCCGGTAGCGTGTTTGCCGAGGTGGAGGCCGAGCCGGCGGCTCACTGGCGGCGTGATGCCTGGCTGAGTATTGCCTCGCAAGCGCACCCTTGATGCTTTCGCCGCTCCCCCTGTTATTGCTGGCATTGGCGGTAATAGGCATGGGCTTGAGTCTGGCAACAGGCGGAATTTTACAGCCGGACTGGTCTTTGGCCATTTTGCTCGGCGCGTTGCTTGCCCGTCGTGGTACATGGCTATGGGTTTTGCCTGCGCTATTGATACACGATCTGGCCCTGTATTGGACCCCGTGGGGCGTGTTCCCGCTTGCCTGTCTGCTCCCTGCGCTGTTGCAATGGTTTGATGCGCAGCTAGGCCCCGGTTTGCCGCAACGTATGGGCATGCTTATCCTTGTAAGCATGCCCATGCTGGTCTACGACGCCGGCCTGATACAATGGCTTCTGACCCTTTTGTTGTGTATTCCTGTCTGGCATCTTCTGGTCCATATGTATGACAGCCAGATCGCTTGAGCTGCGCAGCCGCTTCGAGCGGCGCATCTTCTTCCTGCAATTGGCGGCCGCACTGCTGCTGCTGTTGCTTTTTGTCCGGGTGGCGGACCTGCAATGGTTGCAGCACGAAGGCTTCCTGCTGCAGGCCGAGCGCAACCGCGTCAATGTGGTGCCCATTTTACCCACGCGTGGCGAAATCGAGGACCGAAATGGCTTGGGCCTGGCGCTTAATCTTGTTTCCTACAACCTGACCCTGATTCCCGAGCGCGTTGAGAATATGGATGCAGCACTGATCCAGATTCAAGCTTTGATGCACTGGCCCGATGAGCGCATGGAAAGCCTGCGCAAGCGGATCAAACGAAGCCGTGAAGACCGTCCGATGCTGCTGGCCGACAAGTTGGATTGGGAGGCGGTGTCGCATATCGCCGCCCGCCTGCACCATCTGCCCGGAATTGATGTGCAGGCGGGAACACATCGCTATTACCCCTATGGGGCGGACACTTCACATGTTGTCGGGTATGTGTCGCTGGCACACAGCGATGATGTGCAGGCCGGCGTATTATCCACGGAGAAGGTTGGGCGCCGCGGGGTGGAGCATGCCTTCGAGAAAAGGCTGCATGGCAATCTAGGGTCGCAGTATGAGGAGGTGGATGCGCATGGGCGACGCATCAGTGCTTTTAAACGCGTACCCTCCGGCATGGGCGAGCGCCTGCGATTGAGTCTGGATATAAGACTGCAACAGGCTGCATCCAAGGCGCTTGGGAAGCGAACAGGGGCTGTGGTGGTTCTTGATGTGCAATCGGGCGAGGTGCTGACCCTGCTCAGCAAGCCGGGCTTTGAACCCAATCGATTTATTACCGGCCTGGAAACCGAGCAGTGGCAGGAGTGGATCAATGATCCGCAGCATCCGCTTATCAACCGCACCATCCAGGCTGCCTATCCACCCGCCTCGACCTTCAAGTTGCTGGTTGGCCTTGCCGCCTTGCAGGCGGGCTCGCCGCTGGCGCATAAATCCACGCAGTGCAAGGGTTTTGTGGAATTGGACGGTCGCAAATACCGCTGCTGGAAGCGGAAAGGGCATGACAATGTTGATATGCACAAGGCCGTGGTCGAGTCCTGCGATGTGTATTTCTATAGGCTGGGAGACCAGTTGGGCATGTCGGCCATCAGCAATGTGGCGCAGCTATGGGGGCTCGGCCAGACGACCGGTATTGATATCGGGCCGGAGGCGGCAGGAACAGTTCCCATGACGGGATCGCAACACGGGGCGCGTCGCTGGTACCGCGGCGATACGTTGATCACGGCCATCGGCCAGGGTTCAATCACCGCCACGCCCATGCAAATGGCAAGGGTGGTTGCGGCGATCGCCAACGGCGGGAAGCTGCTCAGGCCTTTATTGTTGGCGGGACAGGCTGCCGAAATCGAGCGCCAGATTGATGTGAACCCAGAGCAGTTGCAGGTGATCCGCAGCGCCATGCGCGATGTGGTGGCCAGCGTGCATGGCACCGCGCACCGCGCCATGGGACGCCTTGCATGGACTGCCGCCGGCAAGACAGGAACGGCTCAGGTCGTTGCTGAGGCGCAGGATGGTGAGGCTCCGGCCACGGAGAAGCCGCAAAAGCGCAAACATAAGGATCACGCCTGGTTTGTCGGTTACACGCCGTATGAGAATCCGCGCTTCGCGATTGCTGTATTTGTCGAGCATGGCGGGCACGGAGGCAGTGCTGCTGCACCGGTGGCAGCTGCTGTGGTCCGCGCCATGGCCGAGGCTGCCGAAGCGGATGGTGCCAAGACAGATGCCTTGCATGCGGATACGAGCGCCAATGATGAGATTCCGCCGGGCGTGGACGAGGGGGATTGATGAAGTCCTGGTTACCAAGACTGGATTGGGCGCTGCTGCTCATCATGTTGTGTCTGGCCGGTATCGGTTTGGTGACCCTGTATGCTGCCGTGCATCAGGGCGGGGTTGGTTTGTGGCAACGACAGGTAGTGTACTGGCTGATGGGGCTGGGCATATTCTTTACCGTCTGCCTGATACCGATCCGTCTTCTTGCCCTGATGACATGGCCCGCCTATCTCGTCGCCCTGCTGGCGCTGATGCTGGTACCGGTTCTGGGCGATGTGCAGATGGGGGCTCGTCGCTGGCTTGATCTCGGCGTGGTTTATTTCCAGCCATCGGAGCTGATGAAGTGGGCCCTGATGTTGTTGATGGCGCACTGGTTTGCTTCGCGACATGCCGCTTCGCTCAGGGATCTGATGTTGGCCATGTTGTTTGCAGTGGTGCCGGCCGGCCTGATCATCATGCAGCCAGACCTGGGCACAAGCCTGCTGTTGCTATTGTCGGCGATGGTGATGGTGTTTGCCGCCGGCCTGCCCTGGCGCTGGGCGGCATACGGCGTGGTCGGCGGACTGATTTCGCTGCCTGTGCTGTGGCAAACGATGCATACCTATCAGAAGCAGCGCGTACTCAGTTTTTTGCACCCTGAGGCCGACCCGCTTGGCGCCGGCTACCATGTGATTCAATCATCCATTGCCATCGGCTCGGGAGGGCTGTTTGGCAAGGGTTATCTGCAGGGCACGCAGGCGCGGCTGCACTTTCTTCCCGAGCAGCATACCGATTTCATCTTTGCCGTGCTTGCTGAGGAAGGCGGTTTGATTGCCTCCACCTTTCTTTTATTTCTATATGCCTTGCTGATCAGTCGTATCGTGACGATTGCATCGCGCGCCGCCACCCGCTTCGGAGCCATGTTGTGTATTGGCATTGCGGCTATCTTCGCGCTGTATGTGCTTATCAATATCGGCATGGTCAGCGGCGTGATGCCGGTGGTTGGTGTGCCCCTGCCCTTTGTCAGCTATGGCGGCTCTGCACTGATTACCATGCTGGCCGCACTCGGTATGGTCATGCGGGTGCATATAGAATCGCGCGAGAAACTTCCCTGGCAGCGCTTGGGCAGCCCGTTCGCATAAGCCTTCGCTGGTTTTAAAGCGCGATCATGAACTGAGCGGCCAGACCAGAACCGGTTTGCGCGCAGCCTGCGTTTCATCCAGCCGTCGCCGGAAGGGAATCAAGGGCGCCGCATGCAGCGCCTCGGTGTCGCCGGCTGCACAAGCCGCTGCTATCTCCAACATTGCATCGCAGAAAGTATCAAGGGTTTCGCGCGCCTCGGTTTCCGTCGGCTCGATGAGCATCGCACCGTGAACAATCAGCGGGAAATACACCGTCATCGGATGCATGCCCAGATCAATCAGGCGTTTGGCGATATCCAGCGTTTTCACGCCGTGCTTCTCCTGCAACTCATCGGTGAGCAGGCATTCATGCTTGCACATACCCGGGAAAGGTACGTGATAGGCATCCTTCAAACGATGCAGCACATAGTTGGCATTGAGTACTGCATCCTCGGCGATGCAGTGCAGGTGATTGTGCCCGAAGGCCGAGATATAAGCAGAAGCACGCAGCAACACGCCTATCTGGCCGACGCTGCCGAACACCGCACCGATGCTTTGCTCAGCCTGACGAACCACGCGGTAGCCATCGCCCTGTCGCTCGATACGCGGCACCGGTAGAAAGGGGGCCAGCGCATCATTCACCGCTACGGGACCTGCGCCGGGGCCACCACCACCGTGCGGTGTGGAGAAGGTTTTGTGCACATTGATATGCAGGCAATCGATGCCCATATCACCCGGCCGGGCCAGGCCGACCAGCGCATTGAGGTTGGCTCCGTCGCCATACACCATGCCACCTGCCGCATGCACCAGCGTGCAGATTTCGGCGATATCCGATTCAAACATGCCGGTGGTGTTCGGATTGGTCAGCATCAGGGCAGCGACATCGCTGTCCAGATGGGCCTTGAGCACCTCAAGATCAATGCGCCCGTCGGCTCCGGATTTGATTTCCACGGTGTGCAGGCCAGCCAGCACGGCCGAGGCCGGATTGGTGCCGTGCGCCGAATCCGGCACCAGTACCTTGCGTCGTGCGGTGTCGTCGCGCGCATCGTGGTAGGCACGAATCATCATCATGCCAACCAGCTCACCGTGTGCGCCGGCTGCCGGCTGCAGGGTGACATGCGGCAGGCCTGATATTTCCCCCAGCCATTGCTGCAATTCAAAAAGCAGGGCCAGCACACCCTGCACCGAATCGTCCGGCTGTTCAGGATGCAGGCAAGCCAGGCCCGGCAGGCGGACAAGCTGCTCGTTGACGCGCGGGTTGTATTTCATGGTGCATGAACCAAGCGGATAAAAGCCGGTTTCAATGCCGTGGTTCCACTGCGACAGGCGTACGAAATGGCGCACGGCCTCAGGCTCTGAAAGCCCGGGAATCAGCGCCGGGGTCTGGCGGGAAAATGCAGCAAGTTCAGGACAGGCATCGCCCTCAACGCCGGGCAAGGCAATTGCGCTTGCATCCTCATGGGTATGTTCGAAGAGCAGTGGCTCTTCATGCTGCAGGCCGGATGCGGCTGAATAAGTCGGCGTGGTTGATCTCAGAACAGGATCGCTCATCGCGCCGCCTCCATAAGCTTCACATATGCGGCAACATCCTGTGCCCCGATCATCTCTGTGGTGGCGACCAGCAGATGGTTGCTGCCATGGGTTTTATCATATTGGGCATCCATCTGCTCCAGCGGAATGCCTGCAAAAATGTCCTGGGCGCGGCCAGCGGCCAGCACGCGATCACGTGCCGACTGATCTGCAAAGGAAAGCACGGTTTCGTTATAATGCGCACCCTTTGCCGCGCTCACACCGGCAGGAAGAGAGGTCACAAGGGCCTGCAAGGCGGCAGCCGAACGGCGCGCCACCTGTTTCAGGCCGGCATCGCCCATCAGTGTCATATAGCAGGCGTTGGCCGTGCACATCAGGCCCTGATTGGAGCAGATATTGGAGGTGGCCTTCTCGCGCCGTATATGTTGCTCGCGGGTTGAAAGGGTAAGCACAAAACCCCGCTTGCCATCCACATCATTGGTCATGCCGCATAAGCGCCCCGGCATCTGGCGCACATACTTTTCGCGACAGGCAAACAGACCGATATGCGGCCCGCCATAACCCATCGGGATACCCAAGGCCTGACCGGAACCACAAACAATGTCGGCGCCATAATGTCCGGGGGGATCGATCAGGCCGAAGGCAGAGGCATCGGAGAAGCACACGACCAGCAGTGCCTTGTGTGCATCGCAGGCCGCACGCAGCGGGGCGAGATCGTGCACCGAGCCGAAAAAGTCCGGATACTGAACCACAACAGCGGCTGTAGCATCGTCGACCCCGGCAGCCAGCGCGGTGATATCCGTGCTGAAACCGGAGGCGGCGATTTCGACATATTCGAAATCCTGTTGCGACAGGTAGTTGCGCGTTACCTCGCGATAGGCCGGATTGACGGATGCCGCCATGACAATGCGTGATTTGCGCGTGATGCGCTTGGCCATGAGGGCTGCCTCGGCAACAGCGGTGGCCGCGTCATACATCGAGGCATTGGCCACCTCCATACCGAGCAGACGGGCAACCATGGTCTGGAATTCAAACAGGGTTTGCAATGTGCCCTGCGCAATCTCCGGCTGGTACGGGGTGTATGCGGTGAGTACTTCTCCGCGGGAAATAATGTAATCCACAACAGCCGGCACAAAATGGTGGTAGGTGCCGCCGCCCAGAAAACAGCGCGTGCTGCCTGCATGCCGGTTGGCTTCTGCGGCGCGTGTAAACTTGCGCACGATATCCGCCTCACAAAGCGCTTCGGGCAGATTCAGCGAGCCGGGCTTGAGATGAAACTCGGCGGGGATATCGGTAAACAACTGGCGAATGTCGGCGACCCCCATGCTTTGCAGCATGGATTGACGGTCGGCATCGGTATGGGGTAAAAATCTCACATCAAGTCCTGTGGGCAGGCGTTGCCGATGCAGGGCGCGAAGGTTCCAGCCTTCATGCGCTCACGTCGGCCGCAGCGCTGCGATTTATTCTTCCAGAAAGGTGGTGTAAGCAGCTTCGTCGAGCAGTTCGGCGCTGTCGCCGCCGATCTTCACGCGCACAATCCAGCCGCTGCCGTAGGGGTCAGTGTTGATTTTTTCCGGCTCCCCTTCCAGCCCTTCGTTGACGGCAATTACCTCGCCGCCCACCGGGGCATACA
>CAZQTO010000088.1:0-9630 GCA_964596375.1 uncultured Zetaproteobacteria bacterium | reverse complement strand
CCAGCAAGGGGCCGGAAATACGCTGACGATAGCGATTGATCTGCGCAGGAGAGCAGGTGCAGGCGCGTGTTGGATGCCCAAGATAACCGCAGGGGCAGGGATTCATCGCCGCCAGCAACTGAAAGCGCGCCGGGAACTCCAGGGTGTCGGCAGCTCGTGCGATGCATACCTTGCCGTCCTCCAGCGGCTGGCGCAGCACCTCCAGAACCGGCCGCTTGAATTCCGCCAACTCATCAAGAAAAAGTACACCATAGTCGGCCCGCGACACCTCGCCGGGTCGCGGCGTGCTGCCGCCACCGATCATGGCCACATCGGACGCGGAATGATGCGGCGACCTGAAGGGCGGTGAGGTGTCATTCAGACTGCGCCCGGCATCACCGGAAACGCTGAAAATGCGCGCCACTTCCAGACGCTGCTCCAGGGTGAGCGGCGGCAAAATGCCGGGCAGACGCTTGGCCAGCATGCTTTTCCCCACACCCGGAGGGCCGCTCATCAGCATGTGGTGCCCGCCGGCAGCGGCAATCTCCAGTGCCCGACGAGCCTGCAACTGCCCACGGATATCGGCCAGATCGGGATTATCCCTGTCCGGCCCTGTTGCTACCGGTGGCTGTGCATAAGGGGTAAGCAGTGAGCGTCCGGCAAGATGGGTGACCGCCTGCAACAGACTGCTTGCCGGCAACACATCCATGCCAGCCACCATCGCCGCCTCATGGGCATTGCCTTCGGGAACAATCAGGCTGGTAAACCCCTGCTCGCGGGCGAACATGGCCAGAGGCAGAATGCCGGGCACTGGATTCAGGCGCCCATCCAGCGCCAATTCCCCGAGCATGAAGGGAAAAGCTGCAACCTCTTCGGCCGGTCTGAATTGTTCACTGGCCAGCAGCAAGCCCATGGCAACCGGCAGATCGAAATGCGCGCCGTCCTTACGCCGGTCGGCAGGTGAAAGATTGACGGTGATATGACGCAGAGGAAATTCAAATCCGGAGTTAAGCAGCGCGGAACGCACCCGGTCACGCGCCTCGCGCACCGCCGCCTCCGGCAGTCCGACCATATTCCATGCCGGCAGGCCGCGTGACAAGTCAACCTCGACATCCACCGGCTCGGCCTGCAAGCCCCTGAGGGCCGCGCTTGGCAGCCTCGAAAGCATCCCCCCCTCCTTTTGTGCGTGCTAACCTTACTTCTTACTTCTTGGTTCTTGCTTCCAGCTCCTCGATGCGAGCTTCCAGCTCGGCCATTTGCTCACGTGTTTTGTTCAACATGGCTTCGGCCACTTGCATGCGCTCGCCTTTTACAACATCAAGACCTGAGAAAGCACTCTCCAGAATCGACTTGATCTGCGTCTGCGCCTCCTGTTTCACACCACCGATAAGGCGCAGCCCCCCGGCTATCTTTTCTGCAATGTCATCAAGTATCGCCTGATCTACTGCCATCATTCACCTCCGCCAACTACTGTTGTGAGTCTAGGGTCTGCGCCAACAGAGGTCCATGCTCGCCTCATGCGCCATCGCCCTTAAGGTATCCCTTGATGTATGCCGCCTGTCCGGATGGCAGCTTGATCTTCAACCAGCCGGTATTCTGAACCATGGTGACATTCAACTTTGCTCCGGGCCGGAACCAGCCGAGCTTCTCAGAACGGGTATCCGGTTTCAGATAAATACTGTCGTAATCTGCAAACTCAAAATTTGCGTCTTCATCCACCTGTTCAGAGGCTGTGCGCACTTCCTTGACCATGGCCGCCTCAACCGATCCTTCTTGGGAAAATCCGCGATGCGCTGAAATAGTCAACGTGGTCAGATTCTCCGTCTGTCGCTTCAAGCGAATATCGCCATCAAGCTCGCCATTGCCGAATTCTATCATGTATCCGTCCGGCACCGGCACTAGCACATTCACATGCAGGCCCGTGCGCTCCAGGCCCGTTTGCACTGCTGTCAGCGAGCGCCGCATATCAAGCGCGAGGCTGACATCCTGACCCTTAAAATAGCCCACGGCGCGCTCCACCAGAACCCCGGGAACTGCTGCAACCGCCGCTGCTGCGGCACAACCACCGAGCAACAGCGAACTCAACAGCAACAGGCGCAAGCGCATCAATTTCCCCATCGCTGCATCCCCACAGGCTCCAGCCCCAGATGGACAAGCACACGATCCACCATGAAATCAACCAGTTCTTCAATGCGCTGCGGACGATGATAGAAGCCGGGCATGGCTGGAATCATATGCACGCCCAGATTCGACAGCTTTAGCATATGCTCCAGATGAATGCTCGAAAGTGGCGTTTCGCGCGGCATCAGCACCAACCTGCCACGCTCCTTGAGCATCACATCGGCAGCCCGCTCAATGAGATTATCCGAAGCCCCCGTTGCAATACGGGCCATGGTGCCCATCGAACATGGCACGATGGCCATGGCATTCATACCGGAAGAACCGGATGCTGCCGGAGAAAACCAGTCGTTGAGTGCATAGCTCTTCAGTCCGGTGGCGGGAATCCCCAGCCTGTGGGCAAGATATCCGGCCACATCCTCAGGCCCATCGGGCAGGACAATATCCGCCTCCTGCCTGAGCACCACGCGCGCAGCATCGGAGATCAGCAGGTGCTGCTCCACACCGGCCTGCCCCAAACGCTCGATCAGGCGCAGGCCGTACGCCGCACCCGATGCGCCGGTCATGGCGACGATCAAGCGTTGTTCACGGCTGCTATCTGTCATATGGCTCATCCCTCGCCTACATTTTAAAACTATCGCCCAGATACAGGCGACGCGCATCCGGATGCGACACAATTTCATCTGCCGTGCCCTGAACAAGAATTTCCCCGGCGTTCATCAGATAGGCACGATCGCAGATCGAAAGTGTATCGCGCACATTATGATCGGTAATCAAAATACCGATGCCTCGCTTCTTCAGATCGGCAATGATGCTTTGAATATCCTCGACAGCAATCGGATCCACACCCGCGAACGGCTCGTCGAGCAGCAAAAAGCGTGGATCGGTAACCAGTGCACGGGCAATTTCCGTGCGTCGCCGCTGCCCGCCGGACAGGGTATAGGCCTTCTGGTGCTGAACCCCTTCAATACCCAGATCAACCAGCAAGCTCTCCAGCTTTTCCTCCACCACAGCAGATGGCATGTCCAGCGTTTCAAAGATACCGAGCAGATTTTCACGCACTGTCAGTTTGCGAAAAATACTGGCTTCCTGCGGCAGATAACCGATACCCCTGCGTGCCCGACGATGCATGGCCAGATGCGTAATATCTTCCCCGTCCAGGTTTACCAGGCCCTCGTCGCCGTTAATCAGGCCGCAAACCATGTAGAAACAGGTGGTCTTGCCGGCACCATTGGGTCCAAGCAGGCCAACGCACTCGCCGGAAAACACGTCGAGGCTGACCGCATGGACTACCCGCTTTTTGCGGAAGCTCTTACTCAGCCCCTTGGCTGAGAGATGGTGCACCTGGCTCACGGTTGCGGCTCCTTTTGCTCAGCTTTTTTTTCCGGCTGAACGGGCTCTTCTGCCTGTACGGATTCATCTCCCGGCGCTTCGACAAGCGGTGGTTCCGCTGTCTTGTCACCGGCCTGACCTGCACCTGCATCCATCTTCTGATCATCGATGCGCAGGGTCACCCGGCCATTATCGCCCTGCAAAACCTCCGTGGTCTTGGAGTTAAGGTGATGCACGATGGTTTCTCCCGTCACCCGGCCACCCTCCTGCTCCATCACGGCATTGCCGCGCAGGGTGACGATCTGCTTACTGTTATCAATCACTGCAGAATCGGATGTTCCTTTCTTTTCTCCCTGAATCATGCGCACATGGCCTGTAGCCAGCGCGTGATCAATACCGCCACCTTCGCTGCCTTTCTTGTAGAAGGCCCGCAGTCTATCGCAGAACAGCTCAAAATCCTCGCGCACGAGATGCACACGACCGACAAACAATGCCTCCTGTTTCTGCTCCCAAATATCCAGATGATCGGACTGCACTGTTACTGTCGCTGCCCACGCCGTTACCGACAGACTTGAAAACAGCCCGAACAGGGCAAGGGAAAACCATCCGCTTCGGATTCTGCGCATGATGCGCCCGGTCAAGCCATTGAGCTGCTTCATGGCATCACCTGCATCTGGTTGGGGTGTCTGTCCTCGATCCACGCAGCCTCCTCAACCCGCACATGATGATCGCTGCGCCAGGCGGTTAAACCGCGGCCGCGCGCCTTGGTCAGTTTTCCTTCAATGCGAAAATCTCCGGGAATAATCACCGTATCGCTGGCCTGTTCATAGCTCACATCCTCGGAATAAAGTGTCCACTCGTCGTACTTCGCCACCACCCCCCCCTTGAATTTGATCGACTTGCTCAGGGGATTAAACCATGCCTCACGGCCGGTGATCGGAATGCGCCTGTCATCTTCCGAGAACAGTTCCAACTCCGGGTCAATCAGATGCATATCGCCGTCCAGCTCCTGTTCAGCCTTCTGGGCCTTTAAACGCCAGATCATTTTGCCTGCTTTGCGCTCAATAATCAGTGGCTTGTCGACATGCGCCTGCTGACTTTTCGCCGCCTCGGATGTATCAACCTGAAGCTGTTTTCCACTCCCGGCACGCAGCACGAGAATAATCGTCGCGACAGCTGCACCAAGCATCAGGGCCAGAAACACCCATTTGATACCGGTCCAAAATTCAGACATTCCAACCACAATCAGCCGGCGTAACCCCATAGGGCGTTTCAACCACTGCCTGCCAGGCATCATTGGCCAGAATCAGCCCCTCAATCACCAATCGCACGGCCCCGCGGCCACCATCACAATCGGCCACCCAGTCCACAGCCGACAGCACCGAGGCATGCGCATCACGCGGCGCAAAGCCCAGCCGGCAACGCCGCATCGGGGGCAAATCGACGATGTCATCACCCATGAATGCGCAATCGGATGCCTCCAGACCCGCCTGCTCAAGCAGGACATCCAGCCCTTCTGTCTTTTTCAGACTGCCTTGAACCACGTATTCGATACCCAGATCGCGTGCGCGGCTGGCTACCACACCTGAGGTGCGCCCGGTCAGTATGGCCAAGGAAATGCCTGCGCGCTGCAGCATTTTAATGCCATGTCCGTCACGCACATTGAACGCCTTCCATTCCTCGCCGCCGTTATCCATGATAATACTGCCATCGGTCATCACGCCGTCCACATCAAGGATAAGCATGCGTACGCCCTTTGCCCTGCGCAGCGGAAAATCAGCCTGCCTGTTCTGTTTCATTATGCCTCTCCGGCCTGCAAAAGATCGTGCAAATGCACCACACCGCTCACGCCACCATCCGCATCGAGCACAAACAGGGTGGTAATCTTTTTCTCCTCCATCAAATGCACAGCCTCGGATGCCAAATGGGTTGCACCGATGGTCTTCGGCTTGCGATGCATGACCTCTGCAACCGGACAGCCCAGATCAAGATGACCCGATTCAAGAATGCGGCGCAAATCGCCATCGGTCAGGCAACCGACCAGCTTACCATCATGCTGCACGCCGGTGACGCCAAGACGGTGCGAACTCATGGTCATGATCGCCTCCTTGAGCGGGGCCTCCGATGCCACCATCGGCAGGGCCTTGCCCTTGTGCATCAACTCTTCCACGCGCATCAACTTGCGTCCCAAGCTGCCGGCCGGATGAAAAAGAGCGAAATCCTCATGGCTGAATCCACGCTGCTGCAATACCACCACGGCCAGCGCATCGCCCAAAGCCAGCGCTGCCGTGGTCGAAGCCGTCGGCGCCAGATTCATCGGGCAAGCCTCCTGGGTCACATCGACGTGCAGCACCATATCGGCATGTTTGGCCAGTGATGATGCTGTATTTCCTGTAACCGCCATCAATGGAATGCCCATGCGCTTGATGACCGGCAGCAAGCCGATCACCTCGGAGGTTTCACCACTATGGGAGAAAGCCAGCACTGCATCCTGGCGCGTTATCATGCCCAAATCGCCATGCTGGGCCTCGGCGGCATGCACAAAGAAAGCGGGGGTGCCGGTCGATGCAAAGGTGGCGGCGACCTTCTGCGCAATGATCCCTGACTTGCCCATACCGAGCACAACCAGACGACCGTCCAATTGCAGAATAGCCTGCACTGCGCGACAAAAATCTCCGTTCAAGGCTGCCGCCACGGCATCGATTGCCGAGGCCTCCAAGCGCAGCACAGTACGCGCATCGGTCAGCCACTGTGCATCCTTTGATTGTTCTTTTTCCTGCATCATCAACTCCAGGCCAGCTTGTTTATGCCGACTGTCATAGCCTGCATGCGCTCTTCCACCTCGGCACGGAAGCGTGCCATTTCTGCCGCCGGCACCGGCTCTGCAGGGTTGCGCTTGATGTTCAACGGGTTAATGGCCCGCCCATTCACACGGAACTCAAAATGCAGATGCGGTCCGGTGGCCAGCCCGCTCATGCCGACATAACCGATCACCTGACCCTGCCGTACGCGCGCGCCATTGCGAATCCCCTTCGCATAGCTGCGCATATGCCCATAAGCCGTGGAATGGGTGCTGTTCACATGCCGGATCAGCACAAAGCGCCCGTAACCGCCCTTCCAACCGGAAAAAACCACGCGCCCATCACCCACAGCATGAATGGGTGTGCCGGAAGAAGCTGCATAATCCACGCCCCGGTGTGCACGCGTAAAACCCAGCACCGGATGTTTGCGGCGCAACTGAAAACGCGAGGATATGCGACTGAATTTGACCGGCGCCTTCAAATAAGTCTTGCGCATACTGTTGCCTTCGGGCGTGTAATAACCGGTACTGCCGTTGGCAAGCGTGTAGCGGATGGCACGATAGCTCTGCCCCTGATTGATGAACTCGGCAGCACGGATAACAGAACCGATCTTTCGTCCCTCGGCATCGAAACGGTCCTCGGTCAATACACGAAAACGATCTCCGTTGCGCAGATCGCGCACAAAGTCGATATCCCATGCAAAGATATCCACCAGATTCATCGTCGTGCGATCATCCATGCCGGCACGCGCCGCATCGCTGAATAGATTGTCAGTGATTTCGCCTTCAAATGCCTGCGTACGGGAAAATGCTGTGCGTGGCTGGAGTTCCGCCTTCCATGCATTGTCTCTCTTGCTCAGGTAGAGCACGCGCTCATAATCGATCGGGTAATAGAGTTCCGGACCAGCCGCTCCAACACGTCCTGAAAAATGATGGCCGGAATTCACCCTGGCTAAAGAATAAACCGGCCTGGCGGCGTGCAAAATGTCGTATGCCTCAGTGCGCGAATAACCCATACGCATCAGAACCGGTGCCGCCGCATCGCCAGGCTTGATGAGTTCACGTCTCCAGGATGAATCTGCCGCAGCCTCCTGCACCGATTCGGCTCCGATCCATTCCTCATGCGTGATGGCTGAACTGGCCACACTGGTCTCACCATCTCCGGCCAAGGCCCAGACCAGGAATAAGCCGGCCACAGCGGCCAGCAACCATCGGCCAGAGCCGCGAAGGGAAAAGCGCCGCCACTTCATGGCTGAAAGCGCCACGCGCCACTTACGCGCTGACTGCGACGCGGGCCGCTTACGAGCGGAACGCTTGTTCGTGGCGGATGACGAAACCTTGGCTGCAAAATCCTTGTGCAAAAAGCCTCCTGCCGGTGCGACTTACGCCTGTGGCGTGCCGCTGCTGCAAGTTTCGCATGCTCAGGGCAAAGCAAAACGATGTCAAAGCCGGGAACCCTCCATGCATGGACAATTGTGGTGCAATCCATGCACTATTCGAGTTCACTCACCAGACACACACGGAGAAACGACATGCCCAGCTTTGATATCGTATGCGAAACCGACATGCAGGAAATGGATAATGCGGTCAACCAGACGCAAAAGGAAATCGCCACGCGTTATGATTTCAAGGGCAGCAACTCCAGCATCGAGCTGGGCGAAACCGATATCACCGTCAAGGCCGATGACGACTACAAGCTCACTGCCATCGGCGAAATCCTGCGCGCCAAGATGACGCGGCGCAATCTGGATGCCAAATCCCTCGAGTACGGGGATGCGGAAAACGCCAGCGGCGGAACCAAGCGGCAGGTCATCACCATCAAGCAGGGCATCAGTCAGGATCTGGCCAAAAAGATCGTGAAGCACATCAAGGACGAAAAAATGAAGGTGCAGGCCTCCATTCAGGGCGATCAGGTGCGCGTCACCGGCAAGAAGCGCGACGATCTGCAGGAGGCCATCGCCCTGATCAAGGGCATGGATGCCGACCGCCCGCTGAAGTTCACCAACTTCCGCGACTAGCCCGGCTAGGAGCTCAAACCACCGTCAGGCGAATAAACTTCCGTTTACCAAGCTTGATCAGATAGGGGCCACCAACTGCAAGGCGAAAATCTTTGTCGCTCATTTTTTCGCCATCGATGGACAGCGCATTCTGCTTGATCATGCGCATCGCCTCGCCATTGGAGGCAGTCAGGCCGGACTCGGTCAGGGCATGTACAATCCATAAGCCGCCATCTTCGGCCGCCATGGTCGCCTCCGGCACATCCTCCGGGGTTTCATTGCGCGCAAACTGCGCCTCGAATCCGGCGCGCGCCTCAGCCCCCGCGCCCTTACCGTGGAAGCGCTCCACGATCGTCGCGGCCAGCTGCTTCTTGGCCTCCATCGGATGCATGGCCTTAATGCCCTCAAGATCGATATCGGTGAGCAGTTCGTAGTACTTCAGCATCAGATCATCGGAGATACTCATCAGCTTGCCGAACTGTTCCTTGCCCGGCTCCGCCACACCAACGTAGTTGTTCATCGACTTGGACATCTTGTTGCCGCCGTCCAGTCCTTCGAGCAGCGGCATGGTGAGAATCACCTGCGCGGCCTTGCCGTATGCCTGCTGCAACTGCCGCCCCATCAGCAGATTGAATTTCTGATCGTTGCCGCCCAGTTCCACATCCGCATCCAGCGCCACCGAGTCGTAGCCCTGAATCAGCGGATAGAGGAATTCGTGGATGGCGATGGACTGCCCGCCTTTATACCGCTTTTCGAAATCGTCGCGCTCGAGCATGCGCGCCACCGTCGCCTTGGCGGAAATGCGCACCAGATCAGCGGCGCTGAGATTGTGCAGCCATTCGGAATTGAAGCGCACCTCGGTCTGCGCCGGATCAAGGATACGGAAGACCTGCTCCTTGTAGGTTTCGGCATTGATCAACACCTCTTCGTGGGTCAGCGGCGGACGGGTTTCATTCTTGCCCGTCGGATCACCGATCATGCCGGTAAAATCACCGATGAGAAAAACCACCTGATGCCCGCAAATCTGAAACTGGCGCAATTTTTCCAGGAGCACGGTATGCCCCAGATGCAAATCGGGAGCCGTCGGATCAAAACCGGCCTTCACGCGCAACGGACGTCCTTCGCTTGCCGCTTCTTTCAGCTTCGCCTCAAGCCCGCCATGCGGAAGAATCTCCAGCGTTCCGCGGCTCAACAGCTGTATCTGTTCCTGTACTTTCATTGGCTCACCCGTTCAATCGAAGCTTCTCACCCCTGCCTGCAAACACGCGGAAGTCGGGCCATCCTAACGTCCCTGTTCGCATCTGCCACATCGCACACTATGCTTGCGCTTATGAGCCCACATCCCCTGATCCTCGGCATCATGTCCGGCACCTCCGCCGACGGCATTGATGTAGCCATCGTACG
>CAZQTO010000087.1:0-9711 GCA_964596375.1 uncultured Zetaproteobacteria bacterium | reverse complement strand
CCGACTGGTATGGTGCCCTCGACAGGATTCGAACCTGTGGCCTACGGTTTAGGAAACCGTCGCTCTATCCAACTGAGCTACGAGGGCAATGAGGCAGGAATGGTAACCTCAAAACGCCGTCACTGCACCCCTGAAATGGATATCAAACAGAGGGTAGCGAGCGCCATTCGCAAGCATTGACGCCATGCGCAGTCAAGCCGGAACTGATCCGGTCTGATGCCGCAGATTCGATCCGCCGACCCTGCAATGCATCACATGTCTCCGGTTTTGGCCTGTTGTTTTTTCATCATATGCCGCAGGCTCTGCAGGGCACCGACCTGCACCTGCCGGATACGCTCACGCGTCACGCCCATCAGCCGCCCGATAGCCTCCAGCGTCCATACCTCCTGAGTAGCATCAAGCCCGAAACGCAGGCTTACCACCTCCCGCTCCTTCGGCGACAATTGCGACAGCCATTGCTCAAGCAGGTCGGCGCGGATACTGGCATCGAGATGATCCTCGGGAAGAACGGCATTTTCATCCTCGGTGACATCATACAGCGTGAAATCGCCTTCCTCATGCAGCAGGACATCGGCACTCTCGGTGGACTGGCTGGCACCCTGCAGATCGTGCACACGCTGTTCACTCTTGCCCATGCGTTCTGCAACCTCAAGATCGGTCGGCTCGCGCTCCAGCTCACCGCGCAACTCGCCGGTTGCCCGCATCATGGCATTATATTCCTTGCCGATATGCACAGGCAGACGAATCGTACGCGCCTGATTCATAATGGCACGCTCTACCGACTGGCGAATCCACCAAGTTGCATAGGTCGAAAAACGGCAGCCGTGGGCATCGTCAAACTTCTCCACTGCCCGCATCAGCCCGATATTCCCCTCTTCAATGAGGTCATCCAGCGCCATACCGCGATGCATGTAGCGCCGCGCAATCTTGACCACCAGTCGTAAATTAGCCTGAATCATCTGCTGGCGGGCAGCCTCGCTGCCCTTGGCAATGGCACGGGCCAGCGTAACCTCTTCTTCGGCCGTCAACAGCTCGTAGCGCGAAATTTCGCGCATGTACAAGGTCATCGGATCAACACTGTGGCCTCGCTTCATGCCCCCCCCTGGATATCAGTCTCAATGTGAAGTTCAGCTTGTAAATATGACAAGCCCAGCCTGGCCTGACAAGCCGCGCATATGCAAAACAAATACCGAATCAGCATCATCGACGCGGCAGGTAGGCCTGCGGATCCACCGGTGTCGGCCCCCGCCGCACCTCGAAATGCAGATGTGACCCCGAAGCTCTCCCGGTATGTCCGACACGGGCAATAATATCCCCCCGCTTCACCTGCGCCCCCTTGCCTACGAGATTGCGCTGGTTGTGGGCATAGGCTGTAAACATATCGCTGCTGTGGCGAACAATAATAAGGTTCCCGTAACCGGAGAGTCGATTGTCGGCATAAACCACCTTACCTGCCGCTGCCGCACGCACCGGCGTCCCCTCTTTGGCGCTAATATCAATACCGTCATGCGCCCTTCCATGGCGACGACCGAACCTGCTGCTAACCTTGCCGTCAAGCGGCCAGTGCAGGCTCACCGCTCCTGATTTGCCCGGCACATGCCTAGCCACCTTTTTGGCTGATTTCTTTACCTTGCTGGGAGCTTTTATTCTCGCCTTAACGGGCGGCTTCGGACTTGTTGTGTTCGTAGGCATATATGACGCCCTCGGGGCTTCATTCCAAAGACTGAGATGCTGGCCTACATAGATAACGTAAGGGGATCGCAGATGATTCCGCCGAGCCAACACCTGATAATCAAGATGATAGCGTCTGGCAATACTGACCAGGGTATCGCCCGAACGAACCTGATAACTCTCGTGAGGCCCCCGCTGCGGCGCATACTGTACGACCGTCCTGAAACAACCGGAAAGCGCAAGCAGCAGGCATAAAAAAAATATCCTCAGTGCAACATCCATAATATTACAAACCCTGCAGCAACCAACACAACTACAGCAACAGTCAGTATTTCAAAATGCCGTTCAACCAGCGCGCGCAATCGATCACCACCCCAGCGCAACAACGCCCCCTCCATAAAGAACCGGGCCCCACGCGAGACCAGGGTCGCTGCTGCAAATCCCGCGAAAGGCAGACCAAACGCTCCTGCTGCGATTGTTATCACCTTGAAGGGAATGGGCGAGAATCCTGCCACCAGGACCACCCAGAGCCCGTATTCGACAAACAGCTGCTGCACATGCTCGAACTGTTGCATGGCACCATAAAATTCGAGCAGGGGTTGCGCCACACTGGCAAAAAGCAACATGCCGATAAGATAGCCAATGCAGGCACCAAGCAAAGACCCTGCAGTACTGATAGCCGCTAATCTGAGGCCCAGTTCCGGGCGCCCCAAAGCAAGGGCGAGCAGTAAAACGTCGGGAGGAATCGGAAAAATACTTGCTTCGATCACAGCAACAAAAAACAATGCCACCTGAGCCTGCGGATGATTCGCCCAGGCAATCGTCCAATCGTAACAACGGCGCAACCATTTCGGCTTAAGCAGCTGTATCAGTTGCATAACATCAACCCTGGAGTGACCTTGTTTTGTACGGCCTTCAGTAACGCAGTCGCACACCTTGGAACGGTTTCACGCATTGTTCAGGCACCGCGACCGGTAATCAGAGGAACAAAGGTGCAGGCATCAAACCTCTCTTCAACAAGTTCCGCACCACGTTTACGCAGGCGAATCAGCACGTGCGAGCTGCCGCTACCAAGCGGCATGACCAGCACACCGCCATCGCGCAATTGATCAACCCATGCCTGAGGGATTTCGCTACCTCCTGCCGCAGCCAACACTGCATCAAAGGGTGCATACTCCTTCCAGCCCTGCGTGCCATCGGCACAGGTCAGCATCACATTGGCATGCCGCGCCGCTCGCAGATTGCTGCGCGCACGCTCCGACAGGCTGAATATCCGCTCAATACTGTAAACACGGCGGCAAAGACGGGATAAAACTGCAGTCTGATAACCGCAGCCGGTACCAATTTCCAACACCCGCTCATGCCCCTCCAGATTCAAGAGCTGGCTCATTTTAGCAACCATATAAGGTTGGGAGATGGTCTGCCCCTCGCCGATGGGGAGAGATGAGTCCATATAGGCATGGCTGGCCAGTGCCGCATCAACAAACATATGTCGCGGCACATGCAACATCGCATCAATCACACGAGGGTCGGTAATGCCGCGCGCCACCAGTTGATCCTCCACCATGCGTCGACGCGGGCGATCAAAGGTTTGCGTTGAATCATGCCGCCTCACGGCGAAAACGGCGATGCTGCGGCTCTCAAAAAATGGTCGGGGCGGCCGGATTTGAACCGACGACCACTAGTCCCCCAGACTAGTGCGCTACCAGGCTGCGCTACGCCCCGGAACATATGAAAACGGTAAACATGAAGTGAATCAGGAGTCCAGCAAACGATGAATGGAGTCCAACTCCTGCCGAATTTTCCTGAGCGTGTCCTGCGCAGAATTCTGCTCTACCAGTTGATCAATGTCACCATGTTGCAGGCGCTTCTTGGCCCCTTTAATGGTGAAGTTCAGATCATAAAGAAGATGCTTAATCTGCAGGATTGAGTAGATATCGCGCTGGCGATAGAAACGGCGATTGCCGCTCTTTTTAACCGGTTTAATATGATGGAATTCGGTTTCCCAGTAACGCAACACATGCGGCTCGATATCGCACAGGGTGCTGACTTCACGTATAGCAAAGAACAGCTTGTCTGGAAGGTCGGGTATTTGCACCCCAGCCTTGCGTAGAGCCTGCATCTGACGTGTCACTCATCCCCTCCAACTACCTTCTGCTTCAGCAAATGACTGGCTCGAAAGGTTACCACACGGCGAGAGGAAATCGTAATCTCATCGCCTGTTTTTGGATTTCGACCACGACGCGCATGCTTGGCGCGCACCATGAAATGTCCGAACCCGGAAAGTTTTACGTCCTCTCCACGGGTCAGCGTCTGGCGAATAATATCCAGCACACTTTCCACGATTTGTCCGGACTCTTTCTTGGATAAGCCCACATGATTGTGTACGGACTCGGCAATCTCGGCCTTGGTCAACAAAATCCTCCATATCCGTATTTCTTCGCGGCAGTTAGAGCATTTGCCTAGAATTCACTTGTGACGTTAACCAGAACCCTTTGTTTAGTCAAAGGTTTTTTGAGCGCCAGATGAATATCAGACGGCGATTCTTCCATCGTGGAGCAATAATTGGCGGTCACATGCATCAGCCAAAAAGCGGCTATGGGTCACCATGACAACCGCAGCACTTTCTTCACTGCACAGCTGCCGCATAGCCAGAAAGACCTCCTCAGCAGTATGCTCGTCGAGATTCCCCGTTGGTTCATCTGCAAGCAGCAAGCGCGGCTTGCCAACCAGACTTCGCGCCACGGCCACACGCTGAGCCTCACCCCCGGAAAGTCGCCCCGGACGGTGGGTGGTGCGCTCCGCCAAGCCCAGGCGGCCAAGCAAATCCTCCGCTCTCTCGGCGGCCTTTTCCCGCCTGTCGCCTCTCACCAGCAATGGCATCATGACATTTTCCAAGGCTGTCAATTCGGGAATAAGATGATGCGCCTGATATACAAAGCCAATGGAACGATTTCGCAGCCCCGCCATTTCCGACGGACTCAAGCCAAACAATTCCACGCCATCGAGATAAACTTCGCCGGCATCCGCCGGCTCCAGGGTCCCTAGAATGTGTAGCAGCGTACTTTTACCGGAGCCGGACTGCCCGACGATGGCAACAAACTCCCGTTCTGCCACCTGCATGTCCACGCCATTGAGCACTCGAATTCCGCCACCGGGCGAAGCAAACGTCTTCTGTAATCCGCCCACCCGCAACAAGACAGAAGGGACGGATGCTGCTTCCGTCATGGATTGGCCGATTTTTGCCGGATGGCCTGAATGGTTTCCTCAGCGCGCTTGCGCAGATAGGCCTGCACAACCTGCCGCACGCTGGGATACTTATCTGTAAGGAGATCAAAAGCAGAACGCGACAGCTCCATCAATTCTGCAGGACCCTTGGCGAGAATCGTCGCCGTACGTGGGCGCCCGGTCAGCAGAGCAACCTCCCCGAAGAATTCACCTTCACCCAGCGTGGCGCTAAACACCTCTTCGCCGGAGGGGCCAGTCACTGTCAGCGCAACAGAACCCGAGCGGATCAGATAGAAGGTGTCGCCAATCTCACCCTCCTTCATAATCAGGTCACCATCCTCAAAGCTGCGCAGCGTAAACTGATCGGCAAGGGCCATCCTCACCTCGGCCGGAACCCCTTCAAACACAGGGGTAATCGCCAACACACGCGCCAGCACGCGTTGACGATAAAACTCCTCAACCGTGGTGCGCATCTCAGGATACTTCCCAACCCAACTGTCAAAGGTGTCACGATTAAGCATCAGAATGGTGGAATCGACATCGGCAATCGCATCATCCTTGCGTTCGACGCGCGCCATGAAGGAGCGCTCACCAAAGAAGTCGCCTTCCTTGAGTTGAGAAAATACCTGCTTTCTGCCTTGTGCATCGGTTGCCAGCAAAGAAACCTGGCCCATACCGATCAGGTAGAGATACTCTCCGGGAGAGCCTGCCTGCCAAATCTCCTCGCCTGCGGACACGTTGCGCAACTCAAGAGACTCAATGAAGGACTCCAGTTGCTCGCCGGACATCCCCGACAACAACGGTGTATTGGCTAACCCTGAGCCTAAATTATCAGCGCCAGGAGAGGTGTCCTTGATAGCAGATGCAAAGGAATCGTCACCCTTGCCTCCGCCGCGCTCCTCGGAAAGCTCACGCAGTTTATCCTTAATCTCTGTCTTGCTGGGATCAATGCGCAGAATGATTTTACTGATCGCAATGGCCTGAACCACAAAACCCTGTTCTGTGTAGGCCTTGGCAATCTTGGTATAATCGGCAACCGCTCTTTCGGCATCGCCAGTCTTAGCACGCAGTTCGGCCACCTTGGCATAGACGTGCATATCTTCCGGCTTCTCTTCGTGGCACTGAATAAACAGCTCCAGCGCTTGAGCATAATTCCCGGCCAGCAGCTCTCGGCCGGCTTCCTCGCGAAGGGATTTGCCGGTTTTCTTTTCTTTCGTGCCAAAAAGCGAAAACTTACTCATAACGCAAAGCATCCGCCGGCGGCACGCTGGCTGCGCGCCAGGCCGGATAGCAGGTGGCCAATATCCCCATGCAAAGACTCGCCATAATAACCATCATCACAGCAGAAGCATCGATGATGGAAGGAACATGGTCAATATAATAAACATCTCCCGAGAGAATAGTTATGCCGGTAACCTGCTGCACCCAAGCCAGCAAAGCATCCAGCTTCCAGGCAAGCAGAAGACCGAAAACAGCTCCAAACAATGTGCCTGTTGCAGTCAGCATCGCGCCCATTAACAAGAAGATGCGCATCACCGACGCATGCGTTGCACCAATAGTTTTCAAAATAGCAATCTCCTTGCGGCGTTCCATGACAACCATCACCAGTGAGGCGACCATGTTGAATACTGCAACAAGCACGATTAAGGAAAGAATGATCCCCATCACAATCCGCTCCATACGGAGCGCACGGAAAAAGGAATGGTGCTGCTGCATCCAGTCACGCACCCAGGCGCCGGCAGGCAATGCTCGGGCAAGCTCTGCGGCAACCACGCCCGCCTGATTGCGATCCGCCAGATGCACCTCGATGCCGCTCACGCGATCACCCAAGCGATTCAGTCGCTGCACCGCCTCAAGGGGTGCAATGACCAGTCCGATATCGTATTCATAGAAACCCGATTGAAAGATACCGGCCACCTCGAAGGCCCGCATACGAGGTGCCATACCGGAAGGTGTTATACCGGCGGCAGGGGAAACGAGATTCACACGGTCGCCAACGCTGACGCCCAACTTGCGAGCCAGGTCCTTGCCCAACACGACCTTAAATGGACTGCCACGCAGCAATTCCTGAAAATCGCCACGAATCATATGTGACGCAACATCCCGCTCGCGGGTCACATCCACACCCTTGAGCATAACCCCGGTGGCACGCGAACCAAACGCGGCCATCACCGGCACGGACAAATAGGGGGCGGCACGCTGCACGGTCGGATTCTTTTCGACCGTGCGCAACCATGGCTGCCAGTCCTGCAGGTAATCGTCGGACCCCTGCACCTCAACGTGCGAGGAAAAACCAAGGATGCGATCCTTCAACTCCACATCGAAACCATACATCACCGACAAAACGATAATCAGTGCCGCTACACCAATAGCCACACCGATACCCGAGCTCCAGCTGATCAGCGAGACAAAGCGCTCCTCACGTCTGGAGCGCAAATAGCGCGCGGCCAACATAAACTCATAGCGCTTCATGGCTTATTTTTTCTGGCTTGAATCACCACCGGTTTATGCATCATGCTGCCCGCCCCCATAGGTGTGGAAAGGATAAGTTACGCCTGCTCCGGGCGCATGTGTGGAAACAGTAGCACATCGCGGATGGAATGCTGAGAGGTAAACATCATCACCAGCCTGTCCACGCCAATCCCGACGCCTGCTGCAGGCGGCATGCCGTACTCCAGAGCGCGCAGAAAGTCCTCATCCACATCGCTTGCTTCCAAATCTCCGGCTGCCTTAGCCTGCATCTGTGCCACCAGACGGCCGCGCTGGTCGTCCGGGTCGTTAAGTTCGGAGAAGCCGTTGGCCATTTCCTTGCCGGTAATCATCAACTCGAAACGATCAGTAAAATACGGCTCATCGGCATTACGCCGGGCCAGCGGTGAAATATCTACCGGATAATGGGTCACAAAGGTTGGCTCCATCAGTTCCGGTTCAACCAGCTCTTCAAAAAGAGCCGCGAGATAGTGACCTGCCTTCCATGTGATTAGCGGCTTGAAATCCTTGATTTCCTGCAAGCCCACCGTAGCCAGCAATGCCTTGTTATCGGCATGTCCGCGCAGGTCCGGACGCTTCTCGAACACAGCTTCATCCATACGTACACGCTTGAACGGCTGATCCAGCCGCACGCAAACCCCATCCCACTCAACTTCGCTAATGCCAAGGCTCTTGCCGATATCCCGTATCAGCGCCTCGGTAGTATTCATGGCATCGTTCACATCGGCATAGGCCTGATAGAACTCCACCATGGTGAATTCGGGATTATGTGTTGCGTCCAGGCCCTCGTTACGGAAGTTGCGGTTGATTTCGAACACACGTTCGAAGCCGCCGACCAGCAAGCGCTTGAGAAACAACTCCGGCGCAATGCGCAGGCAAAGCTCCATATCCAACGCATTGTGATGCGTCTTGAAGGGCCGGGCTGCTGCACCACCCGGCTGCGTTTGCAACATGGGGGTCTCAACCTCCATGAAATCACGAGCCTCAAGACCTGAACGAAGCAAGGACACAATCTTGGAACGGGAACGAAATACCTGACGCGATTCCGGGGTAACCATCAGATCGACATAGCGCTGACGATAGCGTGTTTCCTTGTCGCTCAGTCCATGCCATTTTTCCGGCATCGGCCGAAGGCATTTGCTAACCATTTCAACGCGACTGGCACGCACCGACAATTCCCCGGTGCGCGTGCGAAACACCATACCCTCAGCGCCGACAATATCGCCCAGATCCCACTTTTTGCTCTGGGCATAGATATCCTCGCCCAAGGCATCGCGATTGAGAAATAACTGGATGCGACCGCGCCCATCCTGAATCTGCACGAAACTGGATTTACCCATCACACGATGCGCCATGATACGCCCGGCAACAGACACAAGCTCAGCGGCAGCCTCGAGTTGCTCATCATCCAGAGCCTCGCAGCGACCGATGATTTCCGCTGTATCTGTATCCACCCGCCAGGTGTTCGGATAGGCCTCGCCCTGCTTGCGCATAAGTGCAAGCTTATCTCGGCGAACGGCGACCTGCTCCGGCAGCGGTGCCGCCGCGCGCTTGTGTGGCTGCTCAGTCACGAAGGGTTATGTGCTTACAGACGACTGTGCAGATCGAGATCGCCAAAGAAGAAAGCGATTTCAATCGCCGCATTCTCTGCTGAATCAGAACCGTGCACGGCATTGGCATCGATTGTATTTGCATGGTCAGCGCGAATCGTGCCGGCTTCGGCTTCCTTCGGATTGGTCGCACCCATCAACTGACGGTTCAACAACACCGCATTTTTACCCTCGAGAACCATGGCCAGAATCGGACCGGAACTCATAAAGGCACACAGATCGTTGTAGAATGGGCGCCCCTCATGCACGGCATAGAAGCGGCCTGCCTCGGCTGCGGAAAGATGGGTCATGCGGGTGCCAATCACCTCCAGCCCGTTCTCCTCGAAGCGACGGATGATGTCACCGATAACATTCTTGGCGACGGCATCCGGTTTGATGATGGAAAGTGTGCGTTCAATAGCCATAAAAGAATTCTCCTGATCGTTTGCCACTCTGCGGCGAAGGCTGGGCAGTCTAGTACCAGCCCGGAAGACTGCAAGTTTCCTGAAGGAACTACGTCATTCCCTTCGGCCATTATAAATAAGGCCGTTCATCGCGTGATAGTCGGCAAGTACCTTTGCAGCTTCATTCCTGCAAACACCGGTCAAAACCCGGATGCCGCGTTTTTCCAACTCCCCGATCCAGTCCGGGTGCTTCGGCCCTTCATCAAAACCGATGTGCTGCGCATCAAGGGCCGTAGCGCCACACGTCAGTTGCTAAACGCCAGACCATG
>CAZQTO010000086.1:0-10173 GCA_964596375.1 uncultured Zetaproteobacteria bacterium | reverse complement strand
TGGTCCCAAACCAGATGCGCTACCAGGCTGCGCTACGCCCCGACTTGCAAGCCTGTCCTGCGCTCGGTTCAGTGAAAAAACCATCCTGCAAAGAACCCGCTTAACTTCTGCTTACGAAAGGCGGCGGACCTTATGCACAGAGAGCCTTTTCGTCAATCCCCATTATCGTCCCCAAGAGGCAGCATTGCCACACATCCGCCCCGGTGATGCAGGATTTGTCGCGCTATATGTCTCTAGGCCTCAACAGGCAAAGAACATTATAGAAAAAAAGCCCCGGTTTTATGACAAAACCGGGGCTGATATCGTGCTGAATTTAGCGCTTTATCAGGATTCGCGACGCAGCACCAGGCAGGCCATCGGCGGCAATACAATGCGCAGCGAATGCGGCTGTCCCATCCAGGCCATGCCTTCCGAAGAAACACCTCCACCATTCCCCATGTTCGAACCATCATACATCTGGGCATCGGTATTCATGATTTCCTTGTAGAAACCTTCTTCTGGCACACCCAAACGGAAATCATAACGCGGTACCGGCGTCAGATTGAGAATCACCACCACCGCTCCGCCATTCTTGTCGCGACGGATATAGCTAAGTGTGGACTGCGAGAAATCGTTGCAGTCAATCCACTGGAAGCCGGTATGCTCAAAGTCCACCTCATACAGCGCCGGGACATCGCTCACCAGATGATTCAGATCGCGGACCAGCAATTGCAGGCCGCGATGCGGATTGAACTGGGCCTGATCCCAATCGAGGCTGGCAGAATCCTTCCACTCGCTCCACTGCCCGAACTCCAGGCCCTGGAACATCAGCTTCTTACCCGGATGGGTGTACATATAGGCATACAGCGTGCGCAGGTTGGCAAATTTCTGCCAGTCATCACCGGGCATCTTCTGCGGCATGGAGCCTTTACCATGTACCACTTCATCATGCGAGAACGGCAGAATGAAGTTCTCGGTGTAGGCATAGATCTGCGAGAAAGTCACTTCGCCATGGTGGTAGCTGCGATAAACCGGGTTCTGCTCCATGTAGCTGAGCGTGTCGTTCATCCAGCCCATATTCCACTTCATGGTAAAGCCAAGACCGCCGAGATAGGTCGGGCGCGACACCATCGGGAATGAGGTCGATTCCTCGGCCATGGTCACGGCACCGGGGAAGCGCTCATGTATCAGATAGTTGAACTGCTTGAGGAATTCAATCGCCTCCAGATTCTCACGACCGCCGAATTTATTCGGCATCCATTCGTTCTCTTCACGTGAATAATCCAGATATAGCATGGAAGCCACAGCATCGACGCGCAGGCCATCCAGATGGAATTGATCCAGCCAGAACAGGGCCGAGGCAATCAGGAAGTTGCGCACCTCATTGCGCCCGAAATTGAAGATGTAGGTACCCCAATCCTTGTGTTCGCCCAGCCGCGGGTCCGCATGCTCATACAGCGGCGTACCGTCGAAGCGAGCCAGGCCGTGCGAATCCTTGGGAAAATGTGCCGGCACCCAGTCAAGCAACACACCAAGGCCATTGGCATGACAGTGATCGACGAAATAGCGGAATTCATCCGGCTTGCCGAAGCGGCTGGTTGGTGCGAAATAACCGATTGTCTGATAGCCCCATGATCCATCGAAGGGATGCTCGGTGATCGGCATCAGCTCGATATGCGTAAAGCCCATCCAGGTGCAATATTCGACCAGTTGATGTGCCAGATCGCGGTAACTCATAAATTTACCGTCCGCCTTGCGCCATGAGCCGAGATGCACCTCGTAGATATTCATCGGCTTGTCCATCGGCGGACCGTAGGACCTGCGGGCAGTCATCCATTCGTCATCACCCCATTGATACTGCTTGGGATCATGCACCACACAGGCCGTGGCCGGACGCAACTCCATCTGCTGTGCATACGGATCCACCTTGAGCAGAATATCACCGTTCTGAGCACGAATCTCGAATTTGTACAGCTCGCCTTCGCACAGAGAGGGGATAAACACCTCCCAGACACCGGAGCCGCCACGCGCACGCATCGGATGCTCGCGCCCGTCCCAGTGATTGAAGTTGCCGACCACCGACACGCGGCTGGCATTGGGTGCCCAGACGGCAAACGACACGCCCGACACACCCTCGATTTCGCGCACATGGGCGCCAAGCAGGCGATATTTCTCGAAATGCTGTCCCTCACCGATCAGGTGCAGGTCCATATCGCCGAGCACCGGCGGAAAACGATAGGGGTCATCCAGCTCCCAGCTATGCCCCTGATGGTTTTCATAGCGCAGGCGATAGGGCTCGTCAAAACCCATCTTCGGTAGCTTCGCTTCGAACAGACCGTCCTGATGAATGCGCTTCATCACTGTGGCCTTGCCCGCCTTATTCAGCACCCAGACCTTTTCAACCCGCGGCGCAAAGCAGCGTATCACCACACCACTCTTGCCAGCCGCATGCCGGCCAAGATAGGCAAACGGGTCGTGGCTCCTGGCCTCGATAATCTGATACATCAGTTCTTGATCGCTCATGGTTTCAATCCTCAGGTTATGACGGTGGGCGCATCCCGCCCTGTCAGTTTACGCAGTTGGGAAATTTCCCCGGCAGCTGTAATCATTGCAGCCAGAGCATCCTGTGCATCCATATCGTGTTTGCTTGTATCAGCCTCATAGGATTCGAGATAGATCCGAATCGTTGCTCCGCTTGTGCCGGTTCCGGAAAGCCGGAAGATGATGCGCGAGCCGTCTTCGAATAGCACGCGCACACCCTGATTGCTGCTCACACTTCCATCCACCGGATCGGCATAGGCGAAATCATCGCAACTTCCGACCACTCGCCCTGCGAGAGTCTGTCCTGGCAAGGTATCGAACTTATCGCGCACATTCTGCAGCACCTGTTCGGCAGCTGCCGAATCCACACCTTCGTAATCATGCCTTGAATAATAATTGCGACCAAAGCGCTTCCAGTGCTCCTGCACGATCGATGCAACCGAGGTCTTGCGCACGGCCAATATATTGAGCCAGAACAGCACGGCCCACATACCATCTTTCTCGCGCACATGATTCGAGCCTGTGCCAAAGGATTCCTCACCACACAAGGTCACGCGACCATCGTCCATCAGATTGCCGAAAAATTTCCAGCCGGTCGGTGTTTCGTAGCAATCCAACCCCATTGCCTCCGCCACCCGATCGGCAGCTGCAGAGGTCGGCATGGAGCGGGCAATGCCGGCGATACCGCCCCGATAACCGGGAACGACATCGGCATTGGCTGCAATCACTGCCAGCGAATCACTCGGCGTGACAAAGAAATGGTTGCCGAGAACCATATTGCGGTCGCCATCGCCATCCGAGGCCGCACCGAAATCAGGTGCATCATCGGCATACATGACATCAACCAGCTCATGGGCATAGGTCAGGTTGGGATCGGGATGTCCGCCACCAAAGTCCTCCAGCGGTGCACCGTTCATCACCGTGCCTATCGGAGCTCCCAGCATACCCTGGAAGATACTCAGCGCATAAGGTCCGGTAACCGCATGCATCGCATCGAACTTGATGCGAAAACCATCCGCCAGAAGCTTGCGAATCGCTGCAAAGTCGAACAGCGATTTCATCAGCTCGGCATAGTCACGCACCGAATCAACCACCTCGACCTGCATATCGCCGAGGCTGAACGTCCCCAGAGTATCTAGCGGGATATCAGACGCATCCAGAAGCTTGTATTCACCTATCTCACGGCTGCGTGCAAAAATCGCATCGGTCACACCTTCGGGAGCCGGGCCGCCGTTACCGATATTGTATTTGATGCCGAAATCCTCGTCCGGGCCGGCAGGATTGTGGCTGGCGGAAAGAATCAGGCCGCCATATGCCTTGTTTTTACGGATCACATGCGAGGCAGCCGGCGTGGAAAGAATACCGCCCTGGCCGACCAGCACCCGGCCGAAGCCATTGGCTGCGGCCATCTTGAGAATAATTTGAATCGCCTGCCGGTTATAGAAGCGGCCATCGCCGCCAACCACCAGAGTTTGTCCGGAAAAATCACCGATGGCATCAAAGGTGGACTGGACAAAATTCTCCAGATAATTCGCTTTTTGGAAGACCTTGACCTTCTTGCGCAGACCCGACGTGCCAGGCTTCTGGTCATCAAAAGGCTGCGTACTGACAATACGTACTGACATTCAATTCCCCTCGAAAATGTGGATGATAGCAGATGCACAGGATAGCAACCATAGCGCACAAAACAAACCGCCTAATCACACAAAAGCGGACGGTGGTTATTGCACCCTCATGTTGCTATGATGCGACTCGCATTTTCATAATAAAGGACGAGAGGGAAGGGATAATGTCTGAAATTACCATGCAACGTCATATCAGCAAACTAACCAGCGAAACTCTGGCCATTGTACTGGCCGGCGGTCGAGGCTCGCGCCTTAAACAACTCACCGACTGGCGCGCCAAACCGGCAGTTCCATTCGGCGGCAAGTTCCGCATTATCGATTTCCCTCTATCCAACTGCATCAATTCCGGCATCCGTCACATCTCGGTTCTTACACAGTACAAATCGCATTCCCTGCAACGCCATCTGCAACGCGGTTGGGGATTCCTCTCCGGCCAGTTCGGTGAGTTTGTCGAGGTGCTTCCCGCACAGCAGCGTACCGGCGAAGGTTGGTATTCCGGCACCGCCGATGCGATCTTTCAGAATCTGGACATTATGCGCGAGTACAACCCTGAGTATGTGGTGGTACTGGCCGGTGACCACATCTACAAGATGGACTATGGCAAAATGGTCGCAGCGCATGTCGCCAAGGGTGCTGATATCACCGTCGGCTGTATTCCGGTTCCACTTGAAGAGGCCAAGTCTTTTGGTGTCATGGACATCAATGATGAATCCCGTGTGATTGAATTCGCTGAAAAACCGGCGAACCCCAAGTCCATGCCGGGAGACGATACGCAGGCACTTGCCTCGATGGGGATTTATGTCTTTACCGCCGAGTATCTGCGCAACCGACTGATTAAAGACGCCGAAGATAAGAGCTCAACCCACGATTTCGGTCATGATATTATCCCGGATGCCATCGAGAACGCCAATATTTTCTCTTTCTCCTTTATCAACGGCAATACCGGCGGCCCCGCCTACTGGCGCGACGTCGGCACCATCGATGCCTACTGGGAAGCCAACATCAATCTGGCAGATATCCAGCCGGATCTCGATATGTACGACAACAACTGGCCCATCTGGACACACCAGGAGCAACTCCCCCCCGCCAAATTCGCCTTTGACGATGAGGAACGCCGCGGCATGGCCGTGGATACGATGGTTTCCGGCGGCTGCCTGATCACCGGCTCCACCGTTCGTCATTCCGTACTGTTCTCGAATGTGCGCGTGCATTCCTTCTCCGAGGTTACCGACAGCGTCATCCTGCCGGATGTGGAGATCCGCCGCGGTTGCCGCATCAGTCGCTGCGTGATTGATAAGGGCACAATCATCCCCGAAGGAACCATCATCGGAGAAGATCCCATCGAAGATGCCAAGCGCTTTGAGGTCAGCGAAGGTGGCATCGTTCTGGTAACTCCTGAGATGCTGGGACAGGATCTGCACTCGCTCTAAGCCAATAAAGTGAATGGCCTGTTGACGCCGGTTCTGCTTCAATCAGAATCGGCGGCAACGCCTTCTTGCACAGGAATGTATTCATGAAAAAAACAGCACCCCATAAGCTGTCGGTTGTTTTCTGCTGGCATATGCATCAACCATTCTACCGCGATGCCGAATCCGGCAGCTATGCCCTGCCATGGGTCTATCTGCATGCCATGAAGGACTACACCGATATGGCAGCGATTCTGGAACAGGTGCCCGGTGCCCGCGCCGTGGTCAATTTTGTTCCTTCCCTGACAGCCCAGATTGACGACTATGCCGAACGCATTCGCGACTGGCTGGATCATGGGGGCGAACTGCCCGACCCGCTGCTTGCCGCCTTGGCCCACACGGATGGTTGTTTCAGCAATGAAACGCGCCACTGGCTGCTGGAAACCTGTTTTCGCCTCAATCACGCACGCAATCTGCATCGCTATCCGGCCTATAGCCGCCTGTGGAATCTGGCTGAACAATGCCGGCATCATGATGGTCTGGATTATCTGGGCGACAACTATTTTACCGATCTGGTCACCTGGTACCATCTTGCCTGGCTGGGCGAAACGGTTCGCAACACCCATTTTATTGCCCGCCGCCTGATCGAAAAAGCGCGTAATTTCACACAACAGGACCGGCGCGACCTGATTACCCTGATTGCCAGCCTGATGGCGGATATTCCACCGCGCTATCGCAAGCTCGCCGAACTGGGCAAGATCGAGGTTTCCACCACGCCCTATGCACATCCGATCATACCGCTGCAACTGGATTTCAAGACTGCTTTGGAGACTGTTCCGGATGCGATTCTTCCCGCCACCCCCTACCCGGGAGGCCGCGAGCGGGCGCAGGAGCATATCGACCTGGCCAAACGCGCGCATGCAAGCAGTTTCGGCCATCCGGCACGCGGCTGCTGGCCGGCTGAGGGCGCTGTATCGCAGGCGACTGTGGATATGCTCGGGCAATCAGGCTTCGACTGGTGTGCCACAGGCGAGGGTGTATTGCATCAATCGCTCGGTTATAATGTACGCGAGCATCAGGGCGGCAGCGGTCTGTATCATCCGTGGCGCACGGGCAAGGATGGCAAGATTGCCTGCTTCTTCCGCGATGACCGTCTTTCCGACCATATCGGCTTCGAATACCAGAGTTGGGACACCAATGATGCAGTCGCCAACTTTATCCACGAACTGGGTGGTATTCACAAGCGTACCCTGGCGGAAAAAGCACCGGTGGTCTCCATTATTATGGACGGCGAAAATGCCTGGGAGCATTTTCATGAAAATGGCCTGCCTTTCCTCACCTCACTCTATCAGGCCATTTCCGAACACAAGGAATTCGAACTGACCACTTTCTCCGAATATCTTGCGCACCATGCCGAACAGCCTCGCCTCAAACATCTGGCATCCGGCTCATGGGTATACGGCAACCTCTCCACATGGATCGGTGACGCGGCCAAAACGCGTGGCTGGGAGCTGTTGATTGCAGCCAAGCTGGCTTTTGACAAGGCACAGGAAGATGGAAAGCTGAGTGACGAAAAACTGGCTGCTGCTGCAGAACAATTGCGCATCTGTGAAGGCTCCGACTGGTGCTGGTGGTTCGGCGATTATAATCCCGGGCCCGCAGTACGCGATTTTGACCGCCTGTACCGCAGCCATCTGCGTAAGCTTTACCAACTGATTGGCACAACTGTTCCGACAGCGCTTGAGGCACCCATTTCCGCAGGCGGCGGCAGCGCTGAAGGCGGCGGAACCATGCGCCGCGGCAGCTGATACGCCCGCCCGGTAAAGGATAAAGGCACTCTGATATGAACACATGGCTGGATCGGCGGCGCGCCGGCGTACTCTTGCACATCACCGCACTCCCCGGACCGCAAAACAACGGCACCCTGGGCAGTGAGGCGCATGCCTTCATCGACAGCATCTGCAAGGGTGGTTTTTCCGTGTGGCAGTTCCTGCCGCTCGGCCCAACACATGGTCATGGCTCGCCCTACGAATCGCTGTCCACCTTCGCCGGCAATCCCGATCTGATCGACTTGCGCGCCCTTGTGGCAGAAGGCTGGCTTAGCTCAACCGATGTCGACAACCCGCTTGCCCATGCCGGCCATGCCTTCTGGCATGCCGTTGCCCGCGATGCTGCGCTTGCCCTGGAGGTGAATAATTTCCGCCAGGCCAATGGCGACTGGCTTGAGGATTTCGCACTGTTTACGGCACTGAAACAGCGCAATAGCGGAAGCCCATGGTGGCAGTGGAGCAGGCTTCTGGCCAAGCGCAATGCCAAAGCCCTGAAAAACGCTGCTGAGGAATGCGCTGCCGCCATGCAGCAAGTGGTCTTCGAGCAGTTTGCCTTTGCCCGTCAGTGGCATGCGCTCAAACAGCATGCCGAATCACGCGGCGTGATCTTATTTGGAGACCTGCCCATCTATGTGGCGCACGACTCTGCCGATGTTTGGGCCAACCAGTCCCTGTTCACCGTGAACAAACAAGGCCTGTGCGACGAAGTGGCGGGTGTTCCACCCGACTATTTTGCCGAAAACGGCCAGCGTTGGGGCAACCCGCTTTACCGCTGGGACGCCCTTGAAAAAACCGGTTTCGACTGGTGGATTCGACGCATTAATGCACAAATGCAACGCATGCATCTGCTGCGCATCGATCATTTCCGTGGCCTTGAAGCCTACTGGTCTATTCCGGGTGACCGTCAGGACGGCAGGATTGGTGAGTGGATCAAGGCTCCCGGCGATAAGCTACTGACCGCACTGCAGAACAAGCTGGGCACCCTGCCGATTGCTGCCGAAGACCTCGGCATGATTACCCCGGAGGTCACCGCCTTACTCAATGCCTTCGGCCTGCCGGGCATGAAGGTGCTGCAATTCGCCTTTGATGGCTCCGAGAACAACCCCTACCTGCCGGGTAATTTCAGCGCCAACAGCGTCATCTATACCGGCACGCACGACAACGACACCAGCCTCGGCTGGTTTGCCGAACGCTCTGAACACGAGATTGAATGCCTTGCGGCACATGCCGATTTAAGCGGTGATAACATGCCATGGCCGCTGATTCGGCTGGCCATTGAATCGGATGCCCGGCTTGCCGTGATCCCGATGCAGGATCTGCTGTCACTTGGCTCGGAGGCGAGGTTCAACACACCGGGAACCATCGATAGCAACTGGCAGTGGCGCATGACCGGCGATGAAGCGCTTGATGATGCCTGGTCGCACGCCTACGAACTGAACCTGCGCTCCTGCCGCGTTCTCAAAGCGGCGTAACGCTCACCCGACCACTACTCGACACATCAATCCGATAGCGCTTGCCGTTCGGGCAGGTTGCCATGATCACGGTATTACCGGCCGCATCCTTCTGCTCAGAGATATTCGTCACCGCATTACCGCCACAGGGCTGTCCGCGCAGCATAATGGTGGTGGCAATGTCCTCCGCCTTGGTCACCGCAAAGGCCCCGGCTGGCACAAGGACCAGCGCCAGCGCTATTACTCCTCCCCGAATAGCCAAACTCAATGTGTTCATGCCTTCACCTCCAATAAACTATTCCAGATACCCTCGCGAGACATACTGATATCACGGGATAGAACAGGATCATCGTCCAACAGGGCCAGCACCTTAAGCAACAAACCATCGAAACGGGCTCGCACCTCATCCAGCGATATACGATTTGCCTGTCGTCGATAGGCCTTGATCAGATCGACCATATCAAGCGCATCCGAGCGCAGCGCCAGCTTGGTAAACGTCCCAATAGCCTTGCTCTCCTTAATCCGCTCAATCAGCGCATCCATGTCGAAATGTTTTTCGGTAGCAATCGCTTGGGCGGGTGCCTTTTGATCTCCCCGCTCTACCACCTTCGCCTGTTTGGAGTTAACGCCTGCATGCGCTGCCGCGACTTTTTCTTTCTTCGTATTCACCTTGTTCGAAGTCTTTGTGGTGCCTATACCTGTCTCTACTGGCGCTGCAACAACAGGTGTATTCCGGACAGCACCAGCGGCTGCATCACTCGCAAATACGGTCTGCATGGTGAAGATATGGAACAATACCCCCAGACAGGCAACGAGGATGAATCGCATCATACGCTTGGCCACTCCGTCATTATCATGTAATCGAGTATAGCAAAGATTTCACCTATGAATGGAGGGTAGATGTTGCGCAGCAGGGCGCATATCCAACACCTGTCACGCGTAATGACTCATTAATTAATCCACACTTTCAGCCATCGGACGCCAGAAGCGCAGCATGGCCTCAGTCGGTTCCTTTTCGGGAAGGTGCTCGTGCCAGTGGCGGACCAGTGCCGAATCACGACTGACGTCGAGCAACCTGAAACCCATATCGCCGCTCTGCCGTGCTCCCAGCGCATCACCGGCGCCGCGCAGTTTCAAATCCAGTTCAGCCAGTTCCAGCCCGTCGTGGCAGGTGGCCATATGACGCAGACGTTCAAGGGAATGCTTCGATGCCTCTGCAGTCGGCAGCAGCACGCAATAACCCTGTGCCGCATCGCGCCCCACCCGACCGCGTAATTGATGCAATTGCGCCAGACCGTAGTTCTCCGCCTGCTCAATCACCATCAATCGTGCCTCGGGTACA
>CAZQTO010000085.1:0-10204 GCA_964596375.1 uncultured Zetaproteobacteria bacterium | reverse complement strand
CTGAGCCGCGAAATAGCCCGACCAGGTCGATCCCTCGATGGCGCGCTCGATGAACGACTGTTCATAGCCGGAGATCAGCAGAGCCACGGTCATGCCAACCACACCGAAGTTCAGCAGACCCAGCGCCCATTTCCATTTCCATCCATTTCCCGGGAGATTGCCCGACATCCACACGCCGCCGCGCCATTGCTGTACGGCAATGTAGAAAACGGCGATAACGATGGTGGCATAGGCGCCGAAGAAGGCGAGGTGGCCATGCGAGGCCGACCACTGCGTGCCGTGGGTGTAGAGATTAATCTGCGGCAGGGTGTGCATGAAGCCCCACACACCGGCACCGAAGAAGTTGCCGAAGGTGTGGGCAATCAGCCAGGCCATGGCCGGGTGATTCGCACTCTTGAACTTGTGTACGCCGGAGTCGTAGAGCGAATGCACCACCATGGCGACCAGCGGAATCGGCTCAAGAGCTGAGAACAGACCGCCGATGGACAGCCAGTATTCAGGCGTGCCGATCCAGAAATAGTGATGGCCGAGCCCCAGAATGCCCGAGCCGAACATCAGGGCCACTTCGATATACAGCCAGGTGGTGACAATCTTACGGCGCACACCGAGCATCTTGATCAGGCCCCATGCCATGATGCAGCCGACCAGCACTTCCCATGTTGCTTCCACCCACAGATGAATCACCCACCACCACCAGAACTGATCCACCGAGATGTTCGTTGTGTAGAACATGCCGGCCAGATAAATACCTGCCAGAGCGACTAGATCGAGAATCAGCACGCCGCTGATGCCGCTCCAGCGACCCTTCATGAAGGTGGCTGCTGCGTTGTAGAAGAAGATCAGTACGCAGACCACGATGCCGATATCGGCCCAACGTGGCGCTTCGATATATTCACGACCCTCGTTGATGAACCAGCGGGTGAAATCGTCGCCCGGGCCTACCTGAATGAACAGGTAAACAAGCACGACTACGGTAACCGCTGCCGTCAGCACCCAGAAGGCAAGGTTGCCGAGTTTCAGGCCGACGGTTTCAACACCTGCCTCATCCTCCAGCAGCCAGTACACCGAGCCGATAAAGCCGAAGAGCAGCCAGACCACCATGGCATTGATGTGCACCATACGTGTGACATTGAAATCCAGCACATTGAAGAACAGTTCCGGCATGATGAACTGCATGCCGGAAATCAGTCCGAACAGAATCTGGGCCACAAACAGGATGACCGCGACGCTGAAATACTTGACGGCAAGCTTCTGGCCGCCGTTAAGGTTCTTACTATCCATTAATCCGATACTCATTTCAGCCCTCCTGATCGATTGGTTTAAAGTTGTATGGGAAGCCGTTGGTATCGATCGACGACATCCATTTCAGGAAAGCGATGAGGGCCTTGGCCTCATCCTCGCTGATGTTCATGTTCGGCATCTTGCGTCCCGAGTCGTTCATGTAGTTGTTCGGTGGGTCCATCAGGAAGCGGATCATCATGGCCTCACGTGTGCTGCTGTCACCCCAGTTTGGATCGAGCCATGCCTTGGTCAGGTCGGGTGCGAAGTAGGCGCCGTTGCCGAGCAGGGTATGGCAGTTCATGCAGTTGCGCCCCTGGGTGATCTTCTTGCCCCAGGTGACCAGTGCTTCGGCTTCTTCTTCGCTCAGCACCTTGCCGAACAGCGGCTGTTCAACGCCGATGACCGGCACCTGAAAATTACGCTGCTCGTTGAATACATAATCAATGCGCTGATTAATCACGCTGTAGGCGGGAACGCGTTCGGAGCCCACTGAAATCTTCGGTATCGTATCGAAGGTAAGGACGATAAGAACGACCAGCATGAATGCTGTCACCCATATGGCCCCCTTGCGCCAGAACTCTTCATTTGCCCACCATTTGGATGTCATAGTTACCTCCGTCGTTTTATTAGGATTGAATGGGTGAAGCGGGTTCGTCGTGCTTGTGCGTATCGCGGCTGAGCAGCCAGATGCCATGTGGTGCGAGCAGATAGCCGAGCAGCATGAGCACGGTTAGGACATTCCAGAAGCCGCTGAAGTTCATGGTTTCGGAGAGCACCAGCACAGATGCTGCAAGCAGGGCGTAGACAGCATAGGCGGCCAGCACAAAGCCCCGGCTGTCCTTGAGACGTCCCCAGGTCAGCAACAGGGCATAAACCGCACCGAAAACGATCACCAGCGCTCCTGAAAAGAACGCTGCAAAAAAGTTCTGCATCTCAACCGGATCAATCATGTGCATACCTGCCCGCCAATTTTTTCGGGATGATACTTAAATGGCGGAGGGTCACCTTGATCTAAATCAAATAAAAGACGAACTTATTCTGATGGCGATTGCGGATATCGCGGAAAAGCAGCAGGAAGAAATCCAGTAGCGCATTGCCTTACAGCCTGGAAAACTGCTAAAGTGAGAATCTTAAGGGATTGTTGTTGTTTTTTAGATGGAGTGGTTAATGAAGAAGGGGCGGGGCGGGGAGAACGATATTCGCAAACTAGCTGAGGCTAAGTTTGCAGTTTCGGGTGAGCATGTATCGGAGCTTTCCGATGATGATGCCCGCGAGCTGATCCGTGAACTTCACATCCATCAGATGGAACTGGAGATGCAGAACGAAGAGCAGCGCAAAGCAATCGATATGCTTTCCAAGCTCTATGATTTTGCTCCGGTTGGTTATGTCACCCTCAACGACAAAGGTATCATCCTGCAAGCCAATCATACCTTGGCCGGTATGCTTGGCATGGATACCCACAAGCTGGTCAAAGTGGCTCTGTCGTTTTTTGTCGTAAGCGAGGATCAGGATAAGTATTCCCTGCATATCAAGGCGGCCTTTGCAGCAGGAAACAAGCATAAGAGCAGTGAGATTCGGCTTCGGAAAAGCAATAACAGCATATTCTGGGCTGCTATTGAAACGACTGTTGAACAAGTAACAGAAACAAGCGGAAAAAACCTGATGATGGTCATTACAGACATGACCGGGAAAAAAGAACATGCCCATACCGTGAGGTCCGAGAAAGAAAAATCCCAACGCTATCTTGATGTTGTCGGATCGATGTTGATTGCTCTGGATGAACAAGGGCGAATCACGCTTTTCAATCAGAGTGCTTGTCGGATATTGGGATGGTCTGAAAAGGAAATCCTGGGCAAGGACTGGTTTGATTTATTTGTTCCTGAATATCTCCGGGAAGGTGTACGGGATGTTTTCAACCAGCTAGCGGCAGGCAATGTGGCGCTTGTTGAATATTACGAAAATGTAATCCTGACCAAAGCCGGGGAAGAGAGAATCGTTGCCTTCCATAATGCAGTCATATTAGATGATAGCGACCATTTCATGGGCACCTTATCTTCAGGTGAAGACGTCACCGAACGCAGGCAGGCTGAGGAAAAGCTCAAGGAGGATGAACAACGATTCAGAGCCCTATTCCAGAGCGCAGCCGATTACGCGCTGGTGTTGGATATACAGGAGTCCGGGCCACCGATTATCATCGATGCCAACGACGCCGCTTTTGAAAAACATGGCTATAGCAGGGAAGAAATGGTCGGCCAGCCGATAACCCTGCTCGACGTCAAATCGTCAGCCGATCAGATTGGTGTAAGGCTGAGTCTAATCAAACAAGAGCCGACTGTTATTCACTTCGAAGTGGAGCATCGCTGCAAGGATGGTTCCACATTCGTGGCTGCAGTTGCCGCCAAATCAATAGAGAGCAGTGGAGATCAACACCTGTTTTTCTCTATAGAGCGTGATATCACCAAGCAGAAGCAGGCAAAAGAAGATTTGGAAAGTGCAGAGGCCCATGCCGTTGGCATTATCGAGAATGCCCGGGATGCGTTTGTTGGTATGGATGAACAAGGCATCGTTATTGACTGGAATCCTGAAGCCGTGAGGATGTTTGGATTCACCAAAAAAGAAGCCATGGGCAGGAACTTGGCGGATACCATTATCCCAACGGAATTCAGGGAAGTGCACACAGCAGGATTAAAGCATTACATGGAGACAGGTGAGCATAAGATGATTAACAGGCTCATGGAAATTTCCGCATTGCATAAAAATGGCAATAGGCTTGATGTAGAACTATCCATTGTACCCTTAAAGGACGATCACTCAGTTACATTCAACGCATTTATTCGGGACCTGACGGAAAGAAACACTGGCAGGGAAGAGCTTGTAAAGAGTGCTGAAAATTTACGAAAAAGCCTTGTCGGTACTGTGCTGGCCATTGCAAAAGCTGTTGAGGCCAGGGATCCATATACGGCAGGCCATCAGCAACGCGTATCCCAGCTTGCCAGATCCATTGCCCAGGAAATGCGGCTTGATAAGGACATGATCGAGGGTATAAGAATGGGGGCGGTCATTCATGATATCGGCAAGATTCATTTGCCGGCCGAAATACTGAGCAAACCAGGCAAGCTGACCGATATTGAATATACTTTGGTTCAGGAACATGCTCAGACCGGCTATGAAATCCTTGAGGATATTGAGTTCCCGTGGCCGGTGGCGGATATCGCCCATCAGCATCATGAGCGCATGGATGGCTCTGGTTATCCGCAGGGATTGAAAGGCGATAAGATTTGTCTTGAGGCAAGGGTCGTGGCCGTTGCGGATGTGATTGAAGCCATCTCTTCTCATCGCCCGTATCGCGAGGCGCTTGGCATAGATGCGGCATTAAACGAAATCAAACAGGGGCGCGGTACATTGTTTGATGCTGAAGTCGTTGATGCCTGTCTGAAACTTTTTGCAGAGAACAGATTCGCCTTTAAGCGTTGATTAGCAGTCAGGGGATGGCCTTTGGTCTGATGCGATACGTCTAGGCGGTCAGCAGCTCGTCAAGAAAATCCGATGCCGCCTGAAAACTCGTGCGTTCATTATCCCAGCATTTCAACAGGGTCAGATTTCCATCCGGGCTCAGGCGGAAGCGATTTGGTTCGCGCTGCACACGTTGTAGCAGTTTGCCGATATTGATAGGCGAGGTAGCGGTGAAGCCGAAGCGGATACCGCTGTCACTGATGTCCAGCCTGCTGATACACAGCTCCGCTGCTCGCCAGCGTAAGCGGCCAGCCTCCAGTGCCATTCTGGCTGCATCCGGCAACTTGCCGAAGCGGTCGGTCATTTCCTCGAACAAAAGGCTGACCTGTTCATCGCTGGATATCTGGGCAATGCGGCGATACATGCTCAAGCGTTCGCCGATCTGTGGAATATAATCCGGCGGCAGGATGGTGTTCGCATTCAGGCGCATTTCCACGCGCGTTTTCGGTTTTATCGGGGTGCCACGCGATTCGGCCACCGCGCGCGATAGCATATCGAGATAGAGATCAAGTCCGATAGCCTCGATCTGGCCGGATTGCTGTTCGCCGAGAAGATTGCCGGCACCGCGGATTTCCATGTCATGCCTCGCCAGCATGAAGCCTGCGCCAAGCTCGGTGTGCTGGGCTATGGCTTGCAGGCGTTCGCGGGCATCCGGGGTCATGGCACGTGCATCGGGGGTGAATAGATAGGCATAGGCCTGATGATGGCTGCGCCCGACCCGTCCTCGGATCTGGTGCAACTGGGCCAGCCCCAGCATATCGGCGCGCTCGACAATCAGCGTGTTGGCATTGGGTACATCCAGGCCCGATTCGATAATGGTCGTGCATACCAGCACATGCAGGCGACCCTCGTAAAAATGCATCATCTGCCGATCCAACTCCGCCGGGCTCATCTGACCGTGGGCGATGCCGATCTCGGCTTCGGGAACCTCCTCACGTAGGCGGGCGGCAATACGGTCGATGCTTTTCACATGGTTGTGCAGGTAATACACCTGACCGCCACGGTACATTTCGCGGCGAATCGCCTCGTTGGCCAGATGCGGATCGAAGCTGGTCACCATGGTGCGAATCGGCTCGCGCTCGGCGGGCGGCGTGCTGATGATCGATACACTGCGCAGGCCGGAAAGGGTCTGGTGCAGGGTGCGTGGAATCGGTGTGGCAGTGAGGGTTAACAGATCGCAGGCGGCATGCATGGCCTTGAGTTTTTCCTTGTGCTTTACCCCGAAACGCTGCTCCTCATCGACAACCACCAGACCGAGATCGGCGAACTCAAAGGTTTCGGAAAGCAGGCGATGCGTGCCGATGATGATGCGGGTCTTGCCGTTTTTCAGTTCGCGTGTGATGCGCTCGACCTCTTTCTTGCCCTGTAAGCGGGTCATCATTTCGATGCCGAAGCCTGAGCCTGAAAAACGCTCGACGAAATTGGCGAAATGTTGATTGGCCAGCACCGTGGTCGGCGCCATGATGGCTACCTGCCGTCCGCAGCGCGCGACAGTAAAAGTGGCGCGCATGGCCACTTCCGTTTTACCAAATCCGACATCGCCGCACACCACGCGGTCCATTGGCGTATCCGCTGCCAGATCGCGCATGACCGCATCGATAGCCTCTACCTGATCGTCGGTTTCTTCAAAGGGGAAACGTGCGGCAAACTCATCGTAGTCGCCCGCAGCTTCGCCGCTAAGCAGGCAGGGCGGACGCTTAACCTGTTTGCGCACAGCCTCCGTATCGATCAATTCATGGGCCATTTCCAGCAGGTCGCGCTCGACACGCTGGCGGGTGCGTTTCCATTTATCCGAACCGAGCCGGTTGAGGGCCGGATTATCCTCACCGGTGTAACGGTGCAGGCGGTCGAGATCCTCCACCGGCACATAGATGCTGGCGCCGTCATATTCGATGTGCAGAAAATCTGCATTCAGGTCTTTCTCATCTGTGGCGCCGGACGGCAGGCTTATCAAGCCCTTGTAACGACCCACGCCATGATCCTCGTGCACCACGGCATCGCCGGCATTCAGCTCCTGTAGCGAGGAAAAGACGTTGGCACGCACCAGAGCCGCACTACGTCCGCGCTTGCGCGGCAGGCGCTGACCGAGCAGTTCGCGGCCCGTCAGTAGTGCAATCTTTTCCTCTTCAAGCAGCAGACCCTGATCAAGAAAACCGATGCAGGCGGCGATTCCCTTGTCCGGCAGATCAAACAGCCCTCGACATTGCATGGCCTTGTCGCCTCCGGGAAGTCCGGCGCAGGTCTCGAGCATGCGTTCCTGTTGCCCCGGTCCGTGCGCCACCAGCAGCAGTTGCCAGCCGTCGTGAAGAGACTGTTGCAAAACCTGCTGCATGGCATGCAGCGGCTGCCGTTCCTGCTGGAAGTCGGACAGGGATGGAGGAGTATCTAACCCGGCGGATTGTGGCAGCTCTGCTGCATCGACCGGCGTTTCCACCGCAAACAATTCCTGCGGGCTGATCAGCGGCTCAGTACTGGTGCGAACCATGTCGAACTGGTTGCGTACCTGTGCGGCAAAAGCCAGGCGCGCCGACTCAATGTTCGTCGGTGCGATGAGCCGGGCTTCGGAAGGCAGATATTCGGCCAGTCGGGCAGTTTGTTCATAGGCCAGCGGCAACAGGGATTCGATGCCCGGATGCGGCCGCCCGGCCTCAGAAGAGGTCAGCATGGGATGCTTTCTTAAGTGAGGGAAGCGCGCCCTGAATGCAGCGGCAAAGGTTTGCCTGCCTGCGTCGTCGAGAATCACCTCGCGTACAGGTACGGAAATAAAGTGATCGAGTGATTCACCTGAGCGTTGCGTATCCACATCGAAACGGCGGATGGAATCAATACTGTCGCCGAACATGTCGAGCCTGAGCGGTTGTTCCTCTGTGGCCGGCCACACATCGAGGATGCCTCCTCTTGCAGCAAACTCGCCGCGATCAAGCACGCGTTCAGTGCTCTGCATGCCGGCCAGCGACAGGCGAGACTTAAGCAAGGTGATGTCCAGCGTATCACCTGTTTTAAGCTGCCAGACATGCGCTGCTACCGATGCTGGAGGGGCTATGCGCTGCAGCCAGGCGGGCAGGGATGTGAGCAGCAGTCCGGTCGGAGACGGATCGCACAGCAGTCGGGCAAGGGTGGAGAAACGCTCGCCGACAATGGCATGGTGCGGGCTGACACGATCATAGGGCAGCACTTCCCAGGCCGGAAACCGCCACAGGAGCTGCGGATTGTCCTGCAGGAAGAACGACAGCTCTTCAGAGAGGGTACGATAGCTGCGCAGGTCGTCGCAGACATACACGAGCAGGCCGCCGCTGCGCGCCAGCGCAGCCAGCTGAAAGGCCAGCCCCGGGGGGGGTGAATGCATGGAGGTCTGCATGGGCGGCGAATCATGCCGCAAAGGACAATTTCCAGCCATACGCAATCCCTCTCTCTCACGGCATCGTGTCGTGCTAGGCTTTGCCCCATGTCAGAAAACAATCCAGCGGCAGAAGCAATGCTGAGTACGACCAACCATGATCGTGATGCGGCAGGGATGATGTACGTATACCCCGTGGTATCTCGACGGGCCGGTGGCGTATCGATTGGAATCAACCTGAACCCGAACAATGCGTGCAACTGGCATTGCGCCTACTGTCAGGTTCCGGGGCTTGTTCGCGGAAGCGCACCGGATATCGATATTAAGCAATTAAACAATGAGTTAGGCGGCTTTCTTGATGCCATACTACATGGCGATTTCATGCAGAAGTATGTGCCGGAAGGGTGCAGGAATATCGTCGATGTGGCTATTTCGGGCAATGGTGAGCCGACAAGTTGTAAACAATTCGAGATGGTTGTTGCGACCATCGCGAACAATCTAAAACGGGCAGCCTTGCTTGATCAAATCAACATCGTGTTGATCACCAATGGATCGTATGTGCATCGCCCGGAGGTCTTGCGCGGGCTTGAGTTGATGGCCAGACATCGCGGGCAGGTATGGTTCAAGGTGGATGCGGCCACCGATGCAGCGATTGAGCGTATCAACGGCGTGAGTCAGAGTGTCGAACGTATGATACAGCAGCTTGAAGTGGCAGCAGGGCATTGTTCGACCTGGATTCAGACCTGCATGTTCGCCTGGGACGGCCATCCAGCTGAAGAGCTTGAAGTCGAGGCGTATATTGATTTCCTGCGCACTGCACTGAATCGAGGTATCAAGCTGCAAGGGGTGTTGCTCTACGGTATTGCGCGGACTTCCATGCAGCCTGAGGCCAGGCATGTGTCAAAGTTGCCCGAGGCCTGGATGCAGGGATTGAAGAAGCGCATTGAAGCTTGTGGCCTTGAGGTGAAATTAAGCCTCTAGATTCAGTGTCTGCGCAATCAGTTCGGCCGCCTGCAAGGCTCCACTGGCAGGAATATCAGGATAATTTCTTTCGCAGCATATCGCAGACTGCATGGTATCCAACCAGTTGCCGCTTATAAAATTGTCCACTGAGATACGTACTGATGGAGCACATTCCTGCAACCACGTATCCAGATAAGGGTATTCGGGAAATAAATCTCTGGGCAGGTAAACAAGCGGCGTTCCTGTTTGCCAGCATTCAGCCAGCGTGCCGTAGCCGGGCTTGGTCACCACAACATCGCAGCATTGCATCAGGGCGACTGTGCCATTGCGCAAAGACGCCTGCCGAACATTGGTAGGTGCATCCTCAGGAAGCGGATTCAGGGTTAAAAACTGCCAGTCAGGCATGCCTCCAAGCGCATTGAGATCGAAAGGTGGATCGCCCGCGCCGCCGAACATCACCAGTGCCGTTTTTTGGGCATTGGTTGTTTTCCGCGGCTCCGTCCATTCGTCGTCTATGATTAAGGCGACCTGTCTGCGTTCTGGGAATGTGCTCATGGGCATGGATAGTGGGGGTTGAATCAGCAGATCGCAGTCGGCATGCGCCTGTTGCAGGGTGATAAGTAGCGGGTCATCGGCAGGCAGGAAATCGCGGTAGATATCATGCCAGTCGAGATTGGCGATAGCGAAGCATGGGATGTCGAGCTGCTTGGCTACCGGAAAGGCCAGCGGGGCAATATCGGAAATGACGGCTATAGGCCGATGTGGCTTGAGGTTCTCGACTTCGTCCCTGATTCGGGCTTGAAAGCTGGCGTAAAAAATATGCGCGGCTTTGATGGTGGCCGGAACGTCCTCGCTGATGGCGTTTTTCTGCACCACGCCGACATCCACAGCGCCTGCATGCAGGGTAAATGGAACGCGAATGAGGCGGGTCAGGAAACCGACAGGCAGAGCGGTGCGCAGAATCAGGTGAAGGTCGGGAATCAGTCCTCTCAGGCGATTCAGAACAGGGGCAATCCTCGCCAGATGACCATAACCATGGCCACTGATGTAAACCGCGATAGGGCGCGTCATGCTGCGCCTATTTGGCGATCTTGATGATGCTGCCTACAG
>CAZQTO010000084.1:0-10453 GCA_964596375.1 uncultured Zetaproteobacteria bacterium | reverse complement strand
GGCATGGCTGGAGGATCGCGATGCCAAGGCCGTCCCGGATGAAGAACTGCGCAGCATGCTCGACTCTGCTGCACAACTCTTCGCCCTGCTGGCCAAAATGCGTAAAAGCCGCGGGGCACTGGATCTGGATGTGCCCGAGGTGCGTGCCGTTCTGCACGAAGGCAGCGTAGCCCGCATGAATTCCGATGAGCGCAATATCGCCCATCACCTGATTGAGGAAATGATGCTGGCGGCCAATACGGCTGTGGCCGAATATCTCGACACGCATCACTGCCCCCTGCTGTACCGGGTGCATCCCGCGCCCAAGCGCGAATCCATCGAAAAGCTGAATGATTTTCTGCTGCCCTTCGGCCTGTTCGTCAAGCTGCCCAAGATAGCGGACAAAGAGTCAACGGTGCGCCCCGGCGATGTGCAGTTCGTACTGGAACAGGCAGTGGACAAACCATTTGCCCACCCCTTACAGCGCATGGTGCTGCGCTCCATGCAGCAGGCGCGATACACCACGGAAAACGAGGGGCATTTCGGTCTGGCATACAAAAGCTACTGCCATTTCACCAGCCCGATCCGGCGCTACGCCGACCTGACCGTCCACCGCCGTCTGAAGGCGCTGATCAGCAAACAGAATCCGGACAAGGTGCAACCTGTCGCAAAGCTTGCCGAAATCGGTGTGCAAACTTCGATACAGGAGCGCAAACAGCAACGTGCCGAGTGGGATGTGCAGGCCATGCTGGCCGCCCTATATCACAGCAAGGATGTTGGAAAAGAAATGCCGGCGCGTATTTCAGGCATGTCCCAGCGGCGCATCTTCTTCGAACTGGAGGAATCACTGGCCGAAGCCGGTATGCCGAGCGATATGCTGGAAGGCGTCTATGAGCTGGATGAAAGCGGCCACCGTCTGGTATCAAGGCGTAGCGGCCATGCCTGGCAGTTGGGCGATGAAGTCACACTGCGCATCGACTCCACCGATCCGGTGCGTGGCCAGATCAACGTCACCCTGATTCTCGCCGAAACAGCGACGGATGAGACGTAGGCATGGCAGCAACAAAACACGAGCGCATTGATCGATTGCTGTCCCGTCTGGGTTACGGCTCGCGCAGCGATGTACAGGTGTGGCTGCGTCAGGGGCTGGTCAGCATAGCTGGAGAACTGGTAAAATCACCATCCCAGAAGGCAGACCCCAGCGAAGTCCTGCTTGAAGGCCGGCCTCTGGATCACCCATTCGGCCTGACAGTGATCTACCACAAGCCACTGGGCGCGGTGTGTTCACACCGGGAAAGCGGCCGCCTGATTTATGATGACTTCCCGGCCCGCTGGGCCGACCGCAAGCCTTCTTTATCCAGTGTCGGCCGGTTGGACAAGGAAACCTCAGGCCTCTTGATTCTGACCGACGACGGCCAGCTCAACCACCACATCACCAGTCCGAAGAATCACATCAGTCGCACGTATGCCGTCAGTCTGCACGCACCGCTAAGCGGCAATGAAGCTGAAGTGTTTGCCAGCGGAAAGTTGCTATTGAAGGACGATGACAAGCCCTGCCTGCCTGCCGAACTGAGCATCATCGATGAACAACATGTCTCGCTTGTGCTGCATGAGGGACGATACCATCAGGTGCGACGCATGTTTGCCGCCGTCGGTAACCATGTCACCGAACTTTGCCGCAACCATATCGGCGCACTCTCGCTTGAATCAACCGGGCTTCAGCCAGGCGAATACGAGAGCAGGACAGTGGAAGAAGTGAAAAACTTGCTGGCCGGAAAAGACTAGACTCTCACTACAGAGAACAAGCTTATTTACGCCAGAATTCGGGAACCAGAAGCACGAAAAAAGTGAAGATTTCGAGCCGCCCGAGCACCATGCCGAACATCAATGCACCCTTGGCAAAATCGGGTAGGGCGGCGTAATTACCTCCCGGTCCGACGCCGCCAAAACCGGGGCCGGTGTTGGTAATGCAGGCTGCCGATGCAGCCAGCGAGGTCAGCATATCCACACCGGAAAGCGCCACCAGAATGGCGATCATCATGAAACAGACAACGTAGAGCACAAAGAACCCCCAAAGGGCTTCCACAACCGATCCGCTGACATTGGTACCGTTCAGCTTGATGGCCAGCACCGCGTGCGGATGAATCAGGCGGCGCACCTCGCGCATACCCTGACGGAACAGCAGCAGCACGCGCACCATCTTCATGCCGCCCCCGGTGGATCCAGCACAGGCTCCGGCAAAAATAGCGGCAAACAGGATCAGATTGGTCACCACCGGCCACTGCCCGTAGTCACTGACCGCAAAGCCCGTGGTCGTCGCCACAGATACCGTATTGAACAGCACCTCATCCCAGGTGCCTGCCGATGCCAACATCGTCGGTAGACCAATTAGAACAACCAGCGCAATCATCCATTTCAGATAGGCACGGAACTCATCATCGGAAAAATAGGTGCGTGGCGTATCCCGACTCAGACCTCTGCGCATGGAGGCAAAATGCAACGTGAAATTAATCCCCGCAGCAAACATGAAATAGACTGTTGCCAGACGCAGAGGCATTGAATCGAAATAGCCCATGCTGGCATCGTGTGTTGAAAAACCGCCAATGGCAATGGTGGTCATGGCATGATTGATGGCATCGAAGCCGCTCATGCCGAGCAGCCAGTACGTCGTCGCAACAATCAGCGTCATGACCAGATACATATACCACAGAATCTTACCGGTTTCGGTAACCCGTGAGGTCAGCTTATCTTTCACCGGACCGGGGGCTTCGGCCCGGAAAAGCTGCATACCGCCGATACCAAGCAGCGGCATAATGGCGACAGCCAGCACAATAATACCCATGCCGCCAACCCACTCCTCCATGGATCGCCAGAAAAGGATGGAAGGCGCCATCGTATCAAGATCCGAAAATACCGTAGCCCCGGTCGTAGTCAGACCCGAGGCGGATTCAAACAAGGCATCCATAACCGTATCCGCCGTCCCTGTCGTCCAGAAGGGAACCGCACCGAGCAGGGAAAGCACCACCCAGGCCAGTGCAACGATCAGAAAGCCATCGCGATGACTAAGTGCTTTGGGCGCTTCACCCGCAGCACGCATCATAAGCAGGCCAATAAGCGAAACGATAAAGCCGGCTGTCAGAAACTCACTCATATGGGAGGTGTGGTAATGCCATGCCACCAGAGCAGGCAGCAACATGCTGACCCCGAAAAAGGCTGCAAGAATACCGATGGTCCAGGTCACACCACGATAATTCACTTAAAAGAACTCCAGATGAACTTCGAAGAGCTTTTCCGTCTCGACAACCGAACTGCTGCGCGCAACCATCATGACATGATCATGCGCCAGGATTTCAGTGCCACCGTCAGGTATCACCACTTCACCATCGCGCAAAATGGCTCCGACCACGGTTTCTTCGGGTAGATTAAGCTTGCGCAATGGGGTGTTGAGAATTTTGCTGGTCTCCAAGGCCTCAGCCTCGAGCACCTCGATACTGCCATCACCCAAAGACGACATACTCAGGATACGCCCCTTGCGGATATAGCTCAGTACGCTCGATACCGTGGTCAGCCTTGGAGAAACCGTAACATCAAGGCCGATCTGGGAGATCAGGTCTGCGTAGATGGAGCGATTAACCAGCGTAACGATATGCGGAACTTTGTATTTCTTGGCAATCAGACTGACCAGAATATTGGTCTCATCATCGTTGGTCAGGGCCAGAAAATCTTCCATCTCGCTGATGTTTTCTTCTTCCAGCAGCTTCCGATCCATGGCATCACCATGAATCACCGTCGTCTTTGACAGATGCTCGGCCAACCACTGGGCGCGCTCTTCATTGAATTCGATAATTTTCACGGCAACATTCAGCGCCTCCAGGTGCTGAGCCACCAGAAACCCGATATGTCCGCCACCCACCATCATCACATGCTTGGTACCGGCTTCAGATATCTCCAGACCCGCGGCAACCATGAATGCGTCGGTGTTTATCTTTGCCATGGCAACATAAATCGTATCGCCAGCCAGCAGCACGGCATCTCCCTTCGGTACATGCCATGTCTGATTGTGCTCATGCGCTACGACCATCACAGGAATGCCGTTAATCGCCTCACTGGTTTCCTTAAGCGAAATGCCGGCCAGCGCACTCTTCGGCGGAATACGCAGACCGACCAGCGAGGTCTTTCCTCCGGCGAATTCCTGAGCATCCGCAGCAGAGGAAACCTGGAAACGCTGAACAATAGCCTTGGCTGCTTCCCGCTCCGGCGAAATAATCAGATCAATGGGCAAATCATCGCGACCACACAGTTTTTCATGCTCGACATACTCCGACTCGCGCACCCGGGCCAGCTTGGTCGGCACCTTGAACAGGGAGTGGGCCACCTGACAGGCCATCATATTGAGCTCGTCGTTGGTCGTCGCAGCAATCAAAAGATCGGCATTGGCGGCATTGGCCTGAGCCAGAACGCTGGGCAGCGAAGCATGACCACAGACGGTTTTCACATCCAGGCTGTCTGCCACGCGTTTGAGAAGCTGGGCATCCCTGTCCACCACAACCACATTGCAGTTCTCCGAGGCAAGACGCTGCGCAATGCTGAACCCCACCTCTCCGGCACCGAGAATGAGTACATTCATGACCGTCCCTCCTTGAGACCAAAGCTCTTGAGCTTGCGATGCAATTGACTTCGTTCCATGCCGATGTCTTCTGCAGTCCGACTGACATTCCATTCGTTTTTGTTCAGATGGTAAAGAAGATAACTGCGTTCAAACGCCTCTCTGGCATTGTGGAAGTTTGCAGAAATATCCGACTCGGCGCGCATACCCCCCTGATCCTGCGGCGGCATATCAACCGAATTAATCTCCTCGCCCTGACGCAGAATATGGCAGCGTTCGACATAATTGCGTAGCTCGCGCACATTACCGCCCCATCGGCAGGATTGAAGAATAGCCATGGCATCATCGGTAAAGCGCACCGGCTCACCACTGAGTATCTCGGCCTGCTCAGCAGCCAGTGCTGCAATCAGCAGAGGGATATCTTCGGGCCGTTCGCGCAGGGCTGGCATGCGGACGGTCACCACATTCAATCGATAATAGATATCCTCGCGCAGGGTTCCTGCTCGCATCGCCTCTTCCGGGTCGGCATTGCAGGCAGCAATCAGGCGAACATCCACAGCTATGGATTCCGCAGCTCCGATACGCTGCACAGCGTGCTCCTGCAGCACGCGTAATACCTTGGCCTGTGCTCCCGGTGCGAGATCAGTCAATTCATCGAAAAAGAGGGTTCCGCTATGGGCCATTTCAAAACGCCCGCGCTGACTGTGCAAGGCCCCCGGGAATGCGCCCTTTTCATGTCCGAACAGTTCGGAGTCCATGCGGGAATCTGCAATGCCCGCCGAGTTGACCGTCACAAACGGGGCCTTGGCACGCTTGGAGTGTTGATGAAGAAGTTTGGCGGCCACCTCCTTGCCGGAACCATGCTCGCCCAGAATCAGTACTGGGGCATCGGTCCTGGCAACCTGAAGAATCAACTTGCGCACCCCTTCAATCGCGGCGCTGCACCCGATCAGATCATGCGAACCGGTGGCAACCGTCTGTTGTTTGAGTTCCTGATTCTCGGTGGCCAGTTTGCGTTTCTCCAATGCGTTGCGAACCAGAATAAGCAGCCGGTCTGATGACAATGGCTTCTCAACAAAATCGAAAGCCCCCTGCCGGGTGGCACGTACCGCAGTATCAATGGTGGCGTGCCCGGACATCATGATCACAGGGACATCGGCATCCATCAATTTCAGACGGGAGAGTGTCTCCAGACCATCAATCCCCGGCATCCAGATATCCAACAACACGCAACCGGCCGGATGCTTGCGAAAACGGGCCACGGCCTCTTCCCCGGAGGCGGCACACATCACAGAATATCCCTCATCCTCAAACAAGCCCTGCAAAGAATCGCGGATGGCCTCTTCATCATCAACAATAAGAATACGCTTGCTCATGCGACCTCCAGCGCAAAGGGAGGATGCCCCGGAAGGGTAAGACAGAAGTGGGTCGGCTGGGCAGCAGAACATATTCGCAGATCGCCCTCATGCTCCAGAGCAATGCGCCGGGCGATAGCCAGGCCCAAACCTGAACCATCGGATTTGGTGGAAAAATAGGGTTCAAATATATGCTCTATGGCATCATTCTCTATACCATCACCGCCATCTTCGACATGCAGTTCGATGCCGGCATCTGTTTGAGTTGCGTAAAGCTTCACATCCCCCCCTTTGGCTGTGGCTGCAAGCGCATTGTCCATCAGATTAATCAGCACTTGCCTGATCTGATCAATATCGCAGAAACAGCGCATGCCCGCTTCTGGAGATTGCATATCTACCCGTGCATACGGCGCATAAAGATCCCGCATTTCTTCAATCAACTGTAGCACGGATACCTCAGCCAGGCGTGGCTGGGGCAGTCTGGCCAAGGTGGAAAAATCACTGATCAGGCGTTGCAGACGTTCCACCTGAGCGATGATGGTATGCGTACAGGCATCAAACACATCGATATCATCCACCTGAGCGGAGAAGCGCCGCTGCAAGCGCTCAGTGGCAAGCTTGATCGGGGTCAACGGATTCTTTATTTCATGGGCCAAACGCTGCGCCACCTCTGCCCATGCCTTGCTGCGCTGTGCCTCGGCCAGGCTGCTGATATCATCCATAACGATCAGATAACCCGACAAATCATTACTGCCGACCCCGAACAACCGTGCTCCACGCAACAGAATATGCAGATTCTTCTTTCCCACCGAAATATCCAGCTCGCGCTGCAACTGCTCCTGACTCTGGTCGCGTAATTCTGCAACAAACTCCCCGATGGCACGCAATCGTCCTGTACACAGACTGTGCACCTCCCGACCCGGCGCCCAGCCTGAAGGAAGGTTTAGCAAAGAACCAAGCGATGCATTGAGCAGGCGGATTCGACCATCAGGCCCGCAAAGCAACACACCGCTCTGCAAGCTGGCCAGCAGCTTTTCCAGAATAAGCCGGCGCTGCCTGCTATTATCCAGTGCCTCGGTCAATTCCTGCTGCGTGCGCTGCAGCGCGGCCACATTCTGCCGCAGACGCTCCGCCATGCTGTTAAAGGACTGCACCAGCGAGCCCAATTCATCGCGCGCCGTGGATTCGACGGAAACCCTTAAATCACCCTCACCAATTCGGCGCAGAGCATCAGCCAGATGCCCGATCGGAGCAGTCAGGCGTCGGGCAAAAACAATGGCCACGCCACCGGCAATGACAACCACCAGCAAGGTGACAATCAGCATGGTGTTGGTAAACAGACTGCCGATTGCCTGCCTGTTACGCTCCAGTTCGCGGTAGGTGCGGAAATCCTGCTCAACAGCCCGCGCGCTGTTCACCACGCCGGATGGCAGCGCAATCTCGGCGCGCAGCACACCGAAAACATTCTGCTGGTCATGCAGCGGGGCGTAACCAACCACCACTTCGCTTCCACCACTCACCTTCAAATCGGTCATGACTCGCCCAAGCGTCAAGGCCAGTCGGGCATTCTCCGCAAAAGGCTCGGCTTCAAGCGCCTCCAGACCTGTTTGCTGCACACCGGCCAGCAAGCGCTCTCCAGGATCGAATAGCTGCAACTGCTGCCAGCCTTCCTTAACCATAATATCAGCAAGCCGGGAGGTCAGGATCGGATAATTGATTGCTCCATCCATGGCGGCACGCAGAACCGGATCGGCGGTATACTGTTGCAAGCCGCGCTTCATATCCGTCTCGATGCGCCCATAAAAACCGCGAGCCAGCTCCAAGGCACGATCCAGAAGGGTATCTACGCGAACATCAAACCAGACATTCAGCCCTTTTTCCATCATCTGATTGGCCGTTATCTGGGTTGTCATGGATGGAATGATAAGCATGCCGACCAGAGCCATGACCAGCTTTGCACGCAATCTGGAGCCTGGCCGCGGCTCATCCTTTTCGCGCAGCAATCGCAGGCCATAGTGCATGGATAAAACGGCCAGCGTGAACATGAGAAAGATGTTCAGCCACGAAACAAGCACATTGACGCCGCTGGTCGAGGTTTCCGGCCAGAAAAACACAACGCCGCCGAACAATACTCCGGACATCACAAGCGGCAGAAACCGCATCAGTCCCAAACCGTTCATATCAGCACAGGCTCGAATAACTGACTGCGAATCACCGGCCAATTATCCTGCTTACAAGTATTTCACACATGAATAATGCGCAAAGAGAGGCAGGGCTCTGGATGACACTTCATGGCATCAAAAATTCGGTGGCTGCCGTAGCGCTCTTGTTCCCGAACCACGATGCCCAAAAATCCTCCGGCCTCTTACCCTCCCACTCGCTAACCGCCACTGCGACCACATAAGCCTGCCCTGAATTCAGCAGGCTGCGATCCACGACCGGAAAATCGGATAATGTGGTAAGGAACCTGATTGCCTCTTCAAGCGAGAACACGCGTCGCGTAATGCCACTGGTCAAATCCTCCAGCGTCCAGCTTCGTGACACAAGATCAGGCACTACATGGCGATTCACCAACACGCTCGCCACCGAATTATCGAGCCAGTATTTTCTTTCTATAGAAACGCTTATTTTCCACTCAACACTGATTTCGCTTCCCTCGGTGAGCGCCCGGTTCATCCCTTCCGGCGGATCAGGAATCGCCGCATTACAACTCAGCACATCCTTTTGCACAGCCACACTCAAATCCATGCTGGATGCCGCCTGAGCATAGCTCAGCGGCAGGCAACAAAGCAGCAGCCAGAGGGAAAAACGCCACGCAAGGCAAAGGTGTAAATGAGTCATCGGCTGGCATTGTAGCAGCAGCTTTGCATATGCAGAAGGAAGGATGAACCAATCTCGAATTCTATTGTCAATTTGCGGTGCCGCCGAGTAGCCTCTAATGCATGCTGACATCAAGCATCGAAGACAGCCTCGTCGCATCATCACACACCGTGCGTCAGCCCGATTTGAATGGCTATAAGCTACTGCACGGAGGCCGACTGCTAACACTGGCTGATGAAGTGGGCTTTCTGGCTGCACACCGTTTCTGCGGGCACGATTGCCTGACTGTAGCCGTGCATAGGGCACGCTTTCTTCGTCCGGCCAGACTCAATGACATCATTGACCTGCAAGCACAGGTCGCACTTACCGGCAGGAGCAGCATGTGGGTCTCAGTCGGTGTAACAAACAACAAGGGTGAAACCGTGATGGATGCTGTTGTAGTCTATGTTGCTGTGGACAATCAGCATCGCCCCGTTCGCATAAACCCGATTCAGGCGACGAGCGAAGCGGGACAGGCCCTGCAAGACCACATGCTGCAACTCAAAACAAGCATGCACGGAGAAAAACACTGAGCCCGACAATCACTACCGAAACGTTAAGAGTCGCAAGCTTTAACATTCAGGCCGGTATCGGCAGCCGACACATGCGCCATATGCTGACCTACAGCTTCCGCTATGTTCTACCCCACCGCCAGGCCCTTGCCAATCTCGACCGCATCTCAGACCAGATGCTGGACTTCGATTTGGTTGGCTTACAGGAAGCCGACTGCGGCTCTTTTCGCAGCAATCAGATTCAACAGGCGCAATACATTGCTTTTCGCGCCGACATTCCCTTTTGCCATACTCAGGTAACGCGCGATATCGGCTCCATCGCCAGCATCGGCTTGGGCTTACTCAGCCGCTCCCCCTGCACGCATGTGGAGCAACACAGGCTTCCCGGTTCACGCCATGGACGCGGCCTGTTGAAAGGCGAGATGCATATCGCCGGCAAGGATGTGGCCGTTTTTGTGACCCATCTTTCCTTAAAACAGTCCAGTCGGGTCCGTCAGCTACGCTATATCGCCCAGCAAATGAATAAACATGAACATGCCATTTTGATGGGGGACCTGAACTGCGAACCCGATTCCAGCGAGCTTCAGATGCTGCTTGATGAGGCAGCGCTTCATCCCCATGGCAACCCGCCGCCGTCCTTTCCCAGCTGGCAGCCGCAACGCCGAATTGATTATATCCTGACGCGTGGCGTCCCGCGCGTTATAAGCATCGAAACAATCCCGTTTGTCGGATCGGATCATCTTCCGGTGATTGCCGAGGTGGTAATCTAGGCTGATTGGTTGTTGTTACGGTAAAGAAGAAAAGAAAAAGTGATGAGCAAAAAAAAGACCCCGGCGTAAGCCAGGGTCCTAATAGTCCGGCGAAATTTTAGGGAGGGGAGGAGGGAATCGCGCCGAACTGTGCGATAACCTATGGTCCTATTATTGAAAAAAGATGAAATGCCAGTTAAAAAACATTTAATCTTTTCACAAACTCCCGTTATGTAGCTGGCTGGGGGACGTGGACTCGAACCACGATTGACGGTGTCAGAGACCGCTGTCCTACCATTAGACGATCCCCCAATCAGGAGGCGCGCACATTAATGTCTAAAAATTCATTCGTCAAATGCAAATATCCATTTAACATTCTGATCCAGTCATGCG
>CAZQTO010000083.1:0-10489 GCA_964596375.1 uncultured Zetaproteobacteria bacterium | reverse complement strand
AGTACCATTGAGCGCTTCGAGAAGTTTGGCATTATTGTCGGCATCAGAAGCATTTTCGCCGGCAAAACGGCTGGAAAACGCCCCCGGAGCACCATTCAGCGCATCGACACACAGACCCGAATCGTCGGCCAGAGCAGCACAGCCATTGGCGGCAGCGAAGGCCTCGGCCTTCTTACGGGCATTGCATGCAAAACTGTCGGCATCTTCGACCACATCGACAAACACAGTTTGCTCTGCGGGAACGATCTTAACACCGAAATCACCCAATATCGCGGCGATTTCCTTGCGTTTTTTGACGTTATTGCTGGCGATGACCAGTTTCATGGGTGGATACAGGAATCAGCGGCCAACGGCACTCAGCTGCAGCTCGGCCAGTTCGGCGATGCCCTTTTCGGCCAATGACTTCAGTGCCAACACATCATCCCAATGCATTGGCTTGTCTTCGGCAGTGGCCTGGATTTCGATGATGCCGCCATCCGGCGTCATAACAAAATTAGCATCCATCTGGGCACGTGAATCCTCTGTGTATTCAAGATCGAGCAGGGCTTTTCCATCCACCAGACCACAGCTGATCGCAGCCACCTGACCGATAATCGGATCTTCATCCAGCAAGCCATCGGCCAGCAGTTTGTTCACAGCAATACGCAAAGCCACCCATGAACCGGTGATAGCGGCGGTTCGTGTGCCACCGTCGGCCTGCAGGACATCACAATCCAATACGATCTGGCGCTCGCCCAGCTTCTCCAGATCAACAACAGCGCGCAAGCTTCGACCAATCAGTCGCTGAATCTCCACCGTACGTCCACCCTGCTTGCCGCGTGCAGCTTCGCGACCGCTACGGGTATGGGTTGCGCGCGGCAACATGCCATATTCCGCAGTCACCCAACCCTTACCGGAATTGCGTAAAAAAGGCGGCACGTGCTCATCAACCGAGGCGGTGCAGTGCACGCGCGTCTGGCCGAATGTGATCAGCGCCGAGCCTTCGGCATGCCTGTTGAAACCGGTATCAATATCAACCGGACGCAGGGCGTCGGTCTTTCTGTCTGTGCGCATATGCTCTCCTAAACTGCTCTGATCCGGCTGGTGAAGCCCGATGAATGACTCACTGTTTGCCCCACTTACTGCTTGGCCCACTGTTCAAGCTTCTCGGCGCTAAAGCTACCGGCATGCTTGCGGCCATCCCCGGCGATCAGGGTCGGTGTGCCATTGATGCCCAGACTTTCGCCCAGCGCAATGTTTTCGCCAATCGGGTTGGCACAAGCCGCTGCCTTGATATCGCCGGCCTGCTTGTTATCGAGCATCACATCGAGCAATGCCTTGTGCTGATCCTTGGCACACCAGATAGCCTCCGACTTGGCGCGGGCATGCTTGTGGATGCTCTCCAGAGGATAGAGGAAGGTGTACACCTTCACGCCCTTGACCTTAACAAGCTCCTTTTCAAGATCGCGGCAAAATGGACAGTCCGGATCGGTGAAAACAGCAACCGGCACGCCTTTCGGATCGCCCGAAACAATCGCATTCTTCAGCGGCAGTGTTTTCCAGTCGATACGGTTCAAGTCTTCCAGACGGGCCTGTGTTAAATCCTTGCGCGTGGCCGTTGCAAAGACATGGCCTGAAATCATATGATCGCCGGTGGCATCGGTGTAAAAAAGACTGTCGCCGACACGAACCTCATAAAGTCCGGGGATGGCATCGAACGGACGCACGTCCTGCACCACCAGTTGAGGCGCCAGACGCAGAACATTTTTGGTAATGGTTTCCTTGATCTTGCTGTCGTCCATCGGGGCGCCGGCCAGTGCCGGGCCGGAAAAAATAATCAGAAACAGGGCGAAAAGACTGCTGCGAAACATGGGCGCTCCTTAATTGGCAGGCTGGTTTTTTTTCAGCGGTCAATAATGGGCATATCGCACAGGAGGGCAAGCGCAATGTGTACGCCGACGCCAACGCTTTCTGCCGGACCTAGTGATATTAAGGGATTAATTTCCCGAGCAGTTGGGATGAGAAGGCTTCATCACCCCACGGCTGCGCACCGAGCAGTCGCTGCTTCACCTCGCCGTTCCCGGCTATCACGAATGTAGAGGGAAGAACGCGCACCCCCAGGCTTGATGCTTCCTGCTTGTCTGTCAGCAGTAGCGGCAGGGTGATGTTGTTGTCTTTGAGAAATGCGCTTGCGGCACTGGCAGAGTCATCAACCGATACAGGCAGGAAGATGACGTCGGGATGGGCTTGCAGCCATGCGCTTAATTCGGGCATTTCTGACCGGCAGGGAGGGCACCAGGTGGCCCAGATATGGACGATCACCGCTTTGTCGCGATATTCTTCCAGCGAATGGAGCTTGCCGCCACCATCAAGCCAGCGGAACGAATCGGCAGCGGCTATTCCCGGGCCGACAAGCAGGAGCAATAGCAGCATGACTGGCATCATCGGGCGAAACGTTATGCTCATCGCTACCCTCCTTGCTCGTATGGCACGATATCCTGCGCAGTGGTCGTACTCAGCGCGTAAATCTTGCACGCCATGGGGCTGCTGGCTATCGTTGCTGCCATGCGGAAATTGGTCTCCCTGGCAATATCATTGACGATTCTGATGGTAAGCAGCCTCCCTCTGGTGCCGCTGGCCTCGGCCTGTCCGCCTGCCCATGCCTCTGCAATGCAGGTCATGGATGAGATGCAGATGCATCAGGAAGGCCAACATCCGGCCATGCATGCTGCCGCTCATATCGATGTCGATGCGGGTCAGGCTTGCATTGAATGCGCTTGCGGCTGCCACAACAGCATCGACTCGCTACCTCATGTGCTTGCTCCGCATAGTCCCGACAATGCTTCCCGGTCCTGCGTTCTCGCCTTCGAACGGGCCGCCGCACCCACTGTGAATCTACGTCCCGAGGCGCGGATTCTGAACGGCTTTTCTCCACCTCCGCAATTCGTTTAACGCTTCACAGTTTTCATTGAAGCTGGCCGACAGATATCGGCCGAATCGGTGCATAGTCTGGCAGATGCAGCTTTGCTGCGTGCATGCCGCCTTCGCACCCATCCCTTAAATGAATTGATCCACATATCGGAGGATATCTATGAATACATTTCAAACATCAAGCTGCATCCTGCTGCTGGCGATGGGCATGCTTGCCATGACAGCTCAGGCCCAGGCCAGCGAATGCGGCCTGTCCTGCTGCATTGCCGCGGGGGTTGAAGGGGTTGGCAGTGCCACCGGCTTCAGCGTGACCGCTCAATATGAGTTGATGGACATGAAGACCATCAAGCAGGGAACAACGAAGCTGTCTCCCCAACAAGCGCGCACCATTACCGGAACCAACCTTTCCGTACCAACCAATATGGTCATGCAGAAAATAAGCACCAATATTGCGTACCGCGTGAATGAGGATCAGGCCGTTGTGCTGACCGTTCCCTATATCATCAACGACATGGAGATGTTGTCCGCCATGGGTATGCCCATGACCATGGACACGATCAGTGGCCTCGGTGACGTGTCCATGGTGTATCTGCATAACGTGTATACCGATACGCCGATTCGCACCCGCAAACGCCTAAGCCTCGGCATGGGCCTCATCGCACCGACCGGAAAGCATGACCATCGCAACGCGAGCGGTCAGCGGGTACATATGATGATGCAGACCGGAACCGGGGCCTGGGGCGGCGTGCTCCTTGCCAACGGCACCCTGGCTTTTGGCGAGCGGGACGACGGCGGCGCACTCTGGCTGGTCAACCCTTCGCTGACCTATCAGACCAACACGCGCAACGATCTGGGCTATAAGGTAGGCGACCGGTTTAATTATGACCTGTCGACGCGCTACAGGCTGACTTCCATGTTCAACCTCAAGCTGGATGTGAATGGCATCTGGGCCGGCAAGGACAGCACCGATGGGACGATAGATGCCGCGACCGGTCGAGTGGGTTACCAGAATGCAACGTCGATAATCGACAACGTTGCCAATACCGGCATCAATTCATTGTTTGTCTCGCCGGGATTTCAGTGGGTGGTGACACCCAGTTTCATCCTCAGTGGCGAGTACCGTCAGCCGGTGTATCAGAACACCCGCGGCATCCAGCAGGTGACCGATCACTGGTATTTCCTGCGGGCTTTGTATCGCTTTTAACTGCCGAAAGGTGTTGGTCCGGGGGCACGATGCCCCCGGTTCATGCCGGTTTTTCCCATTCAACTCATGGGTAATGCCGGATTAGTGAGTCCTATTCACCTATCTGAGAATCGTGCTCCGCCATAGTCAAACAACACAGAGGAATATACGATTACTGCAATGAATACATCTGTTGTTAAATACCTTCTCATTGCCGTTGTTCTCATCTCAGCCGTTGGCATAAGCGCCTGGCTACTGCAGATGCAAAAACCGACGGTTCCACCTGCTTTGCAGGGGATGGGGGGGGATTTCCAACTGGAGTCTGCCACTGGCCCCGTCAGCCTGCATGATTTTCGCGGTAAGGTGATGCTGGTGTATTTCGGCTATACCCATTGTCCCGATGTTTGCCCGATGGCTCTCGGTGTGATGGCTGATGCCATGCGGCAGGCGGGAGCGTCACAGGCCGATCAGCTGGGCGGCATTTTCATCAGTGTCGATCCCCGGCGCGATACGCCAGCCATACTGGATCATTATGCCGCCTTCTTTGACAAGCGTATCAGGGGCCTGACCGGAACCCGTGAACAGCTTGATAAAGTGACTGCCAAATGGCGGGTGGATTATGCGGTCCCGGATCAACCGGCTGAGGCCAATTATGAGGTGGAGCACACCAATTTTATCTATCTGGTCAATCCGGACGGCAAGATTGCCGACCTGTTTGATGAAGAGACCGATCCGGCCTTCATTGCCGACAGGATACGGCCATGGCTGAGGTGAAAGGAGTAAAACCATGAAAAGGGTGCTATTGGCATTATTGATCTTGCTCTCTGCCCAGGCGGCATATGCAACCGATATGGTGGCAAAGGATGCCTGGGTGCGCCTGATGCCGTCGGTAGCACAGAATTCGGCTGCCTATATGACATTGAAGAATACGAGCGATAGCGATATCAGCATCATCGGGGTGAGTACAGATGCCGCTTCGTCGAACAATTTTCACACCATGCGCATGCAGGATGGGAAGATGGTCATGTTCTCTGTGGATTCGGTGATTGTTCCGGCCCATGGCGAATTCAGCTTTATGCCCGGCGGCTTCCACATCATGCTCATGGGTCTTAGCAGAGAACTGCATGAGAAGGACGTGGTGAACATTGTGCTGTCTCTGGCCGATGGCACTCACTTTAAGGTGCAGGCAGTGGTACGCGATATGCGCATGGGCCATGGGCATCACGGCGGCATGCACTGAATCTTTCAAGGTTGACTGTTTCCCCTTGCCTCCCAGCATGGCCCGACCGGGGCCGTGGCGCCGGTCGCTTCCTTTGGAGGAGATGACGTGTCTTTATTTTCCAGACTCAAACAGGGCTTAAGCCGCAGCCGGGAGAATCTTTCCCAATTACTGCCCGGGCGCGATGTCGTCAAATTAAGCGAGGCCGAATGGACGGATGTCGAGGACGGCCTGATTCTGGCCGATTGCGGCGCGCAGACTTCTCTGGCGCTGGTCAGCAAGGCAAAAAAGAGCAGCCAGCCGCTGGATGGCCTGAAGGCGGCCATGCTGCAAATGTTCCCGGAGATTACACCGCTCAATCTGCCGCAAAGCGGCCCGTTCGTATTGCTTGTGGTCGGGGTGAACGGCACGGGTAAAACCACCACCATCGGCAAGCTGGCAACCATGTTCCGCGCTCAGGGCAAGCGTGTTGTTGTTGGCGCCTGCGACACCTTCCGTGCTGCAGCGATTGAACAGTTGGCCATCTGGGTGGAACGGGCCGGGGCCGATATGGTGCGTCAGCACAACGGCGCCGATCCGGCAGCCGTAGCATTTGATGCAGTACAGCACGGCATTTCAAGAAACTACGATGTGGTGATTATCGACACCGCCGGACGCGTGCAGACCGACAAGGGCCTGATGGACGAGTTGGGTAAGGTGAAGCGCGTGATCGGTAAGGCACTGGATGGAGCGCCACACGAGGTTTGGCAGGTAGTGGATGCCGGCACAGGGCAGAATGCCGTGGCGCAGATTGAAAAATTCCGCGAGGTGGCCGGTACCAACGGGCTGATCGTCACCAAGCTCGACGGCACAGGCAAGGGAGGCATTGTGCTGCAACTGGTGCACCGCTTCGGCCTGCCGGTGCGCTATGTCGGCGTGGGCGAAACATTGGAAGACATGATGCCCTTTGATGCGGCTGACTTTGTCAACGGACTGATACCCGACATCGGGGCCGGCAAGCCGGAACATGAAAACAATATGGAGGATGACGATGCAAAGCCTGTGGAATGATGCGGAGGCGGCGCGCTGCGCCGATGCCCTTGAGATGCGTGTGTACACCTCCCGCCTGCTGGGCCGTGAATCCTCACTGGTATTGCACGGCGGTGGCAACACCTCGCTGAAGGCAACAGCCAAGGATGTGTTCGGCGATGCCGTGGAAACCCTGTATGTGAAGGGCAGCGGCTGGGATCTGGCGACCATCGAGGCTGCCGGTTTTGCCCCGGTGCGCATGTCCGCCCTGTTGCGTCTGGCCAGGCTGGATGAGCTTTCCGACACCGATATGGTGCGCGCCCAGCGCATCGCCATGCTCGATCCATCAGCACCCAATCCGTCCGTCGAGGCGATTCTGCATGCGCTGATTCCATTTACTTACGTTGATCACACGCATACCGATGCGGTGGTCACCATCAGCAACACCCCGGATGGCGAGGCGCGCATCCGTGAACTGTTCGGCGAACGCGTGCTGGTCATCCCCTATGTGATGCCGGGCTTTATTCTGGCCAGGACGGTTCGCGACTTGACACGCGATGTGGATTGGACAGAACTGGACGGCATGGTGCTGATGCATCACGGCCTGTTCACCTTTGCCGATGATGCACGGCAAAGTTACGAGCAGATGATCGCGCTGGTCAGCAAGGCCGAGGTCTATCTTGAAAAGCATGCCGCCTACACCCTGCCGAAGGCTCAAACGCAAACCGATTTACTGGCTCTGGCCACATTGCGCTGCGAGGTAAGCGGGCTGCGTGGAGCGCCCATGCTGGCCTGTCTGGATGATGGCCCGGAAGCGGCAGGCTTTGCTGCGCATGCCAGGGCCGGGGCTGTAAATGGTGGCACACTGACCCCGGACCATGTGATCCGCACCAAGCCGGCGCCCTTGTTTGTTGACGGTGATGTTGCAGAAAACGTAGCGGCCTATGCAGATCAATACCGTGCTTATTTTGCCAGACATACAGATGGCGCGCTGACCTGTCTGGATGTGGCGCCGCGCTGGGCTGTCTGGCCTGGAACCGGCTGCATCAGCTTCGGACGCAGCGTGCAGGAAGCGGGCATCATTGCTGACATCAGCCAACACTCGCGGCCTGCCGTACTGCAGGCCGAGGCCATGGGCGGCTGGACTCCGGTGAGCGAGGCGGAACTGTTCGAGGTTGAATACTGGGAGCTGGAGCAGGCTAAGCTGGGCAAGGGTGGTACTTCCAGGCTGCATCAGGGCAAGGTGGCTCTGGTAACCGGAGCGGCCAGCGGCATCGGTCGGGCCTGTGCCGAGGTGCTGCGCGCGCAGGGAGCCGCCGTGCTCGCGCTGGACATCAACCCGCAGGTTTGCGAGCTGTTTGCCGCACCGGATGCGCTGGGACTGGTTTGCGACGTGACCGATGATGCCGCTTTCAAATCCTGTGTGGATGAAGCGGTGCGCCGCTTTGGTGGCCTGGACATCGTGATTTCCAATGCCGGTATTTTCCCCGCCAGCCGGCGCATTGCCGATATGGATGCCGCTGGATGGGATAAGAGCCTTGCCCTGAATCTGACCAGTCATCAGCGATTGCTTGAATACGCCCAGCCTTATCTGGCCCTGGGTATGCAGCCAGCGGTGGTCATCATTGCATCGAAGAATGTTCCGGCACCAGGCCCAGGTGCTGCAGCTTATTCGGTGGCCAAGGCGGGGTTGACCCAGTTGGGCCGGGTCGCCGCCCTTGAAATGGCGGAACAGGGCATTCGCATCAATATGCTGCATCCGAATGCCGTGTTCGATACGGCTATCTGGACGGATGAGGTGCTGAGCGCACGCGCCGCACACTATGGTCTGAGCGTGGAGGCGTACAAAACCAATAATCTGCTGCATGTGGAAGTGACATCGAGGCATGTCGCCGAGCTTGCCTCAGCCATGGCCGGACCTCTGTTTGCCTGCACCACCGGGGCGCAACTGCCGATCGATGGCGGTAATGAACGGGTGATTTAGGGCGTAATTTAGGGATAACCGAGACCTTTCAATCGGCAGGCCTTGCCAAGCTCCGGTGCATCACCGCATCATGGGGCATGGCTTCGAACATTGCGCTGCGCTATATCCCTTCGCCGCATCACGATACACGACCGGCAAACACGCCTGTGGACCTGATTGTGCTGCATGCCATCAGCCTGCCGGCCGGCCGGTTCACCATGCAGCATGTCGAAGCGCTGTTTACAGGCCAACTGGACATCTCGGCGCATGCATCGTTTACCAGCCTTGAAGGCATGCGCGTGGCGGCGCATTTTGTGGTGGATAGAGACGGGCACATCACTCAGTTCGTGCCAACCGGGCAGCGTGCATGGCATGCCGGAGCATCCATCTGGCAGGGCAAAGAGCAGTGCAACGATTATTCCATCGGCATCGAAATGCTGGGCGATGAGCAAACCCCTTTCACCCCCAGGCAATATCGCGAAACCGCCCGCCTGTGCCGGGCACTGATGCTGCGCTTTCCGGATATGACACCTGAGCGTATCGTTGGTCATCAGGATGTGGCGCCGGGACGCAAATGGGATCCCGGCAGGCAGTGGGACTGGGGCCGCTTTCGCCGTTCGCTGGCGCGCATACGCCGGACAGACATGACTTTAAGATGACGGGGAGTTGATCTGATGGGTTCTATATTAAAAGCTTTCCCCGATCTGGAAACCTTGCCGCCCGAGATCCGCGGCGAACTCGATGCCCTTCCATTGATGAAGGTACCCGGTGGCACGGTGCTGTTTCGCGATGGCGATGATTGCCAGGGCTATGTCTTCGTACTTTCTGGTTCCATACGCGTACAGAAAATGGACCCGGAGGGCCGCGAAATCGTGCTCTATCGTGTGGAAGACGGGCAAACCTGCATGTTGACCACATCCTGCCTGCTGGGTGGCCGCCCCTATCCGGCCGAGGGTGTTGCCGAAGAGGAAACCGAACTGGCCATGCTTTCCCCGAAACGGCTCGACGTCCTGCTCTCCGATGCTGCCTTCAGGCGCTTTGTGCTGTCCATGATCAGCTTGCGCATCGCCGACCTGATGACACTGATTGAGGATGTGGCCTTCGGGCGCATGGATGTGCGTCTGGCAAGACGCCTGCTGGAACTGGACAATGGCAGCGGTGAATTACGCCTGACCCACCAGCAACTGGCCACCGAACTCGGTACGGCACGCGAGGTAGTCAGCCGCCTGCTCAAGGATTTCGAACGCCGCAAGATGGTCAGCCTGGGTCGCGGCATCGTCCTGCTCCCTGAATCAAAAACGCTGCGCGAACTGGCAGCCCAGCAGGTCTAGCGTTTCAGGCGATACCACTTGGCCATGCGCGATTTCCAGAAGATGCGATATTCGTCCTCGCTGACTTCGCCATCCGCATTGGCATCCATGGCCGCAAAACGCGCTTCAACACGCTGCTGAACCATGATGAGGTATTCTTGCACCGACACACTTTTGGACTCGTCGGTATCCAGCTCCATGAATTTTTCGACGATCTTGTCGGTCTGGCTCTTCGGGCCGCCCGTGGATGCAGCCTCAACAGGTGCTGCAAGCTCTTCGGGAACAGCATCGGGAGCCTCTTCATCGTCAAACACAGCGGACTCGACCGGCTGACCCGGCATCGTGATGGTAGGGAATGCTACTTGAGGGGCTGACTTCGCCCCGGCTTGACTCACTTGACCGGCCCCGCTCACAGGAACGGGTGTGTCCTCAGCCCATGAAATGGGGCCGAAGGCGACAAGGGCCACGGTAAATATCAGCGTTGAACGTATCCATGCTTGCATCAGACTGCTCCAGATAAAAAGTGAAGCCATATGCTGCACCTCACACAGCTTTTGCCAACTTCTTTCTTATCCGTCTGCTTTAACCGCTTGCTTTGTTTGGTTCACAAGGGGCGGCACACGGGGCAGCATAAGCCCCATTCTGCTGACGGGAGAAACGCGTGAAGCCTTATCTGGATCTGATGCGCCATGTGCGCGACCACGGCGTACAAAAAGGCGACCGCACCGGCACCGGCACGCGTTCGGTTTTCGGTTATCAGATGCGCTTCGACCTGGCTGCCGGGTTTCCGCTGGTCACCAGCAAAAAGGTTCACCTGAAATCCATCATCCATGAATTGCTGTGGTTCATCAAAGGCGAAACCAACACCGCCTACCTGCGCGACAATGGCGTTAAAA
>CAZQTO010000082.1:0-10669 GCA_964596375.1 uncultured Zetaproteobacteria bacterium | reverse complement strand
TTCGCGCGTCCAAATCGGCTGTCCTGCCGAATTGTGCTTCTTTCTTGGCCATCCAAGAAAGAAGAAGACTCATGGGCAGAGAACTTCAGGTAACTGCTCGGGTTCGTATGCCGAATGAGTGATTCTTTCCTTCTTCTTTGCGTGCTCAAAGAAGAAGCAAGAAAGAGCACCCGTGAGAAAGCTGTGAACTTCCGGGATGACTACTTATCCGGAGGGCGCAAACCGCGAGAAGGTCCCGCTTTTTTTGCGCAATTCCCTCCGGATAAGCACCCATCCCGGCACAGCTTTAAACGGGACCCGGTGTCAAAGGCTGCTAAAGGCTAAGGCTTTGCGGCGAGGAAGGTGGCTAGGCGAGCCCAGGCGGGATAATCGAGCCGTTCGGGGCGGTCGCCGGGATCGATACCTACAGAAGCCCAGTCCTCCGCGCTCATATCGCCGCGGAAATTGTTGTTGATGGTTTTGCGCCGATGGGCGAAGCCCTGACGAACGGTGCGTTGCAGATCGGCGAATGGACAGACTGGTTCATGGCCGTGCGGGGTGAGCAGTAGCACTGCCGAGTGCACCTTGGGCGGCGGAGCAAATGCGCCGGGCGGCAGTACCAACAATCTTTTCACATCGTAAAAATGCCGCGCCAGCACTGAGAGGCCGCCATAGGTCTTGCTGCCTGCATCGGCATTGATGCGATCGGCCACCTCGCGCTGATACATCAGCACCAGCCCACCCGCGAGATTGAGCGAGAACAGGGCTGCAGAAAGCGGGCCTGATATATTGTAGGGCAGGTTACCGGCTATCCATGCCGGTTGATATTCGGCAACTGTGGGCAACAGGCATTGCAGCACATCGCCGTGTACCAGTGTCAGTTTGGGATCAGATTCAGCGCGCTCTTGCCACATCGCAGCCAGATCGTCGTCCTTTTCGATCAGGAGTAGCTTGCCCACTCGCTTGAGCAGTGATTCGGTAATCGCCCCGCGGCCGGGGCCGATTTCAAGTGTGGAAGCCCCCTCGGGGATGGTAGCCGCGATGCGTGCAATGGCACTGCGATCCACCAGAAAATGCTGGCCGAGTGATTTTTTGGCGCGTCCCTGATCGGCATATTGCATGCTCAGATCAGCTCGGCTTGTACGCTTATGTCATCTCCATCCTGCCGCACGGTGATGTCATGCGCATGGCAGCAACGCAGGCAGTCCCAGACAAAGTTTTGCGGAAGGCCTTCAGAAATATCGACTTCAAGCACATTGTCGCTGGCGCAGCGCTGACAGGTAAAATGCGGATGCCGCAGGGGGTCGGTCACGGCAAGGCGGCCAGTTCGAAGATGGGGTCGACGCTGCCCTTCCATTCATTGTGAAAGGCATGCAGCCAGGCCTCGGCCTGTGTGGTGTTGCTCTCCACGGCGCGCAGCACCGGGGCAAGATGGATGGTCTCATCCTGGCCGTTGGCATTGAGGCAGGCGCTGCGCTCCAGCCCGCCGCGTGTTATGTCCATTACCGTTTCGGCCAGATGTAGCAGGGAGCTGTCGCGCAAGCGCGTTTTCAGACCATGTACGGGCACAGCGTCACGCATGGCCAACACCTCGGCATGCGTCCAGTCGGCCACCAGATTGTATGCCTGATCCAGTGCTTTCTCATCGTATAACAAGCCCTTCCACAGAGCGGGCAGGGCGCAGATCCATGGTTTGCCGCCGGCATCGGCGCCGCGCATCTCCATGTAGCGCTTCAGGCGGACCTCGGGATACACGGTTGTCATATGCAGTTCCCAGTCGTCCATCGTAGGGCGCTGGCCGGGCAGGGCCGCGAGCTTGCCCTGCATAAAGGCACGGAAGCTCTGGCCGGCACAGTCGATGTAGTTGCCGTCGCGAATGACGAAATACATCGGCACATCAAGCAGCCAGTTCATGTAGGACTCGAAACCGAAGCCTTCCTCGAAAATCATTGCCGGAATACCGGTGCGTGCGCGGTCAGTATCCAGCCATGCGGCGGCGCGCGTGGACAGATAGCCGGATGGTGCACCATCCGAGAAGGGGCTGGCGGCAAACAGGGCTGTGACCAGCGGTTGCAGGCAGTAGCCGACGCGCATCTTGCGCACCATGTCTGCCTCGGATGCAAAATCCAGATTCACCTGCACGGTGGCGGTGCGCAGCATCATGTCCAGGCCGTGCGCGCCGACCTGCGGCATATAGCGCCGCATCACGGCATAGCGGCCTTTGGGCATCCACGGGATGTCGTCGCGTGCCCACTTGGGTTGAAAGCCGAGGCCTAAAAAACCGATGCGCAGATCGTGACGCACATGGTGCAGCAGACGCAGATGATCGCGCACCTCGGCACAGGTCTCATGCACTGTGGACAGCGGAGCGCCGGAAAGCTCCAACTGACCGCCCGGTTCCAGCGTGATATTGGCCATGCCGCGCGTGAGCGCAATCGGTTTGCCTGCCTCGCGTTCAAGGTTCCAGCCATCGGCAACCAGCAATTCGAGGGTGCGCCGGATACTACGCTCTCCCTCATAGGGGATAGGCCTCAGGCTATCGAGGCAGAAGCCTATTTTTTCGTGTTCGGTACCCAGCTTCCAGTCTTCCCTCGGTTTGCATCCGGAGGTGAAGCTTGCCAGCAGGCTGGCTTCGTCGATGGGCTCAGTGTTGGTTGTTGTATTTCCCGGTGTGCCGCTCATATATCGAGCACGATCTTGCCGCTCATGGAGCCTGCCTCGATTAATTCATGCGCTTTGGCCGCCTGCTCAAGCGGCAGGAGGTTGGCCACATGCACCCCCAGCCTCTTCTCCTGCATCCAGGCAGCACATTGCTTGAGAATATTTGCATGATGGGCAAGTGCGTCGTCCATGCCCAGCATCATCGGTGTGAGCATCAGCTCCTGCGATATGCGGATGTTGCGCAGGCGCAGGGTCTTCAAGTCGGTATCGGCAGGTATCTGCAAAATGGAGACCAGATCGCCGTACACGCGTACGGCTGGAATCAATTGCGTGAAAGCCGGGCCGCCCACGGTGTCGAATGCAATATCCACGCCGCGCCCGTCCGTCCACTCGAGCAGGGACTTGGCTACATCCTGCTCTTTGTAATTGATGATGCAGTCCGCCCCAAGCGAAGCAACGAAAGCAGCCTTATTGTCGTTGCTGACCGTGGTGGCTACCTGGCAGCCGGCGATCTTGGCCAACTGAATTGCCACGTGGCCGACACCGCCGGCCCCGGCATGCACAAACACTGTTTGTCCCCCATTCTGATCAAGCTGCATGCCTGCGCGGTCAAACAATGCCTCCCATGCGGTAATGAGTACCAGCGGGGCAGCAGCGGCTTCGGGGAAATCAATTGCGGCCGGTTTTCTGGCAACGGCACAGGAAGGGACAATATTGAATTCGGCATAATTGCCGGATGGCTGTCCGAGTCCGCCATAACAGAAAAACACCTCATCGCCGGGCGCGAAATCGGATACTGCGCTTCCCACCTGCTCGATGATTCCTGCTCCGTCACAGCCGAGAATGGCAGGCAGGTCGCCGGGAATGAACAGGCCGTTCTTGCGCAGCTTGGTATCCACCGGATTCACACCTGCTGCTTTCAGCCGCACCAGTATGTCGGAAGGCTTGGTAATGTCGGGTTTGGGAAGCTGTTGCTCCTGCAATACTTCCGGTCCGCCTGTGGCGGTCATGGTGATGGCTCGCATGCAGGGCAATGTAGACGTGCAGGGCAGGGCAGGCAAGGTGCATCAGTCAGCTCTGCGACGGACTGTTTGGGCGCGGACTTAAGGCGGCTTACCTGCTCCGGCCGGATGACGTATGATGCGGCAGCGCTGAGCGGGCGATGGGCGTTAACAAGCTCTGGCAGAACGGCGCTGACGGATGCAGGAATGATGGGAGTGAGCAGATGAGCAGGCGACCGGACAAGGTACAGATTTTCGATACCACGTTGCGCGATGGAGCGCAGACGGCAGGCATCACCTTTTCCGCTGAGGACAAGCTGCGCATCGCCGAACGTCTGGCGAGCTTCGGGGTGGATTACATTGAAGGCGGTTGGCCGGGAGCCAGCCCCAAGGACGACCGTTTTTTCGAGCTGTCCCGCGAGCGGCAATGGAAGCACAGCAAACTGGTGGCTTTCGGTTCGACGGCTCGTCCCGGCGGCCCGCCCAGCCGTGATGCCGGCCTGAAAAAACTGGTGACCAGTGGCGCTGATGCAGCCTGCATCTTCGGCAAGTCCTGGGACCTGCATGTCACCAAGGCGCTGGGTATTACACTGGAAGAAAACCTAACACTGGTGCACGACTCAGTGCGCTTTCTCAAGCGCCATTTCGAGCAGGTGTTTTTCGATGCAGAGCATTTCTTCGACGGCTATGCAGCCAAGCCGGACTATGCCCTTGCCGTACTCGATGCCGCTCATGATGCGGGCGCCGATTCGCTGGTGCTGTGCGATACCAATGGCGGCAGCCTGCCTGCCACCATCGGTGAAGTGGTGAAGCTTGTCGTAGCGCGCTTTCCCGATCTCGTCATCGGCATCCACACGCACAACGACGGTGAGCTGGCCGTGGCCAATGCCTTGATGGCTGTCGAGGCCGGCGCGCGGCAGGTGCAGGGTACGATTAATGGCATCGGCGAACGTTGCGGCAATGCCAATCTGACCTCCATTATTCCCAGTCTTGTTCTGAAAATGGGTGTAGATTGCGGTATCGGCAAGGAGCGGCTGGTCGAGCTCAAGGGGGTATCCGATTTCGTCAATGAAATGGCCAATCGCCTGCCCTGGCGGCATCAGCCATTTGTCGGTCTCAATGCCTTCGCGCACAAGGGCGGTATCCATGTTTCGGCGGTGCGCAAGCTTTCAAGGTTATACGAGCACATCTCTCCGGAGAGCGTGGGCAATAAGCAGCGTATCACCGTTTCCGATCAGGCCGGACGCAGCAACGTGCTGGTTCTGGCGGCCAAGACCGGCTTCGGTTTGAAGCTGGATGCATCCGATCCGGCGGTGGCCGAACTGGTGGCCGAGGTTAAATCGCTGGAGGATCAGGGTTTTGCCTTTGAGGCGGCGGAAGCATCGTTTCATCTGATGCTGTTGCGCGCCAAGGGCAAGCTTGGGCATTTCTTCACCCTCGAAGGTTTCCGGGTGATCGATGAAAAGCGCGGTGACGACGGCGCTCCGCAGGCCGAAGCGACCGTGATGCTGCGTGTCGGTAAAAAATTTGCGCATACCGCCAGTCTTGGCAATGGCCCGGTCAATGCCATGGACAAGGCCTTGCGTGCAGCCTTGCAGGATTTCTACCCTTCGCTGAAGGAATTCCGGCTGGTCGATTACAAGGTGCGCGTGCTGTCCACCATCGATGCCACCGAGGCCGCCGTGCGCGTGCTCATCGAATCCACCGATGGCGAACGCAAATGGACGACGGTGGGGGTATCGACCAACATCATCGACGCCAGCTATCAGGCCCTGCTGGATGCCATTGAATACAAACTGATGCTCGATGAGGTGCGTCCGTGAATGATACGCTGAACACGGACCGGCCACTGGCCGTGAGCTTCGATGCCGTGGGAACCTTTCTCCACTTCGCCGAACCGGTGCCTGTCACCTATACCCGTTTTGCCCGGAAGCATGGCCTGGAAGCGACCGAGCTGACCATGAGCCGGCGTCTCGATCTTGCTTTTCAGGCAGCGCCTTCGATGGTGGCGCCCGAGGGGGAGGATAACGACGAATTTGAACGCCAGTGGTGGATGAATCTGGCTGCCAGGGTGTATGGCTGTGCGCTGGATGACAGCGATTTCATAGCCTGTTTCGATGACCTGTTTGCTTATTTTGCCTCACCCGAGGCATGGCGCGTGCATGAATCCTTCGGACCGATGCTGCTGCAATTGCGCGAAATGGATGTGAAGCTGGCAGTGATATCGAATTTCGATGCCCGATTGCATATACTGCTCGATACCATGTTGCCAGGGCTGTTTGATGTGGTGGCCTTGCCAGGAAACAGCGGTTTCGAGAAACCGCAGAAGGGCATTTTCACTTATGCTGCGGCGTGCATGGATGTTTCACCTGAGCGCATGATGCATCTCGGTGACCATGAAGAAGAGGATGTCGCGGCGGCGCAGGCTGCCGGCATTCATGCCTTGCGCTGGTCCTATCCGCTGGATGATGTGGAGCGGCCGAGGGAGCGCTTGCTGAGCTACTGGGGCCTGGCCGCCTGAGTCCTGCTGCCCCAAATATGCCCATTCGGCGTTCCTCGTCGTTCATTTGGATTTACCAAACTTCACTCCTAGCGCCTTGACTGGCCTCATTTTGGATTGCAGTACGCCGCGCACACTTTACGGTAACAAAACCTAAGAACTTTTTTACTGCATCTGCATCATGACAGGGATATCCACCTTGCGACTGTTCAGGATGCTGATATGCCGCGCAACCTCGCCGGCCAGTTCACGATAGGCTGCGGCCTGCGGCGAATCCGGGTGAGCTGCGACAATCGGCGTTCCGGCATCGGAGTTTTCGCGGATTTTGATATCCAGCGGAATTTCGGCCAGCACCCTTGATTCATTCTCCGTCGCCAGTCGCTTAGCGCCTCCTTCAGCAAACACATGGCTGGATTCGCCGCAATGCGGGCAGACGAACACGCTCATATTCTCCACGATGCCGAGCACCGGGATATTCACCTTGCGGAACATGGCAATACCCTTGCGCGCATCGGCCAGCGCGATGTCCTGCGGCGTGGTAACGATCACCGAGCCTGTTACAGGCACCGTCTGCGACAGGGTGAGCTGCGCATCGCCTGTGCCCGGCGGCATATCGATCACCAGATAATCCAGCTCACCCCAGGCAACGTCGTTCAATAATTGGGTCAATGCGCCGGCCACCATCGGGCCGCGCCATACCACGGCCTGCTCGGCGGGGACCAGAAAACCGATGGACATAGTGGTTACGCCGAAATTGACCAGCGGCAGGATGGTTTTCTCATTTTCGATGCCCGGCCTGCGCCCTTCCAGTCCCATCATGCGCGGGATGGATGGCCCATAGATGTCGGCATCAAGCAGGCCGACACGTGCGCCGCTCTGGGCCAGTGCCACGGCAAGATTGACCGCGGTGGTCGATTTGCCCACGCCGCCCTTGCCGGAGGCTACAGCGATAATGTTTTTGATGCCGGGGAGTGCCTTGCTGCCCGGATGGGCATTCGTTTTTACATTGGAAGTCATATTCACCTGCACATCGTTAACACCGGCGAGTGCCCCAACGGCTTCCATAGCCTGCCGGCGGAACTCCTCCTTCACCGGACAGGCCGGCGTGGTCAGCTCGATGGTGAAGCCCACGCGCCCGCCCTCGATGAGCACGTCTTTCACAAAGCCAAGGCTGACAATGTCCTTGTGGAAATCCGGATCAATAATGCTCTTGAGTGCATCGAGCACCTGCTGTTCGCTAATGACGGTCATGCTGTCTCCTGGGACCTTTTTACAATGGGTATGCTGAAATCGACGAGGTCGGCAACGCTCAATACCCAAGTGTTTTTGTCAAGTATATAAAGGGCGTGTTATTCGACCGGATGCATATAGATGCTGCGGCTGGGGAAGGCAAAATCCAGTTGCATGGATTCGAGCAGTTGCATGATCTGCATATTCACTTCCTGACGCACCTGCAGATAGTCGCTCCAGTCCTTGGAGGCCGAGAAGTAGTAAAGGAAGATGGATAGCGAGGAATCGGCAAATTCATCGAACTTGACCAGCTTGAAGTGCTGATCCACGCCCGGATGATTCACCAGAATGGCCTCAATGCCTTCGATGGCCTGCTGCATCTGCTCAGGTGTTGTGCTGTAGGTCAGACCGATACGCATCTTGATGCGCCGCTTGCTGCGCGCATCGATATTATCAACCACCATATTGGCGAGCAACGAGTTGGGCACGTTGACCAGAGTATGCTCGAAGGTGCGGATGCGGGTGGAGCGGAAGCCTATTTCTTCAACAACCCCCTCGAATTCGCCTGCCTTGATCCAGTCGCCGATCATGAACGGGCGATCGACCAGAATCATCACGGAACCGAAAACATTGGCGATGGTGTCGCGTGCTGCCATGGCCACGGCGATGCCGCCGATGCCGAGTGAGGCAACCAGACCGGAAATGGAATAGCCCATGTTCTGGGCGATGACCAGCACCGCGGTAATCACGATGAATATCTTAAGGGTTTTGGTGATAAACGGTACGAGCTGGTCATCCAGCGATGAGTCGGTTTTTGCGGCCTTTTCGCTGAAATAGGCAGACAGGCCATCAATCATGCGCCACAGGAACCATGTGCCGATGGCCAGCGACAGTATGCGCCCGAGCGTGTCGAGCAGCGAGACCAGCGGGAAGACCGCCTCGGGCGGGTTGAGCACATGCACGGTGGCCAGAACACCGATGGTGTAGAGGAGCCAACCGGCCGGTTTCTCGGCAGCCTCAAGCAATACATTATCCAGATTGGTGGAGGTTCGCTCAGCGATCCCCCGTGTCAGGCGCTCAAACAGCCAGAGCAGCCATTGCCTGCCCACGATGGTGACAAACAGAACAAGCAGGGCCGCGACCCAGCGACTTGCCGGAATATCGAGCAGCAGCCAGTTTTGCAGGTCGGTCCATATCTCCATCACGGCGCGTATATCTCCTTATCAGCCTGTGTGTCGCTGCATGTGGCACAGCGGCACAAAGTGTGGCGCAGGCCGGAAAATTCGTACAGACCGGTATTGTGGTCGTCATCAAAACTGATACGCAGGGCATAATTCCCTATCGGTTCAATGCCGGTGATGCGCACCTGCTCCTTGCCGCTAATCACCTTGGCCTGCGCAGGCGTATGCCCGCGGCAGTCGGCACAGGGACATTGCACGCGCAGCCATTCATGGCTGTACCGGCTCTGATGCCCGTCCGACCAGTCGATCTCAAGCGTACCGTCGGCGCTGTAATTACGTATGGCGACGGGAAGGGTTTGTGGCATACTTCCTCCGTGGGAGTGTGGCGCAGCCCTGCTGACAGGGATTCGCCACGCGAGGAGCCTGAAATGAGTGACCCGGCATTGCAAGGACTGGTTGAAAGCAGGGAGGCCATGGGCGCACTGGTCGGAAGACGGGTGCGTTATCTGGGTGAGCAATATGAGATTACCGATATCGTGTTTGTTGAAGACATGATGATTCTTTCCGCCGATTCAGGTACCGAAATGCAGGAAGATAGCTATGGACGGGCGCACCGGCGTGTACCCAAGGTGCAGAACCTGCGTTTCCGGGATGCCCACGGACAGCCGACGCAGGTTTGGGAAGATGTTTCCTTTCTGGATGGCCCACTAGCCTGATTCACCTCGCGCCTTGCATGCCATTTCGCAAAGCCGCTGTCGCGGCCATGTATAGTTTTTCAGAGTATCCCTAACCGCCGGTCGCTTTATCGGCTATTGCCGGCGGATTCAAAGCGCGGCTTATGTCGTCAAAGCTGGCATAGGCCTTCTGCGTATCCGGTTTGGGGAGATTGCGCGCCATCCAGCGCACCAGATCCCGCCACATGCGACTGATTTCCCCATCGCTTGGCATAATGCCTGCGCTGGGCAGCTCCATGGTAATAACCGGAATGCGATGCTGAACGCCGGCGCTATTCCCCAGTGATCCCGGATAGGTGCCGAGCAGATTCAGGTGCAGATAGCCCACGCGATTCGGTGCCTTGGGCGGCCCGTCGAAATCCAGCACGCCGTAAGGGGCATGCACGGAAACGATAGCATCGGGTTCAAATCGACGGATTTCCTCGTATAGCCAGCGTGATTCCGGTTCGCTGAGCGCGGCTTCGCCTGGATAGCGGCGCGGGTCTTTATGGGTGCGGCGCTCCCAGTAGTCGCGGGTTTGTGCATACCAGTCGGGCGTCGGAAAATTACGGTTCAAATCAACACCATTGGCATTCAGACGTACCGATTTTTTTTGCAGCAGGCCATCCGGATTCAACAGCGGCACGACATGCCAGTGAAACAGTCCGGAATGGTACTGATCCAGTGTTTGCATCCATTTGAACACGATGCTGACCGAAGAATATTCATCGCCGTGGATGCCGCCGATCAGCAGGATGCGGGCCTTGGGTTCCCGGCTTGCCAATGGGGGGTATTCCTTGATGAGGATCGGTTGCCCCTGCACCGACCATGCGCCCGTGCTTTGCAGCCTGGCCTGAAGACAGCCGGTCACGCTCACGCTGCCCAGCTTGTTGCCGATTTTCTCACAGGCGGCGTGTACAGGGTCGGTTATGGACGTGCTTGCCTTGTCTGCCGACCATGCAGCCAGCGGCAGCAGCAGGGCGGCGATGAGCAGGGCGGTTAATCGCAGAAGGCGCATAAATGCCGAGTGTGCATCCGTGCTTGTGCCAGTCAATGGTGAAAGCCGGCTTATCATGGCAGCTCACTCCGCCGGCCTTCACGCCAGATCAGCCATGCGGCGGGCTTGTCTCCCAGTTCGATATCAAGCGTGAACGGAGCTTCCGCGCCCTCAATACCCGCACCGAAGCGAAGATCGCCGAATTCGATGTGCCTTTCATCGCGCTCCAGTAGTACCGGGAAGCGGGAAAACCAGCGGTAGAAGTCCACGCCGGGAAGATTGTCGATGCCGGGCGTAGCCTGCATGGCCGGCAGATATTGCCATGCCAGCCGATCCGGGTTTTGCAGTGGTGGCATGGTGCGATCAATGAAGGCCTGCGAGAAAAACGGCGTGCTGCCGGCAAAGTC
>CAZQTO010000081.1:0-10762 GCA_964596375.1 uncultured Zetaproteobacteria bacterium | reverse complement strand
GCTTCTTCGGCGCAGGAAGTTGCCGAACATGCTGGCGCCGCGCTAAACGAGGCGGCAGTGCAGGCAGAGAAGGCTGCAAAAGAGACCCTCGCCGGGGCTTCGCAGGTTAAGGAACAGCTTGAAAGTCAGGTTGCCGACGGTCTGGCTGAGGTAAAAGCTGCTGTGCAGAGCAAGCCATCGCCTGCAAAGACGGAAACGGCAGCGCCTGTCATGCCGTCTGTTCCGGCTGCCAAGCCGGTTGCTGTTGCGCCAAAGCCGGTGGCGTCAGCGCCTCCTCCTGTTGCGAAGATGGCATCAGGCGATGCTGCAAAGGGCTCGCTTGTGGCTCGCAAATGCGCTGTCTGTCATAACTTTGATGCGAAAAACAAGATGGGCCCCGGACTGGCCGGTATATTTGGTCGCGAGGCGGGTGCCGTTGCAGGGTTCGGCTACAAGTTCACTGCCTTTATTCAGCCCGGCAAGACTTGGCGCTGGGATGAGGTGCATCTGGCCGCCTGGGTGTGTGATTCAACCAAGGCTGTAAAAAGCTTCACCGGAGATGATGGGGCCAAAACGAAGATGGGGGCACAGCGGATTTGCGATTCAGCAGCCCAGGCTGATCTCATCGCTTTTCTGAAAACGCTGTAAGCCTGTAGATTGAACGCTGCCACATCGGTGTGGCAGCAATGTCTATCAGAATGGGTATGAATAGACCTTGGTACGCTGATTACTGGCTGATAATCGGTTGGGACCCGGCCTGTGGGCTGGATAGAACCGCGCCGGTTGCGGCTCCGATAACTGCTCCGATAATCGCTCCCTGCACGGGTTTGTCACTTGCCGAACCGATGACTGCGCCGGTGGAGGCTCCCTGAATGCCACCCATGGTTGTCGCCTGTTGTTGCTGAACAGTTGAACAGGCGGCGAGTAGAAGGGTGCAGCAAAGAATCAGCATGGTTTGGATGGACGTTGGGCCTACACTCATGTGACGGAAACTAGCTGTATATTCACAAGCCAACAAATCCCGTTTCTCCTGACAGGTGCATGGCATACGAATGCAACATAGGATGAGCTATGCATTTTGAGTTGATTGTGGTTGATCTGGACAACACCCTGTATGCCGCTGATTGTGGTGTATTTGCCCATATGGATGAGCGCATGACCGCATTTGTGTCGCGTGAACTGGGCGTGGATGAGAAGCAGGCAAATGACATGCGTCTTGATTATTGGCGGCGCTATGGCACGACATTGCGCGGTCTTATTCTGCATCACGGCATGGAGCCGGAGGGCTTTTTGCATGAGGTGCATGATATTGCCGTGCATGAAATGCTGCAGCCGGATGCAATGCTGGATGAAGCACTTTCTGCATTATCCGGGCGCAAAGTGATCCACACCAACGGTACGCGCGAACATGCCGCAAGGGTGCTCGCCGCCCTTGGCATTGAGCGGCATTTTTCAGCTATCTACGACATCCGATTCAATGCCTATATGCCGAAGCCATGCAGTACCACGCTCGGTTTCCTGCTCGAAGCCGAGGGGGTTTCTGCCGCGAACACGCTGGTTATCGACGATATGGAGGACAATCTTGCTGCCGCTCGCGAGATCGGGGCACAAACGGCACTGGTTTCGGCAAAAGTATCCCGAGAGCCCTGGGATTTTCATGCCGCCACCTTCCCGGATTTGTGCCGCCGGATACTGCAAACCGAAGAGCAATAACGGCCTACATCATTATCTGAATTTTTTTTTATGGGCAGGGGTTAAAACGCTTGCGAGGTGCCGAAGTAGTAGCGCCAGTTACTGGTGGCCAGGCCGTAGGAAGCATCGGTCCGGAAGGTTCCGTTGACCAGCCAGCGCAGGGTCAGTCGTGCGCCGGCGCCCATGCCAACGATTAGATTCTTGCCCAGTGCAGGGCGGCCAAGGTTCCATATCTGACCCACATCGGTAAATCCGACCAGGTGAAAATTGCTACCGGGCTTAATCGGTATACGGGCTTCAAGGTTGCTGTACACGTAATAGGTGCCCTGCAATTCTCCGGGAAGGTAGCCGCGCAGGCCGCGGCTGTTGCCGATGTCGAATAGCCCATCCTGCTCCACACTGCCGGTTGCCCCGCCGCCGCTGATGCGGAAATCGAAGGTGCTGCCGGAGTCCAAAATGGGAATATGACTGCTTAGAGACGAGGTTTGGCGATACACGTTGATATTGGAGCCCAAACCCTTGTGCGCGATATCCCATCCGTAGTTGAAACTGGTGCCGGTCAGCCATGTAATGTTGTCGTCGATCAATTGGTAAGCGACCCCCGCCTGTATGGCATTGCGGTGCTTGGAGATGACGGTGGCTGAAGGGGGGCCGGAGATGAGCGTGAAGCTGGAAAGGCTGCTGGAGAAACCAAGGGTGTTACTCCAGCCCTCGCCAGGAACCGGTCCGTGGGCGATGCTCAGTTGGGTGCTCCAGGCAACATTCTGTTCCCGGTACTGGCTTGAAAGCTGGCCATTGGCGAAGGTGTCGTAAACCTTTCGACCGCTATTGCCGGAAAAGCTCAGGTCGAGTGGGCCGTCATTGATCCGCCGCCACAGGTAGCTGCCGGAGAATGTTGTGCCCTTGAAACCGCTAAAGTTTTTACCTGTTTCCTCGCGCGTGGCAAGACGAAGGTTGTGGTTCAGGCCCCACATATTATGTTCGGTCATGGTGAACCCGGCGCTCGTTTTGCCGATATCCGAGCGCGATGCCTCAGGCAGCAGAAACAGCGACCAGCGGTCACGGACCCAGATGCGTACCACACCGTTATCGTCGGGACGATGGATAACAGCCTCCGCGAAGAGTCCTGTGTTGCGCAGGCGGCGCTCACCGGTTGCCTTATCGCTTTCCTGCCACATATCACCGACAGTGAAGGGGAGTTCACGCAGCACGGTTCGTGGCTGGGTCCTCTTCAATCCGCTGATCTCGATGTTTTGAATGAGGCGTGGCAAAACCGGTGCATTTTCTTCGTTGGCGTAATAGGTATAGGCATCCGCGGCCAGTAGCGGCTGAATGCCTGCAAGTTGAAGGCAGATGATGGCAACAATAATCAGGCCGAATCGCACTAAATAGTTCCTCGCAGCCCCGTCTTGGTAGCTTAATATAGCGCCTAAGTTCAGGGGATGCACTTTATTGTCGCGCCCGATACTATCTGCATCGCGGAGCGGTTCGGGTGGTCGCGGTGTTTGCTTTTGGCAGGCATCGAGGAAAGTCCGGGCTGCATTGGGCAGGATGCCGGATAACGTCCGGCGGGGGCGACCCCGGGAAAGTGCCACAGAGAGTAGACCGCCCTGCGCATGCAGGGTAAGGGTGAAAGGGTGCGGTAAGAGCGCACCGCTTCGTCCGGCAACGGATGAAGGCATGGTAAACCCCATCCGCAGCAAGGCCAAATAGGGAAGCAATAGGCGTGGCCCGCGCTGCTTCCGGGTAGGCTGCTAGAGTGTGTCGGCAACGGCACACCCAGATGAATGATCATCACCGGCTAACGCCGGAACAGAACCCGGCTTACAGGGCCGCTCCGCTATTTTGTCTTGTTGTGCCGCCGTAGCTAAGATGCGGCGTACGGAGGTGCATATGAGCATCGAATTTGCCGGGGCCGCCAAGGCCCGCGAACTGCGCGAATACTTTTCGCGGCATGGGCGGATTTATATTGTGGTGAACACGACTGGCAACGATGTTCTGGTGCCGGAGTATCTGCACGGCGATCCGGCACTCAGGCTGGTGCTTAATGTGCGCATGCCACAGCATATTCGCATTACCGATGATTTTCTTGAGTCCGATCTCACCTTTTCCGGTAGCCCATTCCATTGCGTTATTCCCATGCAGGCCATCTGGGCGGCGTATATGCCCGAGCAGCAACTGGAGAACGGTATTTTATGGGAAGATGATGTGCCTGAAACGATTCGTTCTGTGATTAAAGCGGTGCGCGGTATGGGTGACGATGCCGATGAGGAAGGGGATGAGGCTTCTCCAGACGCAGCTCAGGACCATACCGTCTCAGCCATTGTGGATACCGATGTACCATCGCCAAGCGGTCGGCGCGTGGGTCATCTGAGGGTAGTCAAATAGCAAATATCACAAGACTTCTTCCAGCTATTTGCATCGGTCTGACGCTGTTGTTGCAATTTGTTGCGCCATTTCCGGCTTGTGCGCAGAAGGAAGATATCCGACTGACGGTCGCATTGACCGAGGAAACGGGCCTGCAGGGATCGCCCGATGCCGGCCTGCTGCTCAAACAGGCTCTGCCGATTCTGTGGGATCGCATCGTTCCTGTGGCGCAGCGCCCCCTTGCCGCTGCCCTTGGCAGTGATAACCGCATGGTGGCGAGAATTGTGCCGGGACGTGAAGTTACGGTGGTCGAGTTTCAGGGTGAGAGGGTTTTTGCAGCACTGCGCGAGGCGCATATTGCGGCCATAGTTACGCTTCCACGTTTTCACCTGTTGCTCAGCGTGCGTAACGGTGCAGGTCAGGAAATGCTACAGACCAGCCAGCGGCTTGAGGAGGAAGCTGTCCGTCTGGCACCTTCCCATGGTATAGAACTGAGCGATGATGGCGCGGGCCTTGTTCTGGCATGGCGTTGGCTGGATGCACAACATGCCGAATTGTCGGTGCGCGGTCAGTCAAGGCTGGCTGAATTTATTGAGATCCGCGAGATAACAGATGCCGATTCCCTGCCTGCTTTGAAGGCCTGGCTTGATGAGGTATTGCTCAAGGCACGCGATGCCTATGCCTATGATGCGCAGGCTCTCTCCAGTATTCAGGACGGGGCCGAGGGCGGGATGAATGAATTCGCTATCGAGCTTGTTGTGCAGCGTGCTGGAAGCCTGCTGGAGCAGGTGGCGCTGGAGGAGTCCCTGGCCCACGATCCGCGTGTGCGAAATCTTGTGCCTGTGCAGTTGAGTCAGGGTGTGCAGCATTACAGGGTGCAACTCGAAGGTGGTGATACGAGTTGGCTGGGAGAATGGTTCGCCCGCCGCGGCTACCGTATGGATCGGCTGGCTGATGGCAGCTGGGTGATACAATAAAAGGTTACGTAATGAGGCGGCGGCACTGATGGGACAGGTCATCAATATTCCCAATCTGCTGACTCTGGGGCGCATTCTGCTGACCCCGGTGATCGTTTATTTTATTCTGATGGATCAGCCCTTGCAGGCGCTTATTTTTATGGCCGTTGCCGGATTGACCGACATGCTCGACGGGGCCATTGCCAAGCACTGCAATATGCGCACCACGGTGGGAGCGTATCTGGATCCGCTGGCCGACAAGCTGATGCTGGTCAGTACTATCGTCTGCCTGTTCTATGTCGATGAGGTGCCGTTGTTCGTGTTTCTTGCCGTGATCTTCCGTGATGCGATTATCATTGGCGGTGCAGCTCTATACGAGTTGGTTACGAAGCGTTTGCGGATGGAGCCGACATTTCTCTCCAAGACCACCACCGTCGCACAGATTTTCTATGTGCTGCTGGCCCTGTTACATATGGCTTATGGTTTTTCCGAAACCCTGATGCAGTTTGCGGTGTGGATTACCTTCAGTCTTACGGTTGCTTCTGGCGTACAATATATGGTGCTATGGACATTGAAGGCCGTACATGCGGAGAGGGGGGGGTGATGCTGGCAAATCGTACATGGCAGTGGTGGATGACGGTTGGTCTTTTCCTGCTCGCAGTGGCAGGGATCCTCTGGCTGCTTTCCGGCGTAGCAGGTCCCCTGCTGGTCGCCTGGCTGATGGCCTATCTGCTGGTGCCACTTGTTTCCTGGCTGCATGCGCACGGCATATCACGCAATATCGCTACGCCACTGGTTTTTGTCTTCGGCATGAGTGCTGTCGTGCTGAGCATGGTGCTGCTTTTCCCGCCATTACTTGCCCAGGCCATACATGTGGTACAGGCGCTGCCGGATATCGTCTTGCGCCTGAAGGATCAGTGGGCCCCCTGGGTGCTGAGTAATCTCGGTGTTGATATCGGTGGCGATCTGGAGCGCTGGAGCCAGTGGCTGCAGGAGCAGGTCAGAGTGCTGGGGCTGGAAAAGCTGTCGCCCTGGGCACATTGGGGCCTGTCGGCGGTGAGTAATATGCTGGGCACGATACTTGGTCTGTTCAAAGTTATCCTGGTGCCATTGTTCGCTTTCTACTTGCTCTACGACTGGGAGAAAATCGGATCCTTGCTCAAGGCACGACTGCCGCATGGTAGCCGCGATCTGATCCTGCGCATGACCGAAGAAATCGACACCATGATCAGCGCTTTTCTGCGCGGCCAGTTTTCCATTTGCCTGATGCTCGCCGTGCTCTACAGCATTGGCCTGTATCTGGCCGGAATTCCCTTTGCGCTGGCCATTGGTTTGATTTCAGGCCTGCTGGCTTTTATCCCCTACGTCGGTTTGATCGGCGGTTTTTGTGCGGCAAGTATGATGTCGCTGTGGACATTTGGTGGGGATCATCATTTGCTCGGTGTGCTGGTGGTATTCACCGTAGTTCATCTGCTGGAGGCCTTTTATCTGGCCCCCAAGGTACTGGGCGACAGGTTGGGTCTGCACCCGCTGGTTATTCTGCTTGCTTTGACCATTGCTGCGGAGCGTTTCGGTTTCGCGGGTCTGTTGATTGCCGTGCCGGTGACTGCAGCAGCCACCGTATTGTTGCGCGAAATCGACCGGCGATATCGGGATAGCCAACAGTCAGACCTTGCCTGATGCGTCAGCAACTTCTTGATATTGATCTGCCACCGAGCTTTGCCTATGCCGAGTGGGTGCGGCATAGCGGGGTGGAGGCAGCACAAAACCGGCTGGCCCTGTGGCTGGTGAACGGTGGGCGCCTTTGGCTGAATTCTCAGGCCCCGGCAGGCAAGACACATGTTGCACATGTGCTGGCTGATGAATATCCATACCTGGGTTTTATATCAGTTCATCCCGATGCTGCGCAGACGGCGACCCGCCAGGTGGCCAAATGGATAGAGGCATTGGGCAATGCAGCTTGGTGGTTGCTTGATGTTCCTGCAGGCCCTGTTCCGCGTGCTACGGGTATCGCACTGTTTCACCTGCTGGAGCGCAGCCGCGAGGCGCAGCGCCCCGTCGCCTTGCTATGGCGCAACGCTGATTTCAGCGACACCCCGCCAGAACTGGTTACCAGACTGGCTACGCTAGAACAGGTGGATATGCATCCGCCGTACAGTGATATTGAGCTAACAGCGGTGTTGCAGGCCGTGGCTTTATCCCGCCAGTGGCAGATTGACGATGCGGTGATTCGTCTGATGCTCACCCATCTGCCACGTGACCTGGAGACACTGCTTGGCGCGATGGCTCAGATGGAAAAGGCATCATTGTCCGAACGCAAGCGGCTGACCGCACGCTGGGCGGGTCGTCAGATACGCGATATCGGCGACGATCTGGTTGCTAATCGGCAATCGGGATTGTTTGACGACAAGGCAGCCTAGCCCGCTCTTTTTTCTGTTAGAATAGATACAAAAAAAGCGGCCCCCCAGGGGAGGCCGCTTTCGTTTTTGTGCCCGGGTAAGGGCTGTTTACATCATACCGCCCATACCACCCATGCCGCCCATGTCGCCGCCACCTGCAGGTGCTTCCTTCTTCGGAAGCTCGGCCACCATGGCTTCGGTGGTGATCAACAGGCCTGCGATGGAGGCTGCATTCTGCAGTGCCGTACGCACGACCTTGGTGGGATCGATGACGCCCTGTTCGACAAGGTTGCCGTAGGTCTCGGTTGCAGCGTTGTAACCGAAATCAGGGTCCTTGCTGTTGGAGACTTCATTGACCACAACCGAGGCTTCATCACCGCAGTTGACCACGATCTGGCGCAGCGGGGCTTCCACGGCACGACGCACGGTAGCAATACCGACATCCTGATCGTGGTTGGCACCCTTCATGTTGTCCAGCGCCTTGCGGGCACGAATCAGAGCGACACCGCCGCCGGCCACAACGCCTTCTTCAACAGCAGCGCGGGTGGCATGCAATGCATCGTCCACGCGGTCCTTCTTCTCTTTCATTGCCACTTCAGTCGCAGCACCGACCTTGATCACGGCAACACCGCCAGCCAGCTTGGCCAGACGCTCCTGCAGTTTCTCCTTGTCGTAGTCCGAGGTGGTTCCCTCGATTTGCTTGCGGATCTGAGCCACACGGCCTTCGATGTCGGCTTTTGCGCCGGCACCGTCCACGATGGTCGTGGTATCCTTGGTGATCTTCACGTTGGCAGCTGAGCCGAGGTCTTCAAGGGTTACGCTCTCAAGCTTCAGACCCAACTCTTCAGAAATTACCTTGCCGCCGGTCAGGATGGCCATGTCTTCAAGCATGGCCTTGCGGCGGTCGCCGAAGCCTGGTGCCTTAACAGCTGCCACGTTGACCACACCGCGAACCTTGTTGACCACCAGCGTTGCCAGAGCTTCGCCTTCGATGTCTTCTGCGATAATGATCAGCGGTCTGCCTGAACGGGCTACTGCCTCAAGAATCGGCAGCATGTCGCGCATGCTGGATATCTTCTTCTCATGCAACAGGATGTACGGGCTCTCGATGTTGGCTTCCATACGCTCGGTATCGGTCACGAAGTAGGGAGAGAGATAACCGCGATCGATCTGCATGCCTTCCACGACATCCAGTTCCGTTTCCAGACCCTTGGCCTCTTCCACGGTGATTACGCCTTCTTTGCCGACCTTCTCCATGGCATCAGCGATGATCTTGCCGATTTCCTCGTCGCCATTGGCCGAAATGGTGCCGACCTGAGCGATTTCCGCCTGATTCTTGACCGGCTTGGACAGCTTGCCCAGTTCAGCGACAACGGCAGCTACGGCCTTGTCGATACCGCGCTTGATGTCCATCGGGTTCATGCCGGCGGCCACGGATTTGATGCCTTCACGGGCAATGGCCTGAGCCAGCACTGTGGCGGTAGTAGTGCCGTCACCGGCAATATCGGCGGTTTTGGAAGCAACTTCCTTGACCATCTGTGCGCCCATGTTCTCGAACTTGTTCTCCAGTTCGATTTCCTTGGCAACGGTTACGCCGTCCTTTGTGATACTTGGAGCACCCCAGGATTTGTCGATCACTACATTGCGGCCTTTCGGGCCGAGCGTGACTTTCACTGCGTCAGCCAGCTGGTTCACGCCGTGCATCATCTGCGAACGTGCGTCTTCGCCAAAACGAATTTCTTTTGAAGCCATTCTTTAATCTCCTTTATCTATGTTGGGTTCTGTTCGGGTTCGGTTTGCTCAGAATTCGAGTTTTAGGACTCGATCACGCCGAGAATGTCATCCTCGCGCATCATCAGGAATTCCTTGCCATCGAGCTTGATCTCGGTACCGGCATACTTGGAGAAGATGACCTTGTCACCCTTCTTGACGTCCAGCGGGCGGATGTCGCCGTTCTCCAGAATTTTGCCCTTGCCTGCTGCAATGACTTCACCTTCGACCGGTTTTTCCTTGGCGGTATCCGGGATGATGATACCTCCGGCGGACTTTTCTATTTCGTCCAGACGGCGGACAATGACACGATCATGTAAAGGACGGACCTTTGTTGACATCGTTGATGCTCCTTCGTTTCGTTAAAAGATAGGTGGCGCTGCCACCGTAGATATCTATATAGGAATCGGCATGCGCCGATTCAAGTCCCCCACAGAAAGTTTCTGGCACTCCATGCAAAGGAGTGCCAATGATGGGAAGGGCGGCTCTACTGTCAACCGTCGGATTGTGCAGGTGGTTTGCTGAGATGGATAAAGCCGATAGGCTATTTCACCATGAGAATCAGCAATATGTTCGAGGCTATTCCGGCGAATCTGCCGGAGGAGATTACGCAAACCCTGCTTGATGCTGACGGCCTCCGTATTGAGCGCATTGTTTCAACCGGGCAGGCCTCGCCGGATGGGTTCTGGTACGACCAGCCGGAGCACGAATGGGTGCTGTTGCTGACAGGTAGTGCGGGACTTGAGCTTGAGGGGGAGGGTATTCGCAGCCTAAAGGCGGGCGATTTCCTGCTGCTACCCGCGCATCAAAGGCACCGCATCGCATGGACCGATGGCTACACTGAAACTATCTGGCTGGCTGTTTTCTTCCATTGAACTTGTATAACTCGACATGCTGTCGCAGGGCTGAGTCTTAAGGCTGGATAAGCCCGCTGCCAGATCCGCCGCCTAGTTTGGAGATATCGCCGGCGCCGGGAAGGACGATGCCGGAGGCCGCTTGGCGGCGCATTTCCTCCAGTTTCCTCACAGTATCCTCAATGGCCTTTTCGGCCCCCGGGCCAAAAGCGGTTGCTGCCTCGCCAATGGTTTTCGCCTCAATCTCGAAACTTATCGGTAGCGCTCCGCCTGGCGTCATGATCTGGGCCTGACCTGAGAAGCGCACTTCGCGGGCTTCGTCATCCGTGCCGTCAGCATTGATGGGGATGAGTTTGCGAATCGTGCCCAAGCGAAGATCGGTGAATATTTCTTCGCGGTAGAGCTCTTCCACCTTCATTTCCACTTCCACTTTGCTGTCGGCCATCCTTGTACTCCCTGGGTTTATTTTATTGGGTTGGTGCGCCTTGCGGGGTTTCTTTCAGGAAGGCCACGGTATCGGCATCCTGCAATAGCGCGCTCACGGTATCGCCCAGCGTTTCGCTGGCCAATTCGGAGATTTTCTTTTTGCTGGCCCACAATGTCAGGGTGTATTCGCCCGATGTGCCAATTGTTCTCTCTTTCACCATGGTGCCATTCCGGCTGAGGGTTGCGAGTAGCTTGCAGGATAGGCTCGCTGAGTTGGTAATCATGTTCTTTTCAGCGGCAAAGGTTAGCGACTGAATGT
>CAZQTO010000080.1:0-10766 GCA_964596375.1 uncultured Zetaproteobacteria bacterium | reverse complement strand
CACTGGCCGGCATTGCCCTGACCTTTATCTCCATGGATTTCGCCTTCCGCATCTTCGCCGATCCGCTGATTGGTTTCGCGCCGCTAGCCCTGATTCTGATGCGCTATGTCGGCGGTATGCGCCTTCCCTTCGATATGCCGGCAGGTCTTGCTGCCGTGCTGGTCGGCACCCTGCTTGCATGGGGTCTGGGTAGGATGGACGGCGATGCGGTGATGGCTGCGGCATCCATTTCCCTGCATCCGCCGCAACCGGCTATCGGGGATTTGTTGTCGGCATTCACCTCCACGCAGTGGCTGGGCTTTTTGTCGGTGATTCTGCCTATGGGCTTATTCAATCTCGTCGGCTCCCTGCAGAATCTTGAGAGTGCCGAGGCTGCCGGGGATGAGTATCCGGTCAAATCCTCACTGGCGGTTAATGGTATCGGCACGATTGCCGCTGCCTGTTTCGGCAGCTGTTTTCCAACCACCATCTATATCGGGCATCCGGCATGGAAACGCATGGGGGCCGGCAGCGGCTATTCAATCGCCAACGGTGCGGTGATCTCCCTGCTCTGCTGGCTCGGGCTGGTTGGGATGGCCAGCGCCCTGATCCCCATCGAGGCGGGGGCGGCGATTCTGTTGTGGATCGGCATGGTGATTGCGGCTCAGGCCTTTGAGGACACGGATCGCAGACATGCGCCTGCCGTGGTCATCGGCTTGATTCCGGCGCTTGCCGCATGGGGATTGCTGATGCTGGAAAGCGGCCTGCGCGCTGCACAAGAGACAGTCGGCAGTATTGGCCTGGAAGCCCTGTCTACTGTACTGCCGATCAGCGGCATGATTGCGCTGGAACGCGGCTTTATCTTTACCTCCATGCTGCTGGCCGCCATGACTGCCTGCCTGATCGACCGGCATTATAAGGCAGCCACGGGCTGGGCCTTGCTTGCAGCACTCCTCAGCTTCAGCGGTCTGATTCACGGCTACAGCATCACCCCGCATGCCATCGTCAATGCCTACGGCCCATCAGCCGCATGGCCGTTCACTGTCGGTTATCTCACAGCTGGCCTGTTGTTCTGGCTGCTGGGAAGCCACGCGCAGCGAAGGGAACCCAAGCACGCCGGAGAGTGAGGCTGCTTGTCGCTTATTCCCGCCCGCTGCTACACTGGCAACCCAAGGGGCGAGGCGTCACTTCAAATCAGTGTTTCCCCTTCAATACCCGATATGGAGGAAATATGTCCGTATATATGAACAGGGGATCATTTTCTTGTATAAACACAGTCATCCGCATGGAATCTCGATAAAGTTATGCTTACAGATATTTTTGCCCACCGCTATTTAGACAGGCCCATCTGGTCAGAGTTCACAGAACTCGACAAACGACTTCTGAATCAAGCATTCGGGATCGTTAAGGACGCCTTGCCTTATTGCAACTCTGAAGGCAAAGAGATTGAAGCGAACAAAAGCAAGTGGAAAACAATACATGACCGTGTAGCAAGAGAGTTGGGGGTGAATGAACTCTCTCAGCGGTACTACTCGTACACGCAGAAGAACTATCTTGGGAACGATGTCCCCATCTCTGGTTATTTCTCATGGGATCACGTCTGTAGCCAGTTCGTGAACGCTACATTTACCGGACAGGTCGACCCTGATCGATTCATCAAAGAACGGCTCAGTTTCGTAGAATTGGCAATGCGATTTCGTGGAGATGAGATCGCACAAGCAAACGCTCATCTTCCCAAGGCATTGGCCGAGGCTACAGCACGAGCCAAAAGTCCGCGTCGTGGGCTTCGAGTTCCGGGAAGCGCAGTAGATGGTGTAAAAGCATGGAATGCTACAATAAATTTGAATTATGAGAGTCAAGTTGCAGAGCTCAACGAACGATTCCGTCGCGCGAAAGCACCGCTTACCTACCACAACGGATTTATCCAGATCGCACTAGATGAAACAATAGAACAAAACATCGCTAAGCCGTTTTGGACTCTTGTTGCGGACCCACTTTGGAAAAACGTAGACATTGACATGAAGGAGGCCCTAGATCGTAGAGATTCAAATGACAAAGATCCCGCCTTCTTTGCGGCAAAGGCGCTCGAAAGCGCCATAAAGATCGTGTCCGAAACAAAAAAATGGACTCGAGGCACAGAAACAGGAGTAGCGCAGTACATCGATAACCTTGTAAGCAAAGCTAATGGGAGCTACATAGCCGTCTGGGAGGGGGATATACTGAAAGACTATTTTCGAAAGGTTCGGAACCCAGTTGGTCACGGCCCCGGATTGGAACCAATGCCTGAACTGTCACTCGCTCAAACGGATTGGGCGATAGAGGCTGCAATGTCATGGGTACGCACACTTGTAAGAAGAATCTGATGGGGCGGTTATCAATTCGGGGAAAATTGAGACGGGAGTCTTTTCCGGGAAAGAGAATATCGGGACAGGTACAATTATTCCCTAAATTTCACCAAGGTGCCGCAAAGAATAAATCGGTCTGAGTCGGAATTTTCTGAACCTGACGCATAGTCCATGTCAAATGCTACCAACGCGTCAGCGCCTGCTTTCTTAGCTATTTTTGCAACTTCGTTGAATGCGTCTTGTATTGCTCCTTTATGCATATCCCCCCCTCCAAGGAGGCCGTGAGTCACTAGTACTGGCATATGGACGCAGACGCCGTCAATAACTGTATAAGGTCGACCTATATCTTCAGTTGTTGTGGTCAAAAAAATACTCTCTTCTGCATGGCTTGTGATAGGTGGCATGCAGACGAACATGCTGATAATGAATGTTAATATGATTTTTCCCATTTTGATTCCCCTCTTGTGTGAACGGTAAATATGATTCGCTGATTAGTCAAAAGATGAAACCCGAGAAAAATCGGGACAGGTTCAATTGTTCAAGCTACCCAACCATTCGCTCCAGCCCGCCGGTATCGGCCCCACCACTTTGAACGTTTGATGCGCTGGAGGATGAAGCAGGGCGGAGTTTTTCCGCTTGTCTGAAAATGCGCATCCCATGAACATCGGCAAAGACGAATCAAGGAGTCCGGCATGGAGCAGTTGAACAACATCACCAGCACGCTTGCCCTGACCATGGGCGTGGCCTGGGCCAGTGGTATCAATCTCTATGCCGCCATCCTGACCCTTGGCCTGCTGGGTGCGACAGGCAATATCACGCTGCCGCCCGGACTGGAAATTTTAACGGACCCGACCGTGCTGATGGCAGCCGGCGTGATGTATTTCCTCGAATTCGTTGCCGACAAGACGCCCGGCGTGGATACGGCATGGGACGGCCTGCATACCTTTATCCGCATTCCTGCAGGTGCGATGCTGGCTGCCGCAGCCGTGGGCGATATGAATCCGGCCATCGAGATTGCTGCAGGGCTGATGGGTGGCGGACTGGCTGCCGCCACGCATGCCACCAAGGCGGGGTCGCGCGCCCTGATCAACACCTCGCCGGAGCCGTTCAGCAACTGGACTGCTTCGATTACCGAGGATATCGCCGTGATTGTCGGGCTGTGGACGGCGCTGAACCATCCGACCCTTTATCTCGTGCTGCTTGGCCTTTTTATTCTCATCATGATCTGGTTGCTGCCTCGCCTTTGGCGGGGGATCAAGCTCGTCGCCGGAAAGATACGCAGCTTCTTTGGCGGTGTTGCCTCTCAAGAGGCCGCCGAGTCTCCTGTTGTCAGCCAAGTTTCCGATGCGGCTGTAACCGAGGCTGGCAAAAACACATCGTCGTCCGGTTAATATGCAGCTGAGGCGTATGGGTTTCATTGAACTTTCATTTTTTATCCCGTACTGTGCCCCGCATGTTCCTGCGTAAAGCACATACCCGTCGCCTTTCCCGCCTTGTTGCGGGCTTGTTTGCGGTACAGATCGTGGTCACAGGCTTCTGTCTGCTGACCAGTCAGGCGCATGCCATGCCGATGGCCCAGATGTCTGGAACCGGTATGCATATGTCCGATACCGTGATGGGTGATATGGCCGGGTCTTGCGGCAAGTCGGTGCACATGGACGGACAACACGACGGCACCTCCCATTCCGGCGGCTGTTTTCATTGCGACGAGCCGGCTCAGTTCGTCAAGGCTGCAACTGCCGACGTGGCACCGGTGAGTCTTGTGCTTGTGGCTTTGTCTGTGCTGCCGGAAATGCCTGTGCTGACGGCATGGGATGAAGCAGCTGCTTTTTACACGCCCACAGGGCCTCCGCGCTCTTCCTCGCTTCTCTTCACCACAACCCAGCGCATTCGCGTTTGATTTTTACCTTCTGCTGATACCACGGCTTATATAAGCCGGGGTGTGTGTTGTTTTCAGCACACGAATCTTTAAGCAGGAGGCGTGTTCCCATGCATGTCCCGATAAAAAAAGCCCGGTTTGTGCTGGCAATCATTCTGATTTCAACCGGAGTCTGTGTGCAGCAAGCACAGGCGACCGATGTCGAGCTAAGTCTGGCCCAGGCCGAAAAACTGGCTACGGAGAATAATCCGGCGCTGGCTGCGGCGGGTAAAAGGGCGGAAGCCATGGCAGCCATACCATCACAGGTGGGAAGCCTTCCTGATCCGATGCTGTCGCTGGGAGCCATGAACCTGCCGGTGGATACCTTTTCCAACACGCAGGAGCCGATGACCCAGATGCAATTGGGCGTTGCTCAGGCGCTGCCGTTTCCCGGCAAGCTGGGCTTAAGGGCAGAAGCGGCTGGTTATCTGGCCGAAGGCGCTGCGCAGGACAGGCAGGAATTCCGTCTGTTGCTGCTGCGCAATACCCGTATCCACTGGTGGAATCTGGCCTATCTGGACAAGGCGCTGTCCATTACCCGGCAAAACCAGGAACTGCTGCGCAATCTGGTGCGCATTGCCGAAACCAAATACAAAACCGGCAAGGGGCTGCAGCAGGATGTGCTGCTGGCACAGTTGGAACTTTCCAAGCTGCTGGAGCGGGAGCTGGAGCTGAGCTCCGCACGTCAACGTGAAGCCGCCGCACTCAATGCGCTGTTGGGCAGGCCGGCGAACAGCGGTATCGAACTGCCCCGGCAGGACAAGCCCGATTTGCAGGATATCAACACAGATATCGCTGCCCTCAAAAAACAGGCAAGGCAGCGGCGGCCGATGTTGTTGGCCAGAGATTACAATGTGCAGGCAGCCGATTCCCGTCTGGGTCTGGCCGAGAAGGATTATTACCCGGATTTCCAGCTGGGGGCGGCCTATGGGTTCCGACAGGGCTCGAATGCCAACGGCCAGACACGTCCTGATCTGGCCTCCGTCATGCTCAGCATGAGTCTCCCCCTATACAGTGGCAGCAAGCAGGACAGAGGGATGGATCAGCGCATGGCGGAGAAGGCTTCGGCCGAATTCTCATGGCGGGATGCGACCAATCAGGTGGATGCCGAGATTGATGCGGCTGCTTCCGATCTCAGGATTGCGCGTGAGCGGGTGCAGTTGTTCGAGCAGGGGATTCTGCCCCAGGCACGGCAGACTACGGCTTCGATGCAGACAGGCTACCAGGTGAACAAGGTGGATTTCCTGAATCTGGTGCGTGCCCAGCTCAATGAATTCAACACGGATATCCAGTATTGGCAGCAGGTGTCGGCTTTACATCAGGCCGAGGCACGACTGGCCGCTGCCGCCGGTCTGGAAGATTTAAACAAGGAAGTGATGCATCATGAATAAGACGAATGCGATATTGATTGTGCTGGCGCTTATCCTCGGTTTGTCCGGCGGCTACTTTCTGTCAGGCAGCAAAAATGAACAGGCCGCCGGTGCTGCGAAAAAAGAGACCGGGGGCGATGGTCCCTGCGCAGGTGGTGCACAGCCTTTGATGTGGCGCAATCCGATGAATCCGGCCGTCACCAGCCCGAGCCCGGCCAAGGATACGATGGGCATGGATTATATCCCCGTTTGTGATGAAAATAGAGCCGGAGGCGGGGGTTCGCCGGCAGGTACGGTGCGTATCGACCCGACGACCGCACAGGATATCGGTGTGCGCCTGACGACGGCTGTGCAGAAGAAGCTGTCGCGCAACATCACCACGGTCGGCCGTATCACCTTCGATGAAACCAAGCTGGTTACCCTGCATCCCAAGGTGGATGGCTGGGTGGACAAGCTGTTTGTCGACAAGACCGGCGAATCGGTGAAGCAGGATACCATGCTGCTGGCCTTCTATTCGCCGGAGCTGGTGGCGACCCAGGAGGAATATTTGCTCGCACTGGCCAACTGGGAGCAATTGAAGAGCAGTCCCTATTCCGATATTCGCGATGGTGCCAAGCGTCTGCTGGATTCATCGCTGGATCGCCTGCGCTTCTTCGATGTGGCCGAGCACCAGATTCGGGAACTGCAGCGCACCCATAAGGTACGCAAGAATATGCATATCCATGCCCCGGCAGCCGGCGTGGTGACCAATATCGGCGTGCGCGAGGGAGCGCGGGTGACACCTGCGTCCGAGCTTTACCAGATTGCCGATCTTTCCCGTGTGTGGGTGCTGGCCGATCTGTATGAATATGAAATTTCCTGGGTGAATGTCGGGGATAAGGCGACGCTTCGTATCGGCTCCCTGCCAGGTCACGATTTCGTCGGTCGCATCACCTATATCTACCCCTATCTGGATGCCAAGACGCGCACCAATAAGGTGCGCATCGAATTCGATAATGCGGAAGGCCTGCTCAAGCCGGATATGTTCGGCGATGTCGAGATTGCCGCCAGCGCCATCAAGGCAGGGGTATTCGTGCCACGCGAGGCGGTGCTGATCACCGGCAAGCAGGCGCATCTGTTTGTGCAAAGCGAACCGGGTCGTTTCGAACCGCGCACGGTGCGCACCGGCATCACGGCCGATGGTCTGGTGGAAATCATCGAGGGCGTGAAGGCAGGCGAAACGGTGGTCAGCAGCGGGCAGTTCCTGATCGATTCCGAATCATCCATCCGTGAAGCCGCAGCCAAGATGGTGCAGCCGGTGGATCAGAGGGACATGGGAGGGATGAAGTAATGCCAGCAATCTCTTTCTTAGTGATAATAGGGTTTCTTCTTTCTTGCGCGGCCAAGAAAGAAGCAAAGAAGGCCGCCCGGCGTGGCTGTGAAGTCTCCGGGTCAGTCACTGGCGAAACGGGCGCAAACTTTTTGCGCAATTTCCGTTTTGCCAGCACCCGTCCCGGCACAGCCACAATCGGGACCCAAGCCATTTTTGTTTCCTCTGTATTCTCTGTGTTAGAAGGCTCTATGTCATGATCGCCAAACTTATTGATGCCAGCCTGCGCAACAAGCTGATTGTCCTGCTGTTTACCGGCCTGATTGTTGCAGCCGGAAGCTTTGCCGTGAAAAACATCTCACTCGATGCGATTCCCGATCTGTCCGATGTGCAGGTGATCGTATTCACCAAGTATCCCGGTCAGGCCCCGCAGGTGGTTGAGGATCAGGTCACCTATCCGCTGACCACCGCCATGCTGGCTGTGCCTCATGCCAAGGTGGTGCGTGGTTATTCCTTCTTTGGCTTCTCCTTTGTGTACATCATTTTCGACGATGGCACGGATATGTACTGGGCCAGAAGCCGTGTGCTCGAATATCTGAACTATGTGGCCGGACGCTTGCCCGATGGCGTCACCCCGACGCTTGGTCCGGATGCAACAGGCGTGGGCTGGGTATACGAATATGCGCTGGTGGATAGAACAGGCGCGCATGATCTGGCCGAGCTGCGTTCGATTCAGGACTGGTATATGCGCTATGCCCTGCAAACGGTGAACGGCGTATCCGAGGTCGCTTCCATCGGCGGTTTTGTGAAGCAGTATCAGGTTGAGGTCGATCCCAATTCACTGGCCGAGTTCGGCATTCCACTGACCAAGGTGATGCATGCCATCAAGCGCAGTAACAATGATGTCGGCGGTCGCCTGATCGAAATGGGTGAGACCGAGTTCATGGTGCGCGGCAAGGGCTATCTGAAAGGCATTGCCGATCTGGAGTCCATTCCTGTGGGCGTGGATGCACATGGCACCCCGATCCTGCTGGGTAATGTGGCGCATGTGCATCTGGGGCCGGAACTAAGACGCGGGCTTGCCGAACTAAACGGCGAGGGAGAGGTTGCCGGCGGCGTGATTATCATGCGCTACGGTCAGAATGCCTTGACCACCATCAAGGCCGTGCGCCAGAAACTGGACGAGTTGAAGGCCGGACTTCCTGAAGGCGTGGAGGTTGTGCCGACCTATGATCGTGGCGACCTGATTGAGCGCGCCGTGGCCAATCTGAAAAGCAAGCTGTTCGAAGAATTTCTGGTCATATCGCTGGTCTGCATGCTGTTTCTGATGCATGCCAGAAGCGCGCTGGTGGCCATTGTCACGCTGCCGATCGGTGTGCTGATCGCCTTTATATTGATGTCCTGGCAGGGCCTGGCAGCCAATATCATGAGTCTTGGCGGTATCGCCATTACCCTGGGGGCGATGGTCGATGGCGCAATTGTGCTGATCGAGAATGCCCACAAGCATCTGGAACAGTCGGAACATAAGAAGGGGGGTGAGCTGAGCAGCAGCGAACGCTGGGCTGCAGTGGCCACGGCCTCCCGCGAGGTAGGGCCGGCGCTGTTTTTCTCGCTGCTGATTATCACCGTTTCCTACATGGCCATTTTTACGCTGGAGGCGCAGGAAGGACGCTTGTTCAAGCCGCTCGCCTTCACCGCCACCTATGCCATGCTCGGTTCGGCATTGCTGGCCGTGACGCTGGTGCCATTGCTGATGGGCTGGTTTATCAGAGGCCGCGTGATGCCGGAGAAGAAGAATCCGGTGAACCGTGCCCTGCAATGGGCGCATGGCCCGCTGTTGGCTGCTGCCCTGAGACGCAAGGGGGCGACAGTGCTGATTGCTTTGGCCTTGCTCTTATCGATGGCCGTACCATTGTCGAACATCGGTTCGGAATTCATGCCGCCGCTGGATGAGGGGGATATTCTCTACATGCCGACGACCTTCCCCGGCATCTCAATCACCAAGGCTCGTGAGCTGGTGCAGCAGACCGACAGGATACTCAAGACTTTTCCCGAGGTGGAGACGGTTTTCGGCAAGGCCGGACGTGCCGATACAGCGACCGATCCTGCTCCGCTGTCCATGCTGGAAACCATTGTCCGTTTGAAACCGAAGGATGCATGGCCGGATCCGGATAAAACCACACAGGAACTGATGCAGGAGATGGATAAGGCTATCCGCTTTCCAGGACTCGCCAATGCCTGGACCTACCCCATCAAGACGCGCATCGACATGCTTTCCACCGGCATCAAGACACCGGTCGGCATCAAGGTTTCAGGCCCCGATCTGAATGTGTTGCAAGAGGTCGGCGAGCAGATCGAGCGGACGGTGAAGACCCTGCCGGAAACAACCTCCGCTTTCAGTGATCGCGCTGTCGGCGGCTACTATCTGGATATCGATATCCAGCGCGACAAAGCGGCGCGTTACGGCCTGACCATCGGCGATATCGAGGATGTGATCCAGTCGGCCATCGGCGGCATGAATGTGACCCAGACGGTGGAGGGTCTGGAGCGCTATCCGGTGAATCTGCGCTATCCGCGCGACTACCGCAGCAATCCGGAGGCCCTCAAGCGGGTGTTGATTCCGACACCGACCGGTGCACAGATTCCACTGGCGGCGGTTGCCGAAATCGGCATGCTGCGCGGGCCGCCGACGATCAAGAGTGAGAATGCACGACCGAATGCCTGGGTGTATGTCGATATCAGTACCAGCGATATCGGCGGCTATGTTGCCAGGGCCAAACAGGTTATTGCCGAACAGGTGAAGATACCTGCCGGCTACACCCTGGAATGGTCGGGCCAGTTTGAGTATATGCAGCGCGCAGCGGCCAAGATGCGCATTGTTATTCCGGCCACGCTGCTGCTGATCTTCCTGTTGCTGTATTTTAACTTCGGCAATCTGATGGCTCCGGTGGTGGTGATGTTGTCGGTGCCGTTTGCCCTGATTGGTGGTTTCTGGCTGGTCTGGTTGCTGGGCTTCAACCTGAGTGTGGCGGTGGCGGTCGGCTTTATTGCCCTGGCCGGTGTGGCCGCCGAGATAGGCGTGCTTGTCCTGACCTTTATTGATCAGGAGGTGGCCCGCAGGCGCAAAGATGCCGGTGGCAGGCTGACAGCGGACTCGCTGCGCGAAGCGGTGCAGGCGGGTGTCGCCCAGCGCGTTCGCCCGATTGCCATGACGGCCACGGCGGTGATTGCAGGCCTTGTGCCGATTATGCTGGGTGGCGGCACGGGCTCGGATGTCATGCAGCGCATTGCCGCTCCAATGATCGGCGGCATGGTCAGCACAACACTGTTATGCTTGCTGGTATTACCGGTCATCTATGGCGCTATACTGCAATTTAAAGAACAAAAAGGGATTTAAAGGAGAGAAGAGAATGAACAAAGGAAAATCATACTCCGCATGGGTGCTGGCGGGCCTGCTGGCTGTCGCAGCTTTTGCTTTGCCGGTCACACATGCCCTTGCAGGTGACATGATGATGTACAAGTCGCCAAACTGCGGTTGCTGCTCCACCTGGGCCGACACCCTGAAGACTGCCGGTTTCACCGTGGCCGAGAATAAGGATGAGGACATGGATGCCATCAAGGCGAAGTACGGCGTGCCGGAAAAGCTGGCTTCCTGCCATACGGCAATCATTGACGGCTATGTTATTGAGGGGCACGTGCCCGCCGCCGATGTGCAGCGTCTGCTCAAGGAAAAGCCGGAAGGTGTGGTGGGGCTGACCGCTCCCGGTATGCCGCAGCAATCGCCCGGCATGCAGCCGGATGTGCTGGAGCCGAAGAACTACGATGTACTGGCCTTCGACAAGGAC
>CAZQTO010000079.1:0-10997 GCA_964596375.1 uncultured Zetaproteobacteria bacterium | reverse complement strand
GCTTGATTTTGTGCGCCAGGGCAAAACCGCGCTTTTGCCTTGGCGTACTGAATAAGTGCAGGGATGCACTTATTCAGACCTTCCTTAAAGCGCCGCATGCATCGTCAGGCCGCGGCCATGGATTCCTGTTTGGCCTCCAACGCTTCCCAACGGGCATAGCCGGTGCTCAGCTCTGCCTGCAGCTCGGCGAGGCGCTGCTGGTCGCGCTGAAAAGCTGTCGGATTCGTTGTGAAATAATTGCTGTCGCAAAAGTTGGCCTCGATCGTCGACTTTTCTTCCTCCAGCTTTTCGATCATCGCAGGCAGGCCATCGAGCTCGCGCTGTTCCTTGTAACTCAGCTTGGTGGCTATTTTAGCGGGCTTTGCGTCGATGGATGCGGCCTTGCGCGTCTTCTGCTCCGAGACTTCAAGCGCAGCCTTTTCAGCCTGCAGCTGTCGCCATGCGGCATAATCCGAATAACCACCTTCCACGGGCACAATAAGACCATCCCCCTCGAAGGCCAGCACACGGTTGGCCACGCGATCCATGAAGGCGCGATCATGGCTGACCAGAATCACTGTGCCTTCATATTTGGCCAGGGCCTGCTCCAGCATCGCCAGTGTACCGATGTCCAGATCGTTGGTCGGTTCATCGAGCACCAGCAGGTTGGCTGGTTCGAGCAACAATTTGGCCAGCATCAAGCGGCCGCGTTCGCCGCCGGAGAGTGCGGATACGGGTGAGTTCAATCTTTCTTTGTCGAACAGGAAATCCTGCATATAACTGACCACATGGCGCGGCTCATGGCCGCCGACATGCACATACTGCCCACCCAGCGGCAGCAACACGTCTCTGATCTTCAGCTCGGGATTGAGTTCGCGCATCTGGGTGAGAAAGGCCGGGGCCAGGCGAACACCATGCCGCACCCGTCCACTATCCGGTTTCATTTCGCCCAGCATAATCCGCAAAAGGGTCGTCTTGCCGATACCATTGGGCCCGATCAGTCCAACGCGATCTCCAGCCATGATTTTATGGCTGAAATCCTTCACGATGCAGGTTTCGCCAAAGGCATGCGATACCCCGATGGCCTCCATCAGCATCTTGCCCGGCTTCACACCGCTGGCCACGCGCAAATCCACATCACCGCCGCGCATGCGCCGCGCTGATCTTTGGCGACGCAAATCCTCCAGCCCGCGCACCCGGCCTTCGTTACGCGTGCGCCGCGCAGGTATCCCTCTGCGAATCCAGCGCTCCTCGCCGGCCAGCAGTTTGTCGAACTTGCGATGATGGCTTTCTTCAACAGCCAGCATCTCGGCCTTCTTCTCCAGATACTCGGCATAAGAACAGCGAAAATGCACCAGATGGCCGCGATCCAGCTCGACAATCTCCTCAGCCACCGCATCGAGGAAATAACGGTCATGGGTGATGAATAACACCGCGCCCGGAAAGGAGGCAACGAAATCCTCCAGCCACTCGATAGAGGCGACGTCCAGATGGTTGGTCGGCTCGTCGAGCAACAGGACATCGGGCTCGGCCACCACGGCACGTGCCACGGCGACCCTTCTTAACCAGCCACCGGAAAGCTCGCCAACATCGCGATCCGGGTCTAATTTCAGTTTGGAGATTGCCGTTTCGATACGCGCATGAAACTGCCACGCACCGATACTCTCCAGATGCGCCTGCAACTCATCCAGTCGCCGCATAGCCTGAGGCGAAGTGTCGCCGCTCAAAGCATGCAGGGCATCATGATAATCATCCAACGCCCGGGCCACATCGCCCAAGCCACCGGCCACGACCTGGAACACCGTTTGTCCGGCATCGAAATGCGGTGCCTGCGGCAGATAGGCCACCCGCGCCTTACCGCGCAAGGTCACATCGCCTTCATCGGTCTCCACCTGACCGGCCATGATGCGGAGCAGGGTGGATTTGCCTTCACCGTTTCGCCCGATCAAGCCGATGCGCACACCGCGCGTGATGGAGAACGACACGTCATCGAGCAAGACCTGCGGACCGAAGGCCTTACTTATATGGTTGAGGGTCATAATGGGCATCGCCGCAGCCTACGCCATGTCGGATGGGACAGGCATCAATAAATGCAACCGTCTCTCTATCAATGACTGCAAAAAAAAACGCCTGCCGGGGAGGGGTCGGCAGGCGCTGTGAATCTTTAATGTGGTCGACTACATGCCGCCGCGAGGACCGTTTCCGGGGCCCTGGCCATCCGGGCCGCCGCGCCCTTTGCCCCAGTCACCACGGCCTTCCTTCTTCCTTGCATCCCGTTTTGCCTTACGCTCTTTGCGCAGCTCATCTGCCTTGGCCCGCTGCTCGGGCGTTAATATGGCAGCCATCGCGGCACGCACGCGAGCATGCTCCTGGGTCATCCCCTCGACAATAGCGCCCTTTTCAGCGGCCAGCTTATCCACCTGGGCCATATAATCCTTGGCCACCGGATCGAGTTTCTGCATGGCATCGCGATTAGCCAGCATGGCATCGCGCATGGCTTTCATCGTCTCGCGCGATTCGCTGCGAATCTGCCTGATCTGTGCCTGCTGCTGCTCGCTCAGATTCAGCTCCTTGGCCATGCGCTGCATGCCATTCTGCTTGCCCTGCTGCATGCCCTGAGCGCCCCGCGGCCCGTCGCACGATCCTCCTGCCGGACAGGCAAAAGCTGGAATGGCCAGCGATGTGGCAATCATCAATCCTGCCGCAATCAGTGATTTGTTCATGATGGTTCTCCTTGTAACTCAATTCAGCGTCTATGCGCTGTACGGGACGAAGTTTGGCACATCCGGTGCAAACATGTGCGCCGAGACTGCAAGCAAAGCGAAAAACATTGTAACAAACGTGTAAAAGTCGTCCATACCTTCGCCTCGGGATGTTCTACAGCATACATTCCATGGCAGGATGAGGCCATGAACATACTGCTTATTGATGACGATATCGAACTCACCGACCTGATGCGCCGCTTTCTGGAGCACGAGGGGTTTGCTGTAGACACGGCAGCTGATGGCACATCCGGACTCGATCGCATGCGCAATGAGGTCTTCGATCTGGCGGTGATCGATGTGATGATGCCCGGCAAGAACGGTATGGATGTGTTGCGCGAACTCCGCGGCTTCTCACGTCTGCCGGTGATCATGCTGACGGCGCGCGGCGAAGAGATGGACCGCATCATCGGCCTGGAGCTCGGGGCTGACGATTATATTGCCAAACCGTGCAACCCTCGCGAACTGGCCGCCCGCATCCGGGCCGTGCTGCGCCGATCCGAGACAAGCAGCGCAGAGGGGGCAAAGACGGAAGAGGCCCCTCAGGTGCAGCACATCGGATCCTTTGAATGGCATCCGCAATCACGCCGCATCCTTGAGAAGGGCGCCGAGATTGTGCTGACCAGCAGCGAATACAATATATTAAGCGTGCTACTCAGCCATGCCGGTGCGGTGGTCGAAAAGCATGCCCTCACCGAGCAGGCGCTGGGCAAACGTCACGGCCCCTTCGACCGCACGCTGGATGTACATATCGGCCGCATACGCAAGAAACTGGCGCCACTGGACAATGGTGAACCGCGCATCAAAACAGTGCGCAGTGTCGGCTGGCTACTGGCCCTGGACTGAACATTGAGCCTGTTCTGGAAACTTTTCTTTGCCCTGCTGCTCAGCCTGTCGGCCATTGCTGCTGCGTCGTCATGGTTCAGCCAGCGCTGGCTGCTGGAAACCCGGCAGACCGAGCTACGCCTTGCCCAGCTTGCCGGATATGCCGACACCGCGGCCAATCTGTATATTGAGGAAGGCCCCGACGCATTGCGTCGCTGGTTGCGCAACAGCATGCGGCAGCAACATTTCCGTGGTTCCCTGCTCGATGGTGAAGGACGCGACACTCTTAACCGTCAGCTTCCACCGGGACTGCAGCCACTCATCGAGCAAGCCATTGCGCAACAGCACCCGGTTCAGCTTGTGCGACCACCCCATATGCTGGCCGTGGTTCCAGTCACGACGGCGCAAGGGCGGTTCTTCTGGGTAGCCAACAGTCGTATTGCACCCGATGCCATACAGCAGAACCGGCAATACACACTGATCTTCCAGCTGATACTTGGGCTTGTTGTCATTCTCATCGTCAGCTGGCTGCTCACCCGTATATTCACCCGGCCGATTCGGCAGCTGCAGCAAAGTGCGGCACTTCTTGGCAGCGGCCGCATGGCCACACGCGCCCCCGACCAGCTTGCCGGGCGCGGCGATGAATTGGGCGAGCTGGCACGCAGCTTCGACACCATGGCCACGCAGCTGGAGGGGCTGATGGCCAGTCACAAGCAGTTGCTGCGCGATGTATCGCACGAATTGCGCTCACCGCTGGCCCGGCTGAGCGTGGCCCTGGAGCTGGCGCGTGTCGCTGCCGGCGACAAGGCGGAGGAAGAATTATCGCGCATCGGACTGGAGGCGGAGCGCTTGAATGCACTGATCGGTGAGGTTTTAACACTGGCCCGCTTCGAACAGGGTGCGATTGAGGCCGAGATGGTCGAGACAGACCTTACTGCTTTGCTCAATGAGGTCATCGCTGATGCAGCTTTCGAGGCTGAGGCTGCCGGCAAACTTGTACAGACAGGCGCTCTGGAAGCATGCCGGCTGCGTGGCGCCCGCTTATGGCTGGGACGAGCACTGGACAATGTGGTGCGCAATGCCGTGCGCCATACGGATAAGGGTACAGCCGTTGACATTGATATGCGTTGCCTTGAGGGGCAGGTGAACATCAGCGTGCGCGACCATGGTCGCGGCGTGCCGGATGATGCACTGGCCAATCTTTTTGAGCCGTTTTTCCGTGTCGAAGCGTCGCGCTCACGCAATAGCGGTGGCTACGGCCTCGGCCTGGCCATCGCCCGGCAGGTGGTTGAGTTGCATGGGGGCAGTATTACAGCTTCCCATGCCCCCGATGGCGGCCTGTCGGTAGACATCAGGCTTCCGCTTCCCTGAATGCTTTGCGCAGAAAGGAACCGCAGTCCGACTTAAACCAGGCTGTCCGGAGTGCCCAGAATCCTCAGTTCACCAAGAATCCGCTTCTTTCTCTGCGACACCTCGGCCTGAAGTCTGCGCAAAAGAGCCGGCGTGAGATTCAGCTCGACGCCAAAGCGTGTCTGCCCTGCCTGCGCGTTCGCGCGGTGCAACCAGCACACCGAGCAGGAACCCTTGGCTTCGCCGGTAGACAGCCACAATTCAAAATGTAACGTGTCGTCAATCTGAACGGTATTCATCTGCCGTACCTCCAAGCCAAAGCCTGCCTCGGATAAATTTAGCACTTCTGCCTCTATATTTTCTCCCGATGCATCGGTCAACATCAAGCGCAAGGCATCTCCACATTGCACCCGGATATGTTGCCGATGCTCCTGAGCGGTCTTGAAGATGCCGGCATACCTGAAATGAACGCGCTTTCTATCAGCATTCCCCACTTCCAGACGCAAACAGGAACGCAGATCTGCCAATCTGATATGGGCAAAACGACCATGCTGGCCGGCGGCCAGGACATGAACCAGATCAGCGCTTCGATCCACCTCGAAGCCGGACTCGCGCACGCCATGGATTGCTACGCGAGCCATGACCGGGACCTCATGAAAATAGTTGTAAAGAGTCACCTCTCCCTCTCTAACCCAGCGAGCACGTGCCGAAGCCATTTGTAATTCGGTGCCTGCAACAGACAACCGGGATTCCAGATCGCTTACCTGTGTCTGACAGGCTTTGGCAAGCGCCTGCAGCAACATAAAACCAAGGCGATCAAATTGCCGGATAAGCGCTCTTACCCCGCCTGCGTTCAAGCGCCCATCCTCAAGCAGGCCATCCCTGTACTCAATGAGTGCCGACTGAAGCGTGGCTGGAGAGCAGCCCTCCATCAAAAGAGCTGTAAACGGTTCGCTCGAAGCCGTAATGTCCTGACGCAACATGGATAATAATGCTTTCAGGTTCTCATCCGATGCCCCGGGAAGCCTGTTACGCAGTGTTTGTTTGCCGATGGCTTGTTTCACCGCATACGCTGGGGGCGGATGCCGAACATCAGCCTGGCCACTTCATCGAAATGCTTCACAAAATGAATGTCCAACCCTTCAATGATCGAGGCTGGTAAATCCTCGACATCCACCCTGTTCGCCTCCGGAAGAATCACCTCTTTGATGCCCAGACGTTTGGCGGCCAGCAACTTCTCCCGTTCACCGCCGATGGGCAGAACCTCGCCGGTCAGGGTCAGCTCGCCGGTCATGGCCATGGCTGCAGGGGCTTTGCCCAGGGCCAGTGAGAGCAGCACCGTGGCCATGCTGATACCCGCCGACGGGCCATCCTTGGGCACCGCACCCTCGGGCACATGCAGATGCACGAAGGCCTTCTCGAAAAAGTCAGCCGGAGCTCCGTAGCGCGTCAGCCTTTCCGTAATATAGGAGTAGGCGATTTCGGCCGATTCCTGCATCACCTTGCCCAGTTGCCCGGTCAATTTCAGACCACGCCGGTCCTCGTGAACCCGGGCAGCCTCCAGATCAAGCGTGACTCCGCCCATGGCCGTCCAGGCCAGACCCGTGGCCATGCCCACGCCACAGCGCTGCTTCTTTTCACGGTATTTCGGTTTGCCGGCAAAATCGTCGAGATTGCGCGTGTTCACCACCAGCGGCCGGGCTCCGGAAGTTTCCTCCTGCGCCATCTGCATCGCAGCCTTGCGCTGAATTTTTTTCAGCAATTGTTCCAGATGGCGCACGCCCGGTTCGCGTGCATAGTCCTCCACCAGATGCCGCAGGGCGGCAGGTGCAAGGCTGATATCGCTTCGCGTCAGACCGTTCTGCTTGAGCAGGCGCGGCCACAGGTGACGGCGGGCAATCTCCACCTTCTCATCGGCAATATATCCCGGCAGGCGGATAATCTCGGCGCGATCGAGCAGCGGCGCGGGCACCGTATCCAGTTGATTGGCGGTGAGCAGGAACAGCACGCGCGACAGGTCGAAGCGCACATCCATATAGTGATCGAGGAAATCGCTGTTCTGTTCGGGGTCGAGCACCTCAAGCAGGGCCGAGGCCGGATCGCCGCGGAAATCGTTGCCGATCTTGTCCACCTCATCGATCATGATGACCGGATTGGCCGCCTTCAGCTGCTTCAGGGCCTGAATAATCTTGCCCGGCATGGCGCCGATATAGGTGCGCCGATGCCCCTTGATTTCCGCCTCATCGCGCATGCCGCCAACCGAGAAGCGGTAGAACGGCCGGTTAACAGCCTCGGCAATGGCCCGCCCGATACTTGTCTTGCCAACGCCCGGAGGGCCGACAAACAGAATGATCGAACCGCCCACCTCCTTCTTGCGTCCACCAATGGCGATAAATTCTAGAATGCGCTGTTTCACATCCGCAAGCCCGGAGTGATCACGATCCAGTGCTTTTGCAGCTCTTTTCAGGTTGTAGCGATCACGGCCGAAACGCCCCCAGGGAAGGGCTGTAAGCCAGTCGAGATAATTACGCGCCACGCCGAATTCCGGCGAGCTTTCATCCAGCATGGATAATTTACGCAACTCCTCGTCGAAAACCTCCCTGGCCTCATCGGAAAACTTCAACTTCCCGGCCCGCGTCACCAGCCTTCTTATTTCCTGGTCGCTGGCTTCCTCCTCCATGCCGAGCTCGCGCTGGATTTCGTGCAACTGCTCGTTGAGGAAGTACTTGCGCTGCTGCTCGGATATGCGCTCCTCAATATTGCTGCGGATGCGGCTCTGTATCTTGCTGACGTTCAGTTCACGGTTGAGCAGGCTCATCACCTTCTTCATGCGGTCGAAGATCGGGTATGTTTCCAGCACCTCCTGCAGTTCCGCCCGGCCTGCTGTGGTCATGCTGGCGGCAAAATCGGCAAGATGGTTGGGCTCGTCCAGACCGAAACGCGACAGAAACAGGCGCAACTCCTCTTCATGCAGAGGGTTGTGTTTGAGCAGGTCCTTGATGGTATTGATAATGGCGACGGTATAGGCCTTCAGTTCGACATTGTCGCTGTAACTGGTTTCCGAGTGATACTCTACCCGCGCCTTGATGTGCGGCGGACCGGCGGAAAAATCGCGCACCCGGAAACGTTCCATGCATTCAAAAATAATATGCAGACCATGTCCCGGTATTTCCACTGCTTTGACGATCTTGGCCGCCACCCCTACCTCGAACAGGTTCTCCGTGGTAAAGGCCGCATCTTCATCACGCACCAGAAGCAGACCAACATACTGTTCCTCCGCTTCCGTCATCTCGCGGAAGACCTTGATCAGATCCTCACCTTCATAAACCAGCGGTACGATCAGACCGGGAAACAGCGGTCGGTTGGATAGCGGCAGGATGCTCAGCACCGGGGGCAACAGCTCTTTGGCCACCACCAGCCCGGCATTTTGTGCCTCTTCAATCATGGTTTCATCGGTAATGTCGTCGGGAACGTGAACTTCATCTGTCATTCACTATATATAATCAACTATTTGCCTCATTTCAAGGTCCAAACGATAATACGCAGCAAGGATTTAAAACCGGAAGGGGTTGAAAACCGGGTCGGGTTGCTTGAAAGCCTGACCGGCAATCCCCATAAACCAATGAAGTAATAGAAAGAAAATTAACCATGGAGGCATTCTATGCGCGCATTCAAGGGCATATTCATGCTCATTCTGACCAACCTGCTGGTTTTTCTCACCCTGATTATTTCAGGCAATATCCTGATCGCCTTTGTCCTGCCGGCCTTCGGTATCGACCTGCGTGAAAGCATCACGTCCATGCAGTTTGCCTGGGCGATGGTGTTCGGCTTCGGCGGCGCCTTCATTTCCCTGTTGCTGTCCAAACCGATGGCCAAGCGCATGTACAAGATGCAGCAGGTGACCGACCCTTCAACCCCGAAGGAGAAGCTGGTTTTCAACACCGTGCAGGAACTGGCCCGACGCGATGGCGTGAAGATGCCGGAGGTATGGGTGTACCTGGATGAAACACCCAACGCCTTTGCCACCGGTCCCGGCAGTAATCATTCGATGGTCGCCGTCTCCTCGGGACTGGTGAACAACCTGCGCGATGATGAGGTGCAGGCTGTACTGGCGCACGAAATGGGCCATGTAAGCAATGGCGATATGGTTGCCACCACCCTGTTGCAGGGACTGATGAACACCTTTGTCTATTTTCTCGCCGGCGTCATCGCCCGCATCGTCGCCTCTGCCGGCTCGCGCGACGGCCAGATGAATTTCATGCTCTATTTCATCGTCAATATAGTGCTGCAGATTCTGTTCTCGATTCTGGCCATGATTGTCGTGATGTGGCATTCCAGACGCCGCGAATTTCGCGCCGATGCGCATGCGGCAAGGCACTATGGTGCCGAGCCGATGATTCGCGCCCTGCAGAAGATCGAGGCCATCGCGCAGCGCACCGAACCTGTCGAAGAGGAGCACGCAGGCGGTGGCCTGGCCCCGCAGGATGCGCTGGCCACGATGAAGATTCATGGCCGCCCCGGAAAAATCGGCAGCCTGTTTGCCAGCCATCCACCGACAGCAGCACGTATTGCAGCCCTGCGTGGTCAGCAGCAAGGCTAAAGCGCGAAACGAAGCACAGGGCCGTAGCGATCCAACTCGCTGCGGCCTTTTTTGCCTCAAGGGAGGGTGTGGAGATGTGGCGCAGCACTGCACAGTTGCCTAGAGTAGCAGGCTATGAATAAGCCGCAGCGCAAGCATCAGACCGCCGCCATTCTGGTGATCGGCAATGAAATCCTCTCCGGGCGTACACGTGAGGCCAATGCGCATCTGGCCGCAGAAAAGCTGTTTGAACGCGGTTGCAAGCTGGCGGAGATTGCGGTTGTTCCCGATATCGGAGAACGTATTATTTCCACGCTCAACCGGCTGCGCGCTGATTTCGATGCAGTCATCACCAGCGGCGGCATCGGACCGACCCACGACGACATCACCATGGAATCGATCGCCCGCGCCTTCGATGTGCCGCTGATCGAACATCGCTACGTCGTACAGGCCATGACCGAGTATTACGGCAAGGACGGGCTCAACGACGGCCGCAGGCGCATGGCGCGCGTGCCACAGGGCGCACATCTGATTCGTTGCGCAAAGTCCATTGCTCCGGGGGCAAGGCTCGGCAATGTCTATGTGCTTGCAGGGGTTCCGGGCATCTTCGCATCACAGCTTGAGGCGATTCTCGACGACTTCGGCGGACAAGCCTTTCAGCGGCGTGAAGTCGAGGTGTGCCTGCCGGAAAGCAGTTTCGCAGCTGCGCTGCATCGCATACAGGCACAGTTCCCGGATGTGGAGGTCGGCTCCTATCCCGGCACATTGGGACACAAGCCCTGCGGCAAGGTTTGTCTCAATTCACAAAATATCGAGAGCCTTGAGGCAGCGGAAGAAGCTGTCCGGAGCATGGTTGAGGCCCTGCACGCCGGGCAGAAACCCGCCTAAGCCCTGAGGATGGCTCGGCTCGTAGCTACGGCTACGACCTTCACCATCTTCCTTGCGATCTTCCCGATGGGCGCAGCAACGCGACCTATGTATAGGTTCTCGGAGTATCCCTAAGCGTTCGCGCCGCCTTTTCCGCATCATCAGCCCCCAGCAGGGCACTGATCACCGCAATCGGAAAGCCTGCAAGCCCGGCACGGTTCTCCATCGAGATGCCACCGAGGGCGATGACGGGTAGCTGCGCGGAAGCAGCCAGCGCCGAAAACCTTTCCAGCCCGAGATGCGGTGCCCCAGGATGACTTTCTGTCGGGAACACCGGCGAGAGCAGGGCGAAATCAGCCCCGGCATCGCTTGCCTGCTGCAACTGCGCCGCATCGTGGCAGGAAGCAGACAGGCTCATGTCCGGATTGTTCAACCAGCGGCGCATGGCGGACAGTTCGGCGATGTCGCTTGAGGCGACATGCACGCCGTCCGCAGCCACTGCTTGCGCCACATCGGCCTGCGTATGCACCAGCAGGCGCGCATGATAACGAGTCGTCAGCTCGCGAAGACGGGAGCAAAAGGCCAGCAGGCGGGCGCTATCCATCTGCTTTTCACGCACCAGCACCGCATCTGCG
>CAZQTO010000078.1:6446-11067 GCA_964596375.1 uncultured Zetaproteobacteria bacterium | reverse complement strand
AGGCAGTAAGCGAATTTATCCATTTCGCCTGCACCTCGGAGGACATCAACAATCTGTCCTATGCACTGATTCTGGCCGAGGCGCGCCGCGATGTGCTTCTGCCGGCCATGGATAAGGCCATCACCAGCCTGAAGGGCGGTGCATGCGATATGGCAGACGTGTCCATGCTGTCGCGCACCCACGGCCAGCCGGCCAGCCCGACGACGATGGGCAAGGAGTGGGCCAATGTGGCCTATCGCCTGCAGCGTCAGCGCGAGCAGTTCGCCGCGGTGCCGGTCATGGGTAAGATCAACGGTGCGGTGGGTAACTACAATGCGCATCTGGTCAGCTATCCCGAGGTGAATTGGGTAGAAACAGCCAAGCGTTTCGTGGAGTCGCTGGGGCTGGAGTTCAATCCCTATACTACACAGATCGAACCACACGACTTCATCGCTGAATTCAATGATGCGCTTTGCCGTTTCAACAATATCGTGCTCGATTTTTCCCGCGATATCTGGTCCTACATCTCCATCGGCTATTTCCGCCAGATCACCATTCCAGGTGAGGTTGGTTCCTCGACCATGCCACACAAGGTGAATCCGATCGATTTCGAAAATGCCGAGGGAAATCTCGGTTTGGCCAATGCGGTGCTGGAGCATCTTTCATCCAAGCTGATGATTTCACGCTGGCAGCGCGATTTGTCCGATTCCACTGCGCTGCGCAACCTCGGATCCGGCTACGGCTACACCCTGCTGGCCCTGCAATCGTTGCAACGCGGTATCGGCAAGCTTGATCTGGCCGAGGATCACCTGGCTGCCGATCTGGATGCTACATGGGAGGTTCTGGGGGAGGCTGTGCAGACGGTGATGCGTCGCTATGGTCTGCCCAACCCTTATGAGCAGATGAAGGAGCTGACACGTGGCAAGGGTATCGATGCCGTTGCCCTGCGCACCTTCGTGCAGCAGCTGGAAATCCCTGCTGATGCCAAGGCGCGTCTGCTGGCCCTTACGCCCGCCAGCTACATCGGCAATGCTGTTGAACAGGCCAAGGCTATCTGAACAAGCGCTGGTTATTTTCCACCGGCCATTTTATCGTCTCAAATGATGGTACATGCCCGGACCATCCTCTTGATCGATCCTGATTGGGTATCCTTGCCCCTTTATTCTGCCGGGCCTCTGATTCAGAATAGCCAGCATGAATGAGATAAATCAGGCATCTGATTCCCCTCTGAGTAATCCCGCCGCCAAAAGCACCCCTGAAGCCGCGCGCCTGATGCGCCTTGCTACCTATGCCTCCACAGGTGTGGCATGCACGTTGATTGTCGCCAAGCTTGTGGCCTGGCTGATGACCGATTCGGTTAGTCTTTTTGCCACGCTGATTGATTCCTGCCTTGATGCATTGGCCTCATTCATCAACCTGCTTGCTGTGCGTCATGCCCTTGAACCGGCCGACAAGGCACATCGCTTTGGTCACGGCAAAGCGGAATCTCTCGCAGGCCTTGGTCAGGCTACCTTTATCTGCGGTTCGGCGCTGTTTCTGGTCTTGGAAACCGTCAATCGAATCCTGCATCCGCAACCGGTGGTCTCGGCAACCATCGGTGTCGCCGTGATGATCTTCTCCATCGTTGCCACACTGGGGCTCGTGCTGTTCCAGAGCCATGTCATCAAAAAGAGTGGCTCCACAGCGATCAAGGCCGACCATTTGCACTACAAGACCGATCTCTTGATCAACGGCAGCGTGATTGTTGCTCTGTTGCTAGCTGTATATGGCTGGCATGGATTCGATCCGCTCTTCGCTCTCGGTATTGCCGCCTATATTTTCTATAGCGCCATTGAAATCATGCGCGAATCGCTTGATCACTTGATGGATAAGGAGCTTCCGCTGGAAGATCGGCAAAAGGTGAAGGAGATTGTCCACCGTCATCCGGAAACGCGCGGCATGCACGACCTGCGTACCCGTAAATCCGGTTCAACCCAGTTCATCCAGTTGCATTTGGAAATGGATGACCATCTGACCCTGATTCAGGCACATGCCATCTCCGATGAGGTGGAGGCCGAGATCATGGAGGCTTTTCCCGATGCCGAGGTGATCATCCACGAGGATCCGGCCAGTATCGATGAACGCATCGCGGTGTTCGCTGAGAATAAATAACATGTCCTTGCGTCTTCCCTTGCTTCTAACGGCTATGCTGTTGTTACATAGTGGGACGGGGTGGGCAGACACGGCTACGATTCATGTAATGCATCTGCCTCTCGATGAAGCGGTGACCGTGGTCCGAAGCCAGCTTTCTGTCGAGGGCCGTGTCGCGCAAATGCCTTCGCAAAGAATTCTAATTGTCAGTGACGATGCAGTACATATTGAGAGGGTGCGCGATCTCCTGCGCCAGCTTGATAGAGCGCCTGTACAGCTCGCAGTGCAGGTGGAGATATCCGAGCAGGTAGAGAGCAATAATGCTGGTGTAGGCCTTGCGGCTGTGCTGCCGGGAGGCTGGGTTCGACTTGATGCCAATGCCAGTTCACAGCAGGGTGGGAACAGGCGTGACTTTATGCTGCGAACATCTTCCGGAACAGCAGGTCATATTGAGGTAGGCGAGATTCGCATCGTGCAGCAGAGCGTGCGCAATTATCTCACAGCCCACGGTGTCGTGAGTGAAAGCAATGTAGAACTCCTGAATGTAACAGGTGGATTCGATGTGCAGGCCACACTGCTGGCCGGCAATGAGGTGCATTTGAGTATCCGGCCTTGGCTCAGGCATGCGGCAGTGAATGCCGGCAATATCCGGCAGGTTCAGGTGAACAATGCGCCGTCAGCTATCAACGTGCAGCCGCAAACGACACAGGCACAGGATGGCAGTCGCATCATGGTCGCAGAGGCAGCAGCCGAGGTGATGGTGAAGCTGGGCGAGAAGATGATATTGGTTGCGAACCATAGCGCGGCCAACGAATTTTCCACCGTCCTGCTTGGCCTTTATGAACAGAAAAACAATCGTGACCTGACCATTAGCGTTCGCGTATCCAAGGCCGGGGAATAAAAAAAGAAGGCTTAGTTGCAGCGGCATCTCTGATTGCCCATCTACTTGTGTGACATTGTTACGGAAGCAAGGATCTGAGGGTATTATATTTGCTGCTATGCGGTGGTGGTTTGTGCATGCATCACCATTCAAACGAACTACAAAACATACTGGGAGATAATAAATGAAAGCGAATGTAGGCGGTATTGACAGAATATTAAGAGGTGTGGCCGGTGTGGCATTGATTGTGCTGGCTGTGATGGGTATCGGAACCCCTTGGACATGGCTTGGTGTAGTTGCCTTGGCTACTGCACTGATCAGCTTTTGCCCGCTTTATCCCTTGCTGGGCATTAGCACCTGTAAGAAACCCGCGGCCTGAGATATCCCCCCTCCCCTAATCAAAGGCTGCTCAGCAGGCGGCTCCTCACGGAGTCGCCTGTTTTTTTGCAGTGGTGGTCTCAGGCCATGAGGCATACGACCTGATTGTACGGGGAAATTATTGCTGGAATCTCGCCTATGTATTTCAATAAAAATGTTGAATTGGCAGTTAGAGACTTCACGCAGATTAGTGATGGGAATCACAGTCCTGAACTGGAACGTCGTTAAGGTCCAAGGTCAAAGAACTGAAGTTAAAATTTGATGGCCGGCAGTCAAAGAAGGGCTGGGAATAAGTTTGACTTGTGGCATTGAATTTGCTGATAAGACAGTAATAAAACGTGCATGTTGCCCCATGTGTGGAGGAATAAATGAATACATACTTTCGCGGATTGTTGTCGCTGGTTTGCGGCATACTACTGGCTGCCATGGGGACTAACCCTGTTTACGCAGCCTCATCTGTAGGGCATATCTCCTATCTGAACGGCCAGGTGCAGGTTGTTCGTAATGATAATCCCATGCCGCTGCTATTGAACGATCCTGTCTATCCAACGGATGTCGTTGTTACCGATGTCTCAGGCAGGGCGAAGATCGATATGAATGAGGGCAGTGTTATTTTTGTCGGTAGCAAAAGCCGTATCAGCATTGATGAGTATGTCATAGATAAAGGCGAACTGACTTCCGGGGCATTTAATATGCTGTGGGGCAAGGTGCGTTTTGCCGTATCCAAGCTTAAAGCTCCGGGGGCATCCTTTGATGTCAAAACCGCTACTGCCACTATTGGCGTACGTGGCACCGTATTTACGGTATCCGTCCCCGAGCCGACGACAGGGGTTCCCTCCATAAAATTGCCGGAAAATTACAAGCCGCCGAAAGTTGACACTAAGGTTCTGTTGCTTGAAGGGGCTATTATAGCAAAAGCCATCGGTGGACTTCAGAAAACCATAAAGCCGGGGCAGATTGCCAATATTCCTAAATCCGGTTTGATCGCTGTCCGCGCGATGCGCCAAGGGGATATCAATAATTCGGATCTGAATGTCAATGATTTCTCCTCGGGGCAAGCCGTTGTGCCGGCTATAGTTGCTCCCACAAGGGAAGATGCAGTAACGCTCAAGGTGCAGGAGCCAAAGGTTGATGAGCCCAAGGTTGAAGCCCCTAAGGTGCAGGAACCCAAGGTTGATGAACCCAAGGTCAGGGGCCCTAAGGTCGAGGCTCCGAAGGTCGAGGCTCCGAAGGTCGAGGCTCCGAAGGTCGAGG
>CAZQTO010000078.1:0-6346 GCA_964596375.1 uncultured Zetaproteobacteria bacterium | reverse complement strand
GGCTCCGAAGGTCGAGGCTCCGAAGGTCGAGGCTCCGAAGGTCGAGGCTCCGAAGATCGAGGCTCCGAAGATCGAGGCTCCGAAGATCGAGGCTCCGAAGATTGAAGCTCCGAAGATCGAGGCTCCGAAGATTGAAGCTCCGAAGATTGAAGCTCCGAAGATTGAAGCTCCGAAGATCGAGGCTCCGAAGATCGAGGCTCCGAAGATTGAAGCTCCGAAGATCGAGGCTCCGAAGATTGAAGCTCCGAAGATTGAAGCTCCGAAGATTGAAGCTCCGAAGATCGAGGCTCCGAAATTTCGGGCGCCCAAGGAAGTGAGGAATAACAAATATAGGGACTGAGACAGGTAGGTCTGGATGAGTGGTCGGCGGAGCCAGGGCTGATCCGGGAAGCCCATGCGATATGTACGATTATGCAGGTCTAGAACAAGGCTGAAATCTCACCCATGTATTTATTGCCCTTGTAGGTTAGCGCGCTGGCTTTGGAGCGGGAGTTGGAATGTTCATATCCGGCACTTGTGTTAACCCCATAACCCCAAATTTTAACAACATCTTTGATTTGAAGCTTTCCGCCGTAACTTGCAGAAATGGCCTTAATAAGTAGTCCTGCTGCATCCGTATTGAGCCCTGCCGCATCCTGTCTGTTCAGATAATTTTTGTACGAGTAGCTGGCACTGCCGGAAATACTGACCTGTGACAGCCATCCGGTGAAAGGCAGGCTTGCATCAATCTGTAGCGCATGTTCATTGTATTTGCTATCGCGGGATTTGGGGCCAATGATTGGGTCAGCGCTGCCGGTATGGGTTGGCCTTTCCATTTTGAAGTTATAGTCCACGGACAAGAATCTTTCAGACTCATCGGTAAGCGAGCCGGAAATGCCTACGCGTATCGCTTTGGCATCCAGGTAGGCTAATGAGGTTGATGTGCCGGCGGAAAAGAAGCTGGTGGTGTGTTTCTTGTCCAAAAAACTGCTGTGTAAAACGACCTCATTGCCGTCATCACTTTCCCATGTTGCAGTTAATGTTCCCCCCATGTTATTGCTCAGTTTCTGATGCGCAAAATAGAAGAGCTGTATGTCTCCCTTGAGCTCGATTTGGGTGTTCGGTGTTGTATGCATGGTCAGCGCTGGATTTATAAAATGCCCGTAAAATTATTGCTTTTTGCAACCTTGGAACGATGGAACATGCCATAGTAAAGATAACCAATCTTGGCTCTCAGATCCTCCGTCCATTCAAATGGGCGTGAGTTCAGGGCCACGATCTGGGTTAATCCTTGACTGCCCACTGGCGTGCTTCCCTGGCCGAGGATGTCGGAACTCTTGGAAGATGCATTGCTGTTGTAGAACCATTCAGATGAAACATAAAGGCTGAGCGGTTTGACTGCTGGGGCAAGCGCGTCCTTGTAAGATTTTGCAGCATCACCATATGGGGACTTCTCGTCTATTTCATTGAGCTGTTGCATGGCTGTTGCATAGGCTTTTTTGTCAGTGAAAATTTGCGCCATCTGGAAGCGGGCGGCATCGGCGTACTGTCCTTTGCTGGCAATGAGCGTTTGGTAGATGGACCTCGCAGCCTTAGCATCGCCGGATGCCTGAAGCGCTTTCGCATAGGTAAACGAAAGGCTTTCATCCTGCCTGTTTTTTTCATGCTGCATTTTGTATATAGGCAGGGCTTTTTCAGGTGTTCCAGCTGCGATATAGGCAGAGGCCAGAGCATCGTCAATCCCTTCGACTTGCCCAGGAGCTGTTTTTTCTTTGACCAATTCCAGATGCGAGACCGCCTCTTTCACTTTGCCGTTCTGTTGCAGCACCATTCCCAAATAATAGTGGGCCGAGATGTTGTCCGGATCCTGCTCAATAATCTGGCGGAATTTATCTTCAGCTTGCTCGAAATCCTGAAACTGGTAGTCCAGAACCGCATCCTGCATCAGATCGGCATAGGCGTGGCCCGGCATTGACATGGCTAGAAGAAATACAGCCAGACAGCAGTGAAAGATTGAGCGGCGCATAACCCTCCCTGATACTAAACTGCAAGCAGTATAGCGGCGCTACTTTGACAGGCAAATCAATGCTCGATATAGAAAAATCCGACGATTACTGTGCCTTAATCAGAGATGACGCTATATTCTGTCGAGAGATAGTCAGAAACGGGGTGTCTGCGGTTTTTCTGTCGTGTTTTCGGCAGAATCTATCAGCCCTATGGGAGAATAGATGATTAAGGCTATTGGCAGATTCATTGGGGGTGGAGAGCGCTGGTTCGGCTATCCACTGATTGTGTTGATGTCTGTCTGTGCTTTTGTTGTGACAATCAACCCTCCGGGCATGTTCGAGCAAATCGAATACAAGACGCTCGATGCGCGTTTCCAGTCCCGCGGCGCAATACCTCCTGATCAGCGGATTGTTATTCTTGCAATTGACGATGCATCCCTTGCCAAGGTTGGTCGTTGGCCCTGGTCGCGTGACAAGATAGGCCTGCTCGTCGAGCGAGTGCTTGGCGAATACGAAGCAGCGGTCCTTGGTTTTGATATCGTATTTTCGGAACCCCAAATCAATCCGTTGGAAGAGTCTTCACGCTTGCTGACAGAGAGTCAAAAGTCCTCCCCTGCTGTTGCTTCTTGGTTGGAAACACACGCGTCGGTAGGTGATATCGATGGTCGATTTGCGCAGACATTGCATCGGTACCATGACCGTATCGTAACCGGATACTTCTTTTATCCGCTGGCCGGATCAGTTCCGGAGAAAGCTGCGGCTAAGATCAAACAGGAAAGGAAGCGTCTTGAGTCATCGGCAATCACATTAAAACTTATGGCTGGAGAGATTCACGGCATTCCACTCATGGCCGGTATGGCCGGAAATCTGGAGCTGTTTGATGAGGCGGTGGATACATCCGGGTATTTCAATTTTTTCCCTGATGCGGATGGCATGATCCGGCGTGTGCCCCTGTTGGCGCATAATGGTGATTTTGGATATCCCAATCTCGATCTTCAAATGTTACGGGTGGCTCTGGGTTGGCCCAGGCTGTCGGCAACCATCGGCAAGATGGGCGTAGAGCAATTACAGTTGGGCAGGCATGAAATCAATGTTGATTCGACAGGCTCGATGCTTTTGAATCATTATGGCCCCGGAAAAACCTTTCTGCATGTGTCTGCGGCGGATGTCCTGCAAGGCAAGACAGATGCCTCTGTTTTCAAAGACGCAATTGTGCTGATGGGTGTCACCGCAGTTGGCGTGTACGATTACAGGCCAAGCCCGTTTGATGCCACTTTCCCCGGGGTCGAAGCCCATGCCGCATCCATCGCCAATATTCTGAACGGTATTGAAATCAGGCATCCCGACTGGATGATTGCAATTGAGATTCTGGGCGTTTTCTTTTTCAGTCTGATTTGCGGTGTTCTGGTGTACCGTAGTGGCCCCATTGTACAAAGCGCCAGCATTGTTGGTGTGCCTGTTCTGGTCATCCTGCTGGCAGAATGGCTGTTTCTCGAATATGGCATATGGATGAAAATAACTTATTTCATCTTTGGTGTGTTGATTGCGACCCTGCCGGTAACCTTGATGCGTTATATTGCTGAAGTGCGCAAACGGGCATTTATCCATGATGCATTTTCCCACTATCTGTCACCTGATGTGGTGAACGAACTGGCCAGACATCCCGAGCAGCTGGCGCTCGGCGGTGAAGCGCGTCATATGACAGCGATGTTCTCGGATATCGCAGACTTTTCGTCGTTCTCAGAAGGGATGGGGCCGGAGGAGCTGGTTCATTTTCTCAATCTATACCTGACAGCGATGAGTGATATTATTCTCGAATGTGGCGGCACCATCGATAAGTATGAAGGTGATGCGATTATTTGTTTCTTCGGTGCGCCGATGCCGATGGACGATCATGCAGTTCGATGTGTTCGTGCGGCCATTCGGCAACAGGAGAAACTGGCCAGCTTGCGAGAAGAATGGGCTGATGAAGGCTATCCTGAAATCCGTATCCGTATCGGCATCAACAGTGGTTCAATGGTCGTGGGGAATATGGGGACTGCCGAGCATATGAACTACACAATGTTGGGCGATCATGTGAATCTGGCCAGCCGTCTTGAAGGGGTATGCAAGGTTTACAATGTGCCAATTCTTATCAGTTTGGATGTGTATTCTCAGATTCATGAAGTCATAGCATGTAGATTTATTGACCGGGTTCGTGTCGTTGGCAGGAAGGCTTTGGTGGATTTGTATCAACCGATTGCAGAATGTGAGGCTTTGCCTGCCGAGCAGAGTCGGATATTTTCAGATTACAGAGATGCCTGGGAAAAGATGATGCATCGGAAATTCAATGCGGCAGAGAAAATTTTTGAGCGCTTGGTTGACGAACACAACGACTATCCCTCCAAGGTACTGCTTAAGCGAGCCCGTGGATTTATCCAGAAGCCTCCTGATGATGATTGGGATGGTGTTAATATTATTATGCGCAAGTAGTACTTGGCCAAATGCTATTGAGAGCTAATCGTAAAACAGTGACATGTCCGCCTGTTCTTTTGGAACATCTCTCATAGATTGAACTGATGCATGAGCCATTGATCCGCTTCTCGGTGTTTATCGCCATCCTGGCTGTGATGGGTCTGTTGCAGGCCCTGTTCCCGCGTCGCAGGCTGCAGTTGGGCTATCATCGGTGGCCGGCCAATTTATCACTGGTTGTGCTTGATGTTGTGCTGCTGCGCTTGTTGCTGCCTGCCGGCGCTGTGGGCGTGGCGCTATGGGCGGAGCAGACGGGTTTCGGTCTTTTGCATTGGCTTAGTGTGGGCGGCATGGTGGCTGTGTTTGTTTCCCTGATCCTGCTTGATCTGCTTATTTACGCCCAGCATGTGGCCTTCCATGCTGTGCCGACATTGTGGCGGTTGCATCGGGTGCATCATGCCGATCAGGAGATCGACGTGAGCACTGGCCTCAGGTTCCACCCCATTGAAATCCTGCTCTCCATGGTTATTAAAATGGCTGCAGTGGCTCTGCTCGGTGCGCCGGTAGCGGCCGTGCTGATATTCGAGATGTTGCTCAACGGTATGGCAATGTTTAATCACAGCAATGTGCGCCTGCCGCTTCGTTTTGATGCGGCGCTGCGTTGTTTGTTTGTGACCCCCGATATGCACCGCGTGCACCATTCCATCCTGCCGCACGAAACCAACAGTAACTACGGCTTCAACCTGTCATTATGGGATCGGCTGTTCCGCAGCTATGTGGCCCAACCGGAGCATGGTCATGAAGGCATGTATATCGGTCTGAACGAGTTTCAGTCCGGTCGTGCCGACAGCCTGAAAGACCTTCTTTACATGCCGTTTTACGATGCTTCGTCAGGTGCTCGTCAAGACGCCCGTCAGAAAGGGGATAGTTCGCAATAGGCGTAGGTACCACCCGAAGCGTTTAGCATGCGCAACCAGTTGGCTGCACTGTTTCCCGCGCCCTGTAAGTGGGTGCTCAAACCACCGGTCAAAGAGGCGAGGATGTGCATGCCAGCCTGCTGCACCCCGGATTCCCCGAGAAAGGTCTCCAGCAGCATGTCGCTCAGGCTTTGTTTTGCCCGGATACGCTTGACTCCGTAATCATCCTCAAGCCCGGCGCGTCTTGCTGCGGCAGCGACTGCTTTATCCAGATCGCCGAGGTGATCGACCAGGCCCAATCGCATGGCATCGCTGCCACTCCACACCCGCCCTTCGGCCAGTTGCGCGGTCTTCTCCGGCTGCAGATGACGCCCCCTGGATACGATATCGAGAAAGGTCACGTACACATGATCCACGCCAGCTTGCAGCACATCAGCCACAACCTGTGGCAGAGGCCGATCCGGTCTTAAGCCCCCGGCAATGGCAGTTGTGCCGACGCCGTCGCTGTGGATGCCCAGAGAATCCAGCCCTGCTGCCAGATTCGGGAAGACGCCGAACACACCGATGGATCCGGTGATGGTGGTGGGGGTCGCCCAAATCTCATCGGCACCGGCGGCAATCCAATAGCCCCCGGAGGCGGCCATGCCGGCCATCGACACGACAACCGGTTTGCCGCTTTGTTGCAGGCGGAGCAGGGCACGGCGGATGGTTTCCGAGGCCTGTGCACTGCCGCCGGGGCTGTCGATGCGTAGTACGACAGCCTTGATGCTGCTGTCTTCGAGCGCCGTTTCGATCAGTTCGCTGAAGTCGTTGCCATTGAGGCCGCCGCTGGCAAGCTGACCATCGGTAATCATGCCGCTGGCAGTCAGTATGCCTATCTTGGCACCATCCCCCTCAGGCTCGTCGCCGATGGCATGCAGATATTCCCTGAACTCGATGCGAGATTGCTCTGCTTGGGCCTTTTCACCCAGGGCATCCATCATGTCGCTGCGT